>JAVSMP010000001.1:3251115-3606115 GCA_032027145.1 Ignavibacterium sp. | reverse complement strand
CTCCTATTAGGAGAGTGAAATAGTACCTGAAACCATATGCTTACAAGCAGTTGGAGTCTCGATTTATCGGGATGACAGCGTGCCTTTTGGATAATGAGCCTACGAGTTACTCGTACATTGCAAGGTTAAGTTTTTTAGAAACGAAGCCGAAGCGAAAGCAAGTCCTAATCGGGCGATTAAAGTAATGTGCGGTAGACGCGAAACCGGGTGATCTACCCTTGTCCAGGATGAAGTGAGGGTAAAACCTCATGGAGGTCCGAACTAGTGTGGGTTGAAAACCGCTTGGATGAGATGAGGGTAGGAGTGAAAGGCCAACCAAACTCGGAAATAGCTCGTATTCCCCGAAATAGCTTTAGGGCTAGCCTCGAACAAAAGTGTAATGGAGGTAGAGCACTGATTGGGCTAGGGCCGTCACAACGGTACCAAACCTAGACAAACTCCGAATTCCATATACATGTTCTTCGGGAGTCAGGCTGCGAGGGATAAGCTTCGTAGCCAAAAGGGAAACAACCCAAACCATCAACTAAGGCCCCCAAATGATAGTTAACAGAGAAAGGATGTTTAGTTGCCTAGACAACTAGGATGTTGGCTTAGAAGCAGCCATTCATTTAAAGAGTGCGTAATAGCTCACTAGTCAAGCGACTTAGCGTCGACAATACTCGGGACTAAAACTATCTGCCGAAGTTATGGACTTCGACATTGTCGGAGTGGTAGGGGAACATTTTATGTGCACTGAAGGTGTGGTGTGAGCCATGCTGGAGCGCATAGAAGAGAAAATGTAGGCATAAGTAACGATAAGATCGATGAAAAATCGATCCACCGAAAATCTAAGGTTTCCTGAGCAATGTTAGTCATCTCAGGGTTAGTCGAACCCTAAGCCGAGGCTGAAAGGCGTAGGTGATGGAAAACAGGTTAATATTCCTGTACCTGGTAAAAATCGTTTGACTGTAAGGAGGGACGCAGGAGTGAAGGTTAGCCACCTGGTGGATTAGGTGGTCTAAGTAAGTAGGCTGAAAGTGTAGGCAAATCCGCACTTTCTTAAGGCCGAGATACGAACGGGATGGCTTTGCCAACAAACTAACCGTAATCATACTGCCGAGAAAATCTTCGTACAGAAGAGTTTTATCAGTTCGTACCGCAAACCGACACAGGTAGATGGGAAGAGTATTCTAAGGTGCTCGAGTGAGCCGTGGTTAAGGAACTCGGCAAATTAACCCCGTAACTTCGGGAAAAGGGGTGCCTTTAGTAAGTGAAATTATTTCTAACGTAGCTGAAAGAGGCCGCAGTGAAATGGCCCAAGCGACTGTTTAACAAAAACATATGTCTCTGCGAAGTCAATCAAGACGATGTATAGGGACTGACACCTGCCCGGTGCTGGAAGGTTAAGAGGAGTGGTCAGCGCAAGCGAAGCTATGAATCGAAGCCCCAGTAAACGGCGGCCGTAACTATAACGGTCCTAAGGTAGCGAAATTCCTTGTCGGGTAAGTTCCGACCTGCACGAATGGTGTAACGATTTGGGTACTGTCTCAACCACGGGCTCGGTGAAATTGTGGTACCGGTGAAGACGCCGGTTACCCGCATATGGACGGAAAGACCCCGTGCACCTTTACTGCACCCTAATATTGGGTTCGGGTAAAGCATGTGTAGAATAGGTGGGAGGCTTTGAAGCCGGAGCGCTAGCTTCGGTGGAGCCAACTGTGAAATACCACCCTTGTTTTATTTGGATTCTAACCTCAGCCCTTGAATCAGGGTTAGGGACAGTGTTAGGCGGGTAGTTTGACTGGGGCGGTCGCCTCCTAAAATGTAACGGAGGCTCTCAATGGTTCCCTCAGCATGGTTGGTAATCATGCGGCGAGTGTAAAGGCAAAAGGGAGCTTGACTGCGAGACTTACAAGTCGAGCAGGTGCGAAAGCAGGACTTAGTGATCCGACGGCTGCGAGTGGAAGTGCCGTCGCTCAAAGGATAAAAGGTACGCCGGGGATAACAGGCTGATCTTACCCAAGAGTTCATATCGACGGTAAGGTTTGGCACCTCGATGTCGGCTCATCGCATCCTGGGGCTGAAGAAGGTCCCAAGGGTTTGGCTGTTCGCCAATTAAAGCGGTACGTGAGCTGGGTTCAGAACGTCGTGAGACAGTTCGGTCCCTATCCTATGCGGGCGCAGGATACTTGAGAAGGGTCGCTTCTAGTACGAGAGGGCCGAAGTGAACGTATCTCTAGTGCACCAATTGTCACGCCAGTGGCATAGTTGGGTAGCTATATACGGTAGTGATAAGCGCTGAAAGCATCTAAGCGCGAAGCATGCTTCAAGATTAGGTATCCCTCCTGATTTATCAGGACTAAAGACTCCTCGGAGATGACGAGGTTGATAGGCTATAGGTGTAAGTGCAGTAATGTATTTAGCCGAGTAGTACTAATAGGTCGTGAGGCTTATCCATTTAAATTTATAAATACAGTTAGATTTCTCTCTTACAGGCTCACTCTTTCAAATTTTTTTTTGAGTTTAAATTTTGGTGGTTATAGCCTGGGTGTTACACCTCTTCCCATCCCGAACAGAGAAGTTAAGCCCCAGAACGCCGATGGTACTGCATGCGCAGGTGTGTGGGAGAGTAGGTCACTGCCAGATTTATTTTGATCCCGATCTTTGATCGGGATTTTTTTTTTTTTTGCTGTTATGGTCTTCCCATCCTTAAAATGAAATTTGTTTACCTTAAAATAATATTCAACTTGCTGTTATTATTTGTTTAATTACTGTGCTTGAATTTTTGAACAATGAAATTTCAGTTGTCAAATTACTTACTCATTTTATCTAACCAAGCCATTACTATCTTCAATTTTCCATAGCTTATATTTTGCGGAACAGTTTCTTTAATACTGCTTAAACCAACATCTTTAAGATTCTTAGGAAAATATTCTGCAATCATTTTTGCTTCGCTAATTGACATTACTTCATCAATATCAATTAGTCCCTGCTTAATTGCTTGAGCAAAATGACCTTCAATTGTACTGATAACAAGATTCCGTTCTGCAGCAATTTGGTCCGCACTTTTACCTTCTTTAAACAGTTTAACTGTTTCCTTTACTGTATCTGTTTTTGATGATTTATCTTTTGTATAGGAACTTTTAATAGTTGAATCTAATTCAAATGACGGCAATCTTAAACTGTTCTTATTCATTAAATAATTCTTTAACATAAATCCGTTTTTGCAACAGTGAAGATTGGTCAGAGTTTCTGATAGAATTAAATTAATCTCAAAAAGGAGTTTGTCAGCCTTACTCGAAACTTTCTTTGTATGTACCCTCAAAGGATGATTAATAAATGATTTTTTCCAAGCTTCAATTTCATTATAGAAGTAATATGCAGCTTCCTTAATCCTTTTTTGTATTTGATTGTTGTTCTCAATATCAGAACCAATAGCACCCAGATGGACTAAACTCATCATAAATTTTTCTGATGTTTCATTAAGCTGCTTCTGTCTGAAGATCAATTCCTCAAGCCAAGATAATGATTCAGCAGAGAGATCAGATATATTTTCTTCAAAGAATGCTTTTAAATCTTTCAATGAGTTATACAATTTTTGACTGTCGAAAATATTTTTTAATTCCCTGAGAATATAATTTTGCCGCGCTTCTATAAATTGCATCTGTAAGTTTATATCTTTGTTCCTGATAAACCATTCATTCAATTCTTTGTGCGAAATAATTGAGTTTCTTCGAACAGGACTTGAAAGAACAAGCCCATTCAGTGAAGTGCATCTGCTAAGTGCAACATAAACCTGTCCGGCAGCAAAAGCTCTTTCCGCATTTATAATTACTCTATCGAAAGTCAAACCCTGACTTTTATGAATAGTAATTGCCCAGGCAAGTCTTAAAGGATATTGAATGAAGCTTCCAAGAACTTCTTCTTTTATTTTATGGGTTTCAGGATCAACTTTAAACCTGATGTTCTGCCATTCAGATTTTTTAACTATGATTTCAAGTTGATCATCTCTACAAAAGACTTTTATAAAATCCCAATCAAGTTCGGTAACCATCCCGATTTTTCCGTTAAAATATTGTTTTGCTTCTGTATCATTTTTAAGAAATATTACCTGTGCACCTTTTTTCAGGATTAATTCTTTTTCAGCGGGCAGAATGTTTTCCGGGAATTCATCTATTATTTCAGCACTAAAGATATACTCAGGTGAAGGAAGATTTTTTAGTTTGGTTTTGTTTATTTCATCAGCTTGGTAGTTATGAGTAGTTAGTGAAATGTATCCCTCACTATCTGAAGGTGTAAAATTTCTTAATAATCTTGAGTTTAACAGATTATAATTTTCTTCTGTTAATTCATTGTTCCTTATTTCACCCAGTATTTCAATAAACTTGTTATCTTTTTGACGATAAATATTTTTCAATTCAATTATAACAGGAATGTTTTCACTCAGTACGATGCTATCGAAGAAAAAAATTGATGAATAATAATCACTCAGAATTTCCCAATCCTCATTTTTTACCACTGGAGGAAGCTGATTGAGATCACCAATAAATAAAATTTGTACTCCACCAAATGCTTCTTCAGGTTTACGCTTTACATAACGTAAAATAATATCAATTGCATCAACTATGTACGAAGCGAGCATGCTTGCCTCATCAATTATAAGGAGTTCAATACTTCTGAGTAGATTTAATTTTTCTTTACTATAGTGAATTCTTGAAAGAAGAGGATGATCCTTAAATAAATCTTTAGAAGGATTAACAGTATTTGTATATGGTAGTATTATTCCTAACGGAAGCTGAAATAAAGAATGAAGTGTAACACCTGCGGCATTTACTGCCGCAACTCCGGTTGGTGCAGCAACTAACATCTTTTTTGTTGAATTCTTTTGAACATATTTCAGGAAGGTCGTTTTTCCTGTTCCGGCTTTGCCCGTAAGAAAAATGTTTAAATTTGTTTCAGTAACAAAACGATATGCCAGATCAAATTCTTCAGTGTGGTCTATTTTCATTTTAAAATTATTTTACCTTTGAACATTAAAATATGGTTAATGCTCATCTGTCCAAAATAATTTTATTCAAAATGATATAATCAGATCATCAGCTACCTGAATGAATAGCCTCGTTAAGTCTTTATAAAAATATTTTAAATAATTGTACTTCTTCACTTTGAAAAAAGTAAAATCAATTATTTGAATTTTTCTTATTTGAGAATAAAATATGATAACTATACTGCTTCTTACTTTATTCTGATTTTAACCAGACAGTATTCGGTCGTTAATCAATTTGCACAATAGCTGACTACAAATTATTCATTTTCATTTAGTTACTTGACTATGATTAGCATTTAATCTTTAAGTTAATTTAAATATAATTTCTTATTCATTAGATATTACCTGCATCACTTTTACTTAAAATACATGAGAATAAATTTTTAATACTTTTGGGTTATTTGTAATTTCAAATACTAATCGTAATTACTTTTAAGGAAAAATTTTAATGGATTTAGGATTTTTATGAAAAGAAAATTATCTGTCTTTAATTTAATGTTTCTGTCAATTCTATTTGGCTTTCAGGAAGCTTACGCAACAACAGGATCTGATTTTCCTCCTTCATATTATGATGTTATTGCAATATTCCTTATTGCTGTTATTCTTATAAGTTTTATTGCGTTAATTTATTATGAAGGGAAAGAATCTAAGATACAAAAAGGAGAGTCGTTTGAAAACCAAAGTTCTGTTAGGAATCAGCATGAAAAGTATAATATTAAAACAACCTCTGAAATTTTAATAAATGAACATTTACTAGTAGACAAAAGTATTGATGCAAAAAAGTTGGTTAATAATGTCCCATCTTGGTTTATGTGGTTGTTTTATACTACAATATTTGCGGTAATCGCTTTCTTAATTAATTATCATATTCTAAACATGAATCAGCTTCAAACCGGAAAGAATCAAACTGAAGTTAAGCAGGCTGGAACTGGTAATGGATTATTTGAAACATCAAGTGAACAATTAGATGAAGTTACTGTTACTTTATTAACTGATCCTTCATCATTGAATTTTGGAAAGCAGATTTTTGATGCAAATTGTGCTGCTTGCCATAGTAATGATGGCGGAGGATTAGTTGGACCTAATCTAACTGATGATTATTGGATTCATGGCGGTGGAATAAAAAATGTATTTTCTGTTACTAAATACGGGGTTCCTGAAAAAGGAATGATTTCCTGGCGAAGTATATTAAGTCCAAAACAAATTCAGGAAGTTGCCAGTTATGTTATTTCAATGCATGGAAAAACAACTGCTAATCCAAAACAGCCTGAAGGAGACCTCTGGAAAGATTCGGAATAAATACGATTAAAGTTCGCAAAAGCATTTCAACTTTTCTACAGCATTGTAACTATCATTTGAAATATTTGAATGATCTTTAATTGCATCTGGTAAATGCTTTATTCATTTATCTGCTCCATTTATGTACTATGTTATATGAAAATCATTTGCAGTTAAATCTGATTAAGTAATATTCAATCCGCATTAAATTATTAGTTACAGAGTATCGGTTCGTTTATTTCTTACCTTACGAGTAATTCTTTTTATATTTGTCTAAACACTTTGATTTATTTTATGCGTAATTGGAAGAAAATATTAATCGGACTATCAGTTTCTTTTGTAATTATTTTCATTGTAGCTGGTGCAATATTTTACAATATGCTCTCATCGTCTCTTCCGGTTTATAATGGTAGAATTACTTCTTCAAAAATCATTTCTGATATAGAAATATACAGGGATAGTTTTGCTGTACCGTATATTTTTGCTGAAAAGGATAATGATGCTGCCTTTGCATTAGGTTATGTTCACGCACAAGAAAGATTTTTCACTATGGATTTCATTAGAAGAGCCGGTGAAGGCAGACTTAGTGAAATACTTGGCGAAGAAGCAGTGCCTTTTGATAATATGTTTAGAACTGTTGGAATAAAAAGAAATATTTTAAAAAATTATTCCAGAGTTGATCCTTCAGTTATCTCATTGCTTCAATCTTATTCAGATGGAGTTAATGCTTATATTGAAGAACAGAAAGGTAATTATTCAATTGAGTTTGATATTCTCGGTTATCAACCTGAAAAATGGAAACCTCTGCACAGTTTAATTATTATTAAAATGATGGCATGGGAATTAAATATCAGTTGGTGGACAGATATTACTTTTTCAGAATTGATTCAAAAACTCGGTGAAAAAGAAGCATTGGAAATATTACCTGACTATCCTGAAAACGCTCCGACTATTATTGCAGATAATTTTAAATATTTACCTGTAATAAATTCATCTCTTGTAGAAACCGATAAAGCATTCAGAAATTTTATTGGATGGACTGGGACACATATTGGTTCTAATAACTGGGTTGTTAATGCTAATAAATCAGTAACAGGAAAACCAATTATGGCTAACGATCCTCATCTTGCTTTTAGTGCGCCAGGTAAATGGTTTGCTGCTACTATCAATTCTAAGGAAGGATGGAAAACTTCTGGTGTTACTTTACCCGGAGTTCCGGGAGTTGTGATTGGCAAGGGAGAATGTATCTCCTGGGTAATTACTAATGTAATGAATGACGATTCGGATTTTTATGTTGAGAAACTTGATTCATCTGAGACTAAATATTTTGTAGATGGTATGTGGAAGGAACTTAAAATTATTAAGGACACAATTAAAGTTAAAAACAGTAAAGACCAGATTATTGAAATAAAAGAAACCCACCGCGGACCAATTATCTCAGATATTCATACGTTTAATTTTATTTATAATAAATCAGAATCAAAATCTCCGCCGATAAGTATGAAATGGTCGGGCAACGAATTTAGTGACGAGATGCTTGGTTTCTATAAAATCAACAAAGCAAAAAACTGGAATCAGTTCAAGGAAGGCGTGAGATATTTTGGGATACCGGGTCAAAATTTTGTTTATGCTGATACTTCAGGAAATATCGGATACATTATGGGTGCAAGAATTCCACTGCGAAAGAAAAACAATCCAACACTAGTATTTGACGGAACTAATACTGAGAACGATTGGGAAGGTTTTGTTCCGATAGAAGAGATTCCAGCTGTACTTAATCCAAAAGAAAACTTTATTGCCTCTGCAAATAATAAGGCATTAAGAAATTTTAAGTATCATATTTCCAATTTATGGGAACCTTCATCACGTATTGACAGAATACGTGAACTGTTAACTTCAAAGGAGAAGCACTCGGCAGAAGATTTTAAAAAATATCAGATGGATATTACATCCCCTTATGCTAAAGTGATAACATCCCATATAGTTAAAGCATTTGCAGAAATTAAAATCACTGATAATAATCTTAAAACTGCACTTGAATTATTGAATGAGTGGGATTTTAATTTAGATAAGCAAAGTCAAACCCCATCTATATACATCGTAACATTAAAATATTTATTGCATAATATTTATTATGATGAACTGGGTGATGATTTGTTTAATCGTTTTGTATTTCTGGCAAATGTGCCATTCAGAAGCTTACTGCAAGTATTAGATAATCAGGAATCATTAATCTTTAATAATATTAATACTGCTAAAACTGAAACTAAAAATGAGATTATTAGAAAAAGTCTTGTGGATGCATTAACATTTCTGGAAAAAGAATTTGGAAAAGATTTAACTGACTGGCAATGGGGCAGATTACATACAGTAACATTTAAGCATGCTTTTAGCGGTAACTTTAGTTTGTTGGATAAGTATATCAACATAGGTCCTTATGAGGTAGGAGGAGACGGCACAACAATTAACAACACAGAATATTCTTTTGCTGAAAGTATAGATAAATATTCTATGTTCAGACACAACGAATTTGATAATATACTCGGACCATCAGTTCGGTACATTTATGATTTTGCAAAAACTGATGAATACTTTCTGATCTTAACTACTGGTCAGTCTGGTAATGTAATGAGTGACAATTATCGTGATCAAACACCCTACTGGTTAAAAGGTAAATATATGCTGATTAAAACAGATGAATCCTCAATCAGGAAGAATAAAAACTTATTGCTTATAAAGCATCAATAAAGGCTGAGCAAAAAATCAGTATTATATTCTGAGAAAGCATTAGTTATAAGTATTATCAAATAGTAAAGTATTATTATATTAGTTTTGTTTAATAAATAAAATGAGTTTAAATGAAGGTTATCGAACATCTTAATAATGCAACAAATCCATTAATTAGTTTTGAATTGATTCCACCTAAAAGAGGTGGAGATATAAGAGGGTTATTATCGGTACTTGATGATATTACAAAATTTAATCCGCCGTTTATTGATATAACTTCGCACGCAGCAGAAGTATTTTATGAAGAAACTCCGACAGGTATTAAGAAAAAAGTAAAGAGGAAAAGACCAGGCACACTTGGTATTTGTGCACTGATACAAAATAAATACAACATAGATGCTGTTCCACATGTAATATCAAAAGGATTTACCAGAGAAGAAACGGAAGATTTTTTAATTGAACTTAATTACTTGCAGATTCAGAATGTACTCGCAATTAGAGGCGATGATTCGGGATACGAAAAACCAATTCCGGAAGGGAAAAGTAAAAACCCTTATGCAGTGGATCTGGTTAAACAAATAATTAATATGAATAATGGTAAATATCTTGAAGACAGTTTACTGGATGCCCGCCCTACTGATTTTTGTATTGGAGTAGGCGGTTATCCTGAAAAACATTTTGAGGCTCCGAATCTGAAGACTGATATAAAGTATGTTAAAGAAAAAGTTGATGCTGGTGCAGAGTATATTGTTACTCAGATGTTTTATGATAATAGACATTATTTTAATTATGTTGATCAGTGTAGAGAAATAGGAATTGATGTTCCGATAATTCCCGGACTTAAAGTATTGACTTCGAAAGCTCATTTAACCTCAGTTCCAAAAAACTTTTTTCTAAATATTCCTGATGAACTTTCTGATGAAATTATGGCAGCAAAACCGGAACAAGTTCTGGATATTGGTGTTGAGTGGGCTGCTAAACAGGTTGAAGAATTATTAAATGCAAATGTTAAAAGCATCCATTTTTATGTGATGCAAAATTCTAAACCAATTATCAAACTAATGGAACGGCTAAAACTATAATACAATGGTTGAACAATTATACAAAGGTAAAAAAGTCAAATGGGGAGTAGCCGGCTGCGGAAGATTTGCTGAAAACAGTTTTTTACCGGTTACAAAATTATTAAGGAAAAGCAGCGTCATATCACTTTACAGCAGAGATATAAAACGTTCTAAATCCTTATCTCAAAAGTTTGGTGTACAAAATTATTTTGATGACTACGATAAATTCCTTGATTCAGATATTAATGCAGTTTTCGTTTCTAGCTCAAATGCTCATCACTATGAACAAGTAATAAAGGCTGCACGGGCAGGTAAAAATATTTTATGTGAAAAACCTTTGGCTCTCTCTTCAGTTCAGGCTGAGGAAATGGTAAGAGTGTGTAAAGAAAATAATGTGTTGTTTTCTGTAAACTATATATACAGGTATCACCCTCTTATAAAAAAAGCGAAAGAATTATTACTTGATCAAAAACTTGGTAAACTGGTATCAATTGATATTAAGTTTAATATCGATTTTCCTCCTGATAATAATTTCAGATTTAAGAAAGAACTTAGCGGTGGAGGTGCATTACGAGATATCGGCACACACGTATTAGACTTGTTAATTTACTTCGGCGGTGATGTGGAAAGTATTGATGGTTATATGGAAAATTTAGTTTACAACAGTGAAATAGATGATTTTGCTATTGGAACAGTAAAGTTTAAAAAAAGCGGTTTCGGAATCTTTAATGTTTCTTACAATAACAAAAAAGCTTTCAACAGAATTGAAATATTATGTCATAAAGGAGCCATTGCAATAGATAATCTTATCGGAAAGAAAATGGCTGCACCAAAGCTTACTATACTTCTGGAAGATGAAACAAGGAAAAGTTTTCGTAAACGCGGAAACAAGATGATGTATGTTCTTAAATCAGTTCAAAAATCCTTTTTAAATAATGAAACTCCTTTTGTAACCGGTGAAGATGGTTTAACTAATCTTAAATTATTGGAAGAACTGGAAAGAAAATGTCTCCAAAGAAAAAGCTAGTAGAAATTTGTCATAAAGTTTACAGCAAAGGTTTTGTTGCAGCTTATGATGGAAATATCTCCTGCAGATTAGATGATAATAAGTTCTTAATAACCCGTTCAGGAATTTGCAAAGGTGATGTTACAGAAAAAGATATTGTTAAAATTGATTCAAATGGTAAGTTATTAGAAGGCAAATCAAAAATTTCTACTGAATACAAGATACATCTTAATGTTTATAAAATAAGAAATGATGTTAATGCAGTTGTTCATTGTCATCCGGTTTATGCAACTGCAATTAGTCTTTTAGGTAAAGGATTACTTGAACATTATCTTCCAGAAGTTATGCTGACTCTTGGTAAAATTCCCTTGTGTAAATTTGCTGCTCCATCAACTAGTGATGTTCCTGAAAGTATGAACCCCTATATAAATTTTTCATGGGCAATGCTTTTAGAAAATCATGGTGCTGTTACCTTAGGTAAAACTTTGGATGATGCTTATTATAAAATGGAAAAACTAGAACATTATTCTAAAATTCTTCTGTTGGCAAAATTATCGGGTACCCCAAGAAGACTTTCCAAGAAGAATATAAATGATATTCTTAGAATCTCTGAAAGTACCTATGGAATTAAAATTGATAAAAGAAATAATTAAAGTTGTTTTAATTTATGGATAAAAAAATAAAAGTATTATTACTGCTCGGCGGCACATCACCCGAAAGAGAAGTTTCCAAATCCACTGGTAAATCAATTTATAATGCGTTGATAAATCTTAATTATGAAGTTGTTTTACTTGACCCAGCTTACGGAATAAATCAGCCGTTTGATGTTGAAGATTATTTTAGTGAAGAAGATTTTACAGAAATCTCAAATGAAAATTATCTGGATGCAATAAATCTGATTTCACCATCTGAAATAAATGTTGCTTTTCTTGCATTGCATGGCAAATATGGAGAAGATGGGACAATACAATCATTACTCGAATTGAAAGGTATTAAATATACTGGCTCAAAAGTTTTGTCAAGTGCTCTTGCAATGGATAAAATAATGTCAAAAATTTTATTTGAGGAATACAAAGTACCAACACCCGAATATTTTCACTTCAAAAAAGATGAGTTTACAACTAACGAAGTAAACGATAAAATTAAAAAAGCTTTTGCTTATCCTGCAGTTGTTAAACCAAATGATCAAGGATCAACTGTTGGATTAACAATTTGTAAATCAAATGAACTGCTTCATGAAGCAATTCGCCTTGCATTTGAGTATTCAGACAGAATACTTGTAGAAAAATATATTCCTGGAAGAGAACTAACTGTGGCTGTGCTGGATGATAAAGCTCTGCCGGTTCTAGAAATAAAACCTAAACATGGTATTTATGATTATGAGTGTAAATACACATCTGGTATGAGTGAGTATATTGTACCAGCAGAAATCCCTGATGATGTAAGTAATAAGATGAAAGAAATAGCTGTGCTTGCCTGTAAATCATTAAGGTGCGAAGTATATGCAAGAGTTGATTTTCGTTTGAGTCCGGATAACAAAATTTATGCTCTTGAAGTAAATACACTACCCGGAATGACATCATTAAGTCTGGTTCCTAAAATGGCAAAAGCTGTTGATATTTCATTTGAGCAGCTTGTTGATAAGATTATTTCATTAAGCTTGAGATGAGATTAATAGAAAACAAAAAAATCAAATTCTATATTATAGTAACTGTAGTGGTGCTGGGAACTTTATATCTGCTTTTTAACAGTTATGGTGTAATAAAGTACATAAAAGTTAAAACTGAACTTGATGATTTAAATATTAGAATAGCTCAGCTGGAAGAAGAAAATAAAAAGTTGGAAGCAGAGATTGATTCATTAAAAAGAAATATACCAGCAAAAATTGAAAAAATTGCAAGAGAAAAATATGATATGATTAGACCGAAAGAGAAAAAAATATCATTTAAAGTTGAAGAATGAACCGGTAAAAGGATTAAGTCTCGATTAATAATATTTAAATGAATGATAAATTAAAAATTCCTACTACCCCGCTTGCTGAAAGAATAAGACCGAAAACCATCGATGATTTTTACGGACAGAAACATTTACTTGGTGAAGGCAAGCCAATCAGATTAATGATCGAGAATGATACTCCGTCATCATTTATTCTATGGGGACCGCCCGGTACTGGTAAAACAACAATTGCGCGAATAATTGCAAATCAAACCCAAGCAGAATTTTTTCAAATTAATGCCGTATCAAGCGGTGTGCGGGATATTCGTTCTGTTATTGAAATTGGGATACAAAACAGAAACCTAGCTAAACGAACAATATTATTCATAGATGAAATTCACAGATTTAATAAAGCACAACAGGATGCACTGCTTCATTCAATAGAATCTGGTGTGCTTATATTGATTGGCGCTACAACTGAAAATCCATCATTTGAAGTTATCCCTGCACTTCGCTCACGCACAAGAGTTTTTGTTTTAGAAGAATTATCTAAAGAAGATTTGCTTGATATATTAAAATCCGCACTTTTAAAGGATGAACTTCTAAAACAACTTAATATTAAATCTATTGATGAAGATTATCTGATTTATCTCTCTGGTGGTGATGCAAGAGTAATGTTAACAATTTTAGAAGCTGCTGTTGTTCAGGAGATAAATAGTCAAGCGATAGTCCTTAAAAAAGAAATCTTCGAGAATATTGTTCAAAGAAAAAATATCCTATATGATAAAGCCGGCGAAGAACACTACAATGTTATTTCAGCTTTTATAAAAAGTATCCGCGGCAGTGATCCGGATGCAGCTTTATACTGGCTTGCCCGAATGATAGAAGGAGGTGAAGATCCTCTGTTTATTGCGCGGCGATTGATAGTTCTAGCATCTGAAGATATTGGAAATGCATCTCCCAATGCACTGGTTCTTGCTGAGGCAGCATTTAGTGCAGTTGAAAAAATCGGTATGCCAGAAGGAAGAATAATTCTATCTCAATGCGTTACCTATCTGGCTGCTCAGCCCAAAAGTAACGCATCTTATGTGGGGATTGAAAGTGCTTTGCAAGAGGTCAGAAAAAATCCTTTAGCTGCAGTTCCAAAACACTTGCGTAACGCACCGACTAAGCTTATGAAGGATATTGGATATGGGAAAGAATATAAATACGCACACGATTTTGAGAATCATTTTATCGAAGAAAATTATCTTCCCAATGAAATAAAAAACAAGCAATTTTATTTCCCAACAGAAAATGGCCAGGAAAAGAAGTTAAAAGATTGGTTAAAATTTTTGTGGAAAACAAAGAAGAAATATTAAACAAATCTAATCTGTATTTACATCAACATAAACATTTTACCGGGCAATTGTTTAACTAATCCCTTAAACTCCAGAGAAAGTAAATTAACTAAACAATCAGAAGTGGTTAGATCAGTATTTTCTGCAATCTTATCTATATGTAGTGGTTCATTGATAAGACTGTTTAAAATCTTTTCCTCAAAGATTGTAAGATCTTTTTGATGTTTAGGAATATTTTTTCCAACTTCAGGTTTAAGCTTCAATTCTAATCCGGTTAATATGTCTTCAGCATTTTTAATTAACTGAGCTTCACCCCGCTGAATCAGCATATTTGTTCCTTCGGATTGCTTAATACCAAGATTTCCTGGAACAGCAAATACTTCACGATTTTGATCCAATGCAAGTCTGGCAGTTTGCATTGCACCGCCGGTAATTGCTGTTTCTATTACTAATGTACCCAAAGCTAATCCGGAAATAATTCTGTTACGTCTGGGAAAATTTTCTGCATTTGGAATTGTTCCGGGTGGAAACTCAGAGATAATAACTCCGCGTTCCTTTATTTCATTAAATAGTTTTTTGTTTTCAGAAGGATAAATAATATCTAATCCGGATCCGATAACAGCAATCGTTCTTCCATTGTTTTTTATTGCGGAAGAATGAGCAGCAGAATCAATTCCTCTAGCTAATCCGCTAATAATCGTTATGTTTTGCCGAACCAAATCTGCAACAATTTTCTCAGTCTGAATTTTTCCATAGGTGGTTGGCTGTCTTGTTCCAACAACCGCAACTGAGTATTTATCCATCTCATCAAAATTCCCCATTAGATATAAAATTATCGGTGGGTCATAAATCTTTTTTAACAGTTGTGGAAACTCATTATCCCAGACAGTAATTACTCGACCACCAATCTTGTCAAGAAATTTCAGTTCTTTTTCTAATTGTTTTCTTGTTGAATCTTTGTTTAATGAAGACTTTCTGATCCTTGAAGCCAGCTCTTTACTTATACCATCAGTTTCCATCAGATCAGAAATATTTGCTTCAAGAATGTTGGAAATGTGTTTGAATTTAGCCAGAAGGTTTCTCACCTTTGCTGGTCCAATTCTATCAACGGAAATTAAAACGTATAAATCCGTTAGTTGATCGAAACTTAATTTTCCCAAATCAAATATTTTTGAGTTATTAAATTATTTTTCTGTTTCAACAATATCAGTGTTGATTGCCTCGGTCTTTTTTCGATAAAGAATCGAAGCCGGAATAACAACCACAAAGCCAAGAAATAGAAGTATTGGAGATACAACTAATGAAGATGTGCTGTCCCAGGTTCCCTGACTCATAAAATAAAAACCTAAAACGATTAATAATAATCCTAGACCAAAAAGCAGATAGTTGGTTCTTTCCCAATAAATATTAAATGGTGAAGGTAATGACTTTGCAGTTGTCTTAGCACTCTTCTTTTTAATTTTTTTAGCCATAATGCATCCTTATTTTAAAATAAAAACCCGGTGAGGGGGATTCACCGGGCCCGACTCATTTCCATCAAAGGGCAGGGGAGAACCCTTTGAAAGAGTCGAATTAAAAATAAATTCATAAATGTTAATTGTCAAGTATTATATGTCATTAATTATTTACTGATTTGATATACAATTTTTCTTATAGTATCAAATTGTAAATATGGATATTCAGCACGGATAGCATCAATTGCATCTCCGGCACTCAATTTACTGGATCTAAGATGTTTAAATTTTTTCCTTATTTGATAATCTCTGACAGCTTTCTCATCAATTAAACCGTGAGAATCAAGAAGATCAAATATATCATCGCTGATAAGCTCAGATAACGGATTTTCGATTTTTACTTTTATTTCTCTCATCACATGTTTCTCCTAATAAATTAGTGGATGCGTTTACCTAAAGTTTTCGTATCAATTTATCTATTAGTCAAATCTCCATTATTTGTTTATTATATAACAAAAAACCGACCAGAGAAATTCCCTAAATCGGTGTACTTTGCTACTCTGGTTAATTTTCTTAAAAATAATATTTTAGACGAACGAAAATTAATAATGTAGCAAATCTTCTAAAATTTTTCCTTTTTTAAATTACTACTGTAAATATTGATAGAAATATCAATAATGTCAAGTTATATGCGGGTATTTTTAACAGCTAAATTTATAGCATCTGATTGATGAGGTTATGAAGGAACGATAAAAAATACTAACTCTGCTAATCACTCAAATTTTCTTTAACTTTGTTTGCAAAATTTGATTTACTTTTTAAGGAGTCTAAAAAATGATAAATAAAATAGTTCCTGCAGTAAGGACAGAAAATATAACCTATGCAGTGAGAGATATTGTTGTTCTTGCCAATCAGGTTGCAAAAACTGGAAAAGAAATGTTATATCTAAATATCGGTGATCCGAATATTTACGATTTTGCCCCGCCTAAATATCTTGTTGATGCAACTTATGAAGCAATGTTAAAAAACCTGAATGGTTATGCTCCTTCATCAGGAATAAAAGAAGCAGTAGTTGCAATCGAAAAGGAAGCAGACCGGAAGGGCATTACAAATGTTCACGATATTTTTGTAACAACCGGTGCAAGTGAAGCAATTGATATTTGCTTGACTGCTTTGGTTAATGATGGTGAAAATGTTCTTACACCAACTCCGGGTTATCCACTTTACACTGCAATTGCAAGCAAATTACAGATGATAGAGAATCCCTACTATCTTGATGAATCAAATGGCTGGCTGCCTGATATTGATGATATTAAATCAAAGATCAATGATAAAACTAGAGCTATCATTCTGATTAATCCCAATAATCCAACTGGTTCAATTTATACAGAAGAAAACCTGCGACAGATTATTGATCTGGCACTTAAACACAACTTAGTAATCTTTGCTGATGAAATTTATGATAAACTTTTATTTGATGGAAAGAAACAAATTTCAATCGGCGCATTAAATAAGGATGTATCTTGTATTACTTTTGGCGGATTGTCGAAAAATTATATGGTTCCTGGTTTTAGAATAGGCTGGGGAATTGTTAGCGGAAGAAAAGAAGTTCTTGCTGATTATATTGAAGCAATTAATAAAATCCTGCGTGCCAGATTATCTGCAAATCATCCTGAACAATATGGAATTAAACCTTGTCTTGAAGGAAATCAAGATCATCTTTTTGATGCAATGAAAAAATTATCCAGCAGAAGAGATTTAACTGTTGAAATGTTAAATGCAATTCCAGGAATTTCTTGTGTTAAACCAGAAGGTGCGTTTTATGCTTTCCCAAAATTAGAGATGAAGCAACCTGATAATCATTTTGTTGCAGAGCTAATAAAAGAAACCGGAGTTGTTGTTGTTCCCGGCAGCGGTTTTGGACAGGTACCGGGCACAAAACATTTTCGTGTAGTATTTTTACCTAATGAACAGATTCTTGAAAAAGCATACAAAGCAATTGGAAGTTTCTTTGTTAAGTATCAGGAAAAATATCCTGATTTAGTTGAAGCTTAAGATTCTTTTTTTATTAGCGAAGTCGAAAATGAAATCAATAGAAATATTTTTTTCCGGCTTCGCTAGTATAATTTTATTTTTGCATATACAGTTTTCTGAAATATCATTCAAGAATTAAAAAGTGGAAAATGTTATTCTTTCTTTCAGATGCTGTTATTTCAGGATGATCAAATCAAAAATATTTCAGATGACCTGAATATTTATTTCTCTATTTTCTTTTCTTGATTGCCTAATCGTCTTTGTCTATATTTGAACCCTAATAATTCATCATTAGTAGAAGAAATTGTGGATAATTGTAAAGTAACGACACTTTCAAACGGTGTAAAAGTTGTGTCAGAATTTATTCCCCATCTAAAATCTTTTTCGTTGGGATTTTGGTTTAATATTGGTGCTCGAGATGAAAATCGCCACAATAATGGTATCTCACATTTTGTTGAGCATATGCTATTTAAAGGAACAAAAACCAGAACTGCAAAACAAATCTCAGATACAATTGAATCATACGGCGGCTATCTGAATGCGTTTACTTCAAAAGAACATACATGTTATTATGGCAGAGGACTTTCTGAAAATTTTAAAAAAACTTTTGTTGTTCTTGCAGATATGATTCAGAATCCATTATTCAAAGACTCACATATCAAAAAAGAATCTGGTGTTGTAATAGATGAGTTAAAAGATATTGATGATAATCCTGAAGAATTAATTTTTGATAAATTCGAGGAAGCGATTTTTAATGGTCATAGTTTAAGTTATCCGATAATTGGTACAGAAAAAAATCTGTTATTATTTAATGCACAAAGTCTTCATCAGTTTCATAAAACAAATTATTGCTCCGATAATCTTATGATTGCTGTATCGGGTGCAATAGAACACGAAGAAGCAGTTAGACTTGCTGATAAGTATTTTACAAATAAAAAAAATTCATCAAACCCCAAAAGAAAAAGTATCTTTAAACATTCTGTTTGTGATGTTTTAATCGAAAAAGAAATTCAACAGGTACATTCAATCATCGGAAGAAAAACTTATGGATTTAATGATTCGCGAAGACATAAATTAAAAGTTCTTTCTACTTTACTTGGTGATGGAAGTTCATCAAGATTATTTCAGGCGGTAAGAGAAAAGCTTGGTATGACTTATCAAATAAATACTTTTTTAAATTCATATCAGGATGTGTCATCATTTGGAGTTTACTTTTCTACAAACGATAAACAAGCCGGCAAAGTAAGTGAAATTGTATATCGGGAATTTAAAAAACTGAGAAATGAAGAAGTAAAATTGAAAGAACTTAACAGGGTAAAAGAATATATTAAAGGCAATACTTTAATGAGTCTTGAAAATACAACCAACAGAATGATAAGATTGGCAAATTCAATCAATCATTATGGAAAAGTTGTTCCGGTTGAGTATATATTAAATAAAATCGATTCGGTAAGTTTACACGATATTCAAAAACTTTCTGTAGAAGTTCTTGATGAATCAACATTAAGTAAGATAGTTATTTGTTCAAAAAATAATTCATTAAAAAACGCAGCTTAGTAGTAAGTATAAAACAGAGTTAATTATGCCTAAAATTAAAATAGATGGAAAAGAAATAGAATTTAAACAAGGTCAAACAATAATTGAGGCAGCAAAAGATTACGGAATTGAAATTGCCCACTTCTGCTGGCATCCAAAACTTTCTGTATCAGGCAATTGCAGAATGTGTCTTGTTGAAGTTGAAAAAATGCCTAAACTTGTAATAGCCTGCGCAACAACCGCTGCCGATGGAATGGTTGTCAGAACTCAATCTGATAAATCTCTTGCAGCCCGAAATGCTGTTATGGAGTTCTTTCTTATCAATCATCCGCTTGATTGCCCAATTTGTGATGAAGCAGGAGAATGCAAATTGCAGGACTATACCTATAAACATAGTGTTGGTGAAAGCAGATTTGTAGAAGAGAAAGTAAAAAAAGGTAAAAGAATTCAGATCGGACCTTATGTAATGTTTGATGCTGATAGATGTATTATGTGTTCGAGATGTATTAGATTTTGTGATGAGATAGCAAAAGACCCTGAGCTGACATTTACAAAAAGAGGTGATAGGGTTTTCCTTACAACTTATCCCGGCGAAAAACTAGATAATTTATATTCAATGAATGTTGTAGATATTTGTCCGGTTGGTGCATTAACAAACAGTGATTTTAGATTTAAATCACGAGTATGGGAAATGTCCCTCACAAACTCGGTTTGTACCGGCTGTGCTCGTGGATGCAACATTGAACTATGGGTAAGAAACAATGAAGTGTTGAGGCTGGTACCAAAATATAATGAAGATGTAAACAGCTATTGGATGTGTGATCACGGCAGAGTTAATACTTTTAAATTTGTAAATGCTGAAAGCAGAGTTGATGGACCCCATATAAGAGTTGAAGGAAATTTGATTAGAGTTGGATGGGATGAAGCTTTTGCAGAAGCAGCATCCAGATTAAAAGGATTTGGTAAAGATGAGATCGCAGTACTTGGTTCTGCTTTTACTACTGTTGAAGATAATTATATTGCAGCCAAGTTTGCTAAATCGGTTTTAGGAACCGGAAATTTAGATTTTGTAAGGCATGTAGATCCAACATTTGGTGATGATATTTTAAGAAGAAATGATATTACTCCTAATTCTTTTGGTGCTGAATTAGCAGGCATTAAGCCTTCTAAAAACGGAAATGATTTTAATGGAATTATTAAAGCCATTAAAGAAGGAAAAATAAAAGCTCTTTATATTCTTGAAGATGATTTAATTGCTGCAAATCCTGAATTAGAAAATATATTTGCAAAACTTGATTTACTAATTGTACATGCTACCAATTTTAATAAAACAACAGTGCTTGCAGATATTGTCTTTCCTGCTTCAACTTATGCGGAAAAGAACGGTACGTTTGTTAATTTTAGTGGAAGAGTTCAGAGAATCCGCCCAGCTGTTGCTACATTAGATGTTGATCGGGCGTTAGAAGGAATGTCGATGAGTCGTTGGGATAAATTCGGTACTAAATTCGACCGTTGGGCACAAGGTAAACATTTTGATGCAAGGTCCAGCTGGAAAATTATAGTTGGGCTTGCTTCTGCAATGGGGCACAAAATGAAATATGGCATGGCTGAAGAAGTATTTCTTGACCTTGCCGCCAATGATCAAGTGTTTAATAGATTAGATTATGATATACTTGGAGAACTCGGTGTACAATTAAATAATGTAAACTCAAAATCTTCTGACAAAAATTAGGTTATAAGGAATTAAAAACTAATGGAAGCACTCGGAAATTTTCTATGGTCGATAATTAGCTTTTACAATTTTTTGTTAATTAGAATTGTAATAATACTTGTCTTGATGCTTTTAACTGCTGCTTATCTTGTTTATTTCGAAAGAAAAATAAGCGCATGGATACAGGATAGATTAGGTCCTAACCGTGTAGGCTGGAAAGGCTCTTTACAATCTTTTGCGGATGTATTTAAGCTTTTACTTAAAGAAGATATCGTTCCTGATAACGCAAATAAAATGATACATACGCTTGCACCAATGCTTGCATTGTTTGTAGCATTTACAACTTATGCTGTTATACCAATTGGACCTGGAATCAATATTGCAGGATATGAAATTCCATTGGTTATTGCAGATGTTAATATTGGAATCTTATATATACTTGCTCTTACCTCACTTGGCGTTTATGCAATAACTTTTGCCGGCTGGTCATCAGGAAGTAAATATTCTTTACTTGGTGGTATTCGTTCTTCTGCTCAGATGATTTCTTATGAAATTTCAATGGGGTTTTCAATTGGCGGAGTTGTTCTTTTATCTGAATCATTAAGACCAATAGCTATCGTGGAATCTCAATCAGGATGGATGTGGAATGCTTTTGTTCAACCAATCGGATTTATAACATTTCTTGTTTCTGCTTTTGCTGAAACAAACCGCTTACCATTTGACTTACCTGAAGCAGAACCTGAACTTGTAGGCGGATATCATACTGAATACAGCAGTATGAAGTTTGCAGCATTCTTTCTTGCAGAGTACGCAAATATGTTAATTGCAAGCACACTAATAGTAACTCTTTATTTAGGAGGTTGGCAAATTCCGTATATCGAAACATTAGGATTGTCTTCAGGGCTGGTTGTAGCTCTTCAGATAGCGGCTTTCCTCTTAAAAGTTGCTTTGCTTTTATTTTTCTTTATTTGGGTAAGATGGACTATCCCAAGATTCAGGTACGATCAATTAATGAGTTTAGGCTGGAAAGTTATGTTCCCGCTTTCATTGATAAATATTGTTTGGGTTGCACTTTTAATAATGATATTTAAGATGTAGTTTTTATATTGTTCATAAGTTAGTAATTAAAGAAATCTATAATGGAGTTTTGATGTCAGAAAAAAATATTCCTGCTAAGAAAAGAATCAAAGACTTAACCTTATTGGAAAAAGTATATGTTCCGGAAATTTTTAAAGGATTAGCTCTTACAATAAAAACAATGTTCAGACCAAAATTTACTATGGAATATCCTGAAGAAAAATTTGTTCCCCCGGCATCATATCGCGGCAGACCGATCCTGGTAATGGAAAATAATGGAGAAGAAAGATGTGTAGCCTGTGGTTTGTGTGCAAGAGTATGTCCTCCGTTAGCTATTGAAGTACAAGCTTCCGAAACTGAAAATGAAAAAGAAAGATATCCGGTTCGGTTTGAGATTAATATGTTACGATGTATCTTTTGCGGCTTTTGCGAAGAAGTATGCCCTGAAGAAGCTATTATAATGAGCATGGATTATGAACTAGCATTTACAAACAGAGAAGATGCTATATATGGAAAGGATAAACTGCTGATTCCAGTTAATCAGTTAAATAATAAGATAGGCTTTCTCAGAGATTATAGATAGTAAATTAAAATATGGGGTAGATTGAATGTTGCCTCGCATAACAGAAAATCAATAAATAATCTGGATGTAAGATGTTATCAAAAACATTAACCAGTGCAACTTATGGAATAGAGGCATACCTTGTTGAAGTTGAAACTCATGTTGAAAAACAAATACCAGGTTTTATAATTGTTGGCTTGCCTGATAATGCAGTGCGTGAAAGTCGTGAAAGAGTAATAGCTGCAATAAAAAATTCAAACATAAAATTTCCCACTAAAAAAATTACAATAAATCTTGCCCCCGCAGATATTAAAAAAGAGGGCAGCTCATTTGATCTTTCAATTGCAATCGGAATTCTTGCTGCTGAAGAATTAGTCTCAGATAAATTTCTTTCAGATTCTATTTTTCTTGGAGAGCTTTCTCTTGACGGCACTTTACGTCACATTAAAGGTGCCCTTCCCATTGCTGTTGAAGCAAGAAAAAAAGGTATAAAACGAATTGTTTTACCGAAAGAATCTGCCAGTGAAGCAGCGATTGTTGATGAGATTGATGTATTTGGATTTGAAAATTTAAATGAAGTAATTTCATTTTTGAATGAAGAAATTCAACCTAAAAAAACACTTACTGATAAAGATGAGTTATTTTCGGCAATTAATAATTATCATCTGGATTTTTCAGATGTTAAAGGACAGGAGAATGTAAAGCGAGCACTTGAAGTTGCCGCAGCCGGCGCACACAATATTCTTATGATTGGTCCACCGGGTTCAGGTAAAACGATGCTTGCTAAACGATTGCCATCCATACTTCCACCATTAACTTTTAATGAAGCTTTGGAAACTACCAAAATTCATTCTATTGCAGGTATCTTACCAAAGAATAAAGCTATTATAACAGAGAGACCTTTTAGAAGTCCACATCACACTGTTAGTGATGCTGCTTTAGTTGGAGGCGGCTCTTTTCCTAAGCCGGGTGAAGTTTCTTTTGCACATTTTGGAGTTTTATTTTTAGATGAGCTGCCTGAATTCAAAAAAAATGTTCTTGAAGTTTTACGTCAGCCTTTAGAAGATGCGAAAGTAACCGTTAGTCGTTCAAAATTGTCATTAGAGTTTCCGGCAAACTTTATGCTTGCTGCCGCAATGAATCCTTGCCCTTGCGGTTTTTACACAGATCCTAATAAGGAGTGTACTTGCGCACCTCCACAGATTCAAAGATATATGGCAAAAATTTCAGGTCCGTTATTAGATAGAATTGATATTCACATAGAAGTGCCCGCAGTAAAGTATAAAGAACTTTCTTCTAAAATGATTGGAGAAAAGTCAGAAGAAATCAGAAAAAGAGTTATAACTGCAAGGCAAATTCAGTTGAATAGGTTTAATGATCTTAAGCATATTTTTAACAATGGTGATATGGGATCAAAAGAAGTAAGAACATTCTGTAAATTAAATGAACCGGGTGAAGAGTTATTAAAAACTGCTATGACAAAATTAGGACTTTCTGCAAGGGCTTATGATAGAATACTAAAAGTTAGCAGAACAATAGCTGACCTGGAAAACTCGCAGGATATTTTGCCTCAACATATCAGTGAGGCAATTCAATATAGAAGTCTTGATAGAGAATTGTGGAAACATTAAAAAGCCGGAGCTAAGTCCGGCTTTGAATTTATAAGCGTGATTGTTTTAGTTCGCTAAATCTGCATTGTCAAAATAAGTTTGATATCCATATAATTTAAGGTCAACAGCTCCTTTACCATATCCTGGAATTGAGAAAGATTGTGATACAGGTTTATGTAAGAATATTAAGTGTGTTCCTACTCTTGTTTCTATCTCTGCAAAAACATATTTAAAATTTGATGCGCGGACTCCAGAATACTCAACTTTCAAATTCTCTCCATCTGTTCCCCAAATATGGGTAATTTCTTTCATCATAGTATTATTTGAGAAAGGTGAAGCAATATCATTTCTAGAACCAAAACCATAAACACTTACATCAAGTACCTCTGAAGCATTTAAACCAGAGATGATAAATGAACCATCATTAAATTTATCTATAAAGAACATACTTGTTGGTTTATCGTTTATATAACTAACGATTACATAAAAATGCAAATATTTGGGAGAGACAGGTGGTAAGTATAACTCTATTGCATTATCATCTAAACTGAGTCTTGAATACTTAACTCCTTCGATTTTATTAAAATTAAACAGATATGGATAAGGATGTGAAGATGGAGAAAATAAATTGTCATTACCATTTTTCTCTAAAACCGGGTTGGTTGGTAATGAGTTGTCCATTACATCTGTACATGAAGTTAATCCGAAAAGGAAAAGAACCGAGAGAACCAATAATAAGTTTTTCATAATGAGCCCCTATTTATATTGTTGTTGATTATTTTGATTTTGTTACCAGTTGGCTTTTACACGACAAATAGTGTACCGTTTATGTCAGCTTAAAATTGACTAAAAAAAATGAATAATAAATAAGTAGAAAATCTATGTGGTTAGATTTTACTTGAAAAATTTATCATCATGTAAAAATTACCTGTTTAAAATTTTATGTCAGTCATACATACGCTGGTTTATTAACGTTGACTATCTGATGCTAGCAACATAAGAGATACACTACATAATCTATTCTTGCTTTAGATTGTGGAACTTAAATTATTCAAGTAAAAAAATTTGCATATTTAATGGAAGAAAAATATATTTGTTGCTCGTTTTTAATTTGCATTATTGTGTTTGGGCGGACGCCGGAGTTGGAGAGCCGGGGCGGACTGTAAATCCGTTGGCAAGCGCCTTTGGGGGTTCGAATCCCTCGCCGCCCACTGCAAAAAAAGATGTGTTATACAAAGATATTTTTTCCATGAAAATGTGCGGGAGTAACTCAGTTGGCTAGAGTCACAGCCTTCCAAGCTGTTGGTCGCGGGTTCGAGTCCCGTCTCCCGCTCAGTTGATTCTGGTTAATTTTGATAATTTATAAAAATTTTGATTTTAACTTTTCTCTGCTGACGTAGCTCAGTTGGTAGAGCACATCCTTGGTAAGGATGAGGTCACCGGTTCAATCCCGGTCGTCAGCTCAAAAGTACAGTAAGATCACCATACTTGGCTGGTGTCAGATCATTTTTAGGTTGAATAGTTAAGGAAGTAAAATGGCTAAAAGTAACATAAGACAAATTATTATTTTAGAAAGCACTGCCGGAACAGGCTACAGATATTCTACAACAAAAAACAAACGTACTCATCCAGCACGTGTTGAATATAAAAAATATGATCCAGTAGTAAGGAAGCATGTAATTTTTAAAGAAACTAAATGATGAATACGTCAGTAGCTCAATTGGCTAGAGCAGCGGTCTCCAAAACCGCAGGTTGGGGGTTCGAGTCCCTCCTGACGTGCAGATTTTGAAAGGCTTTTTATGAAAGAAAAAATTATAAACTTTTTCCAGGATGTTATTAAGGAGATGAAAAAAGTTACCTGGCCTACCAAAGCCGAGCTAATAGAATCTACAAAAATTGTGATAGTTGTTTGCATTGTTTTAGCGCTTTTTACTTATGTCATTGATATAATAATTAACCAAGTATTTAAAGGTATTTTTTAGGTTAAGATTTAATGGAAACTAGATGGTATGTAGTTAGAACTTTTTCCGGTCACGAAAATAAAGTTAAAACTCTTTTGGATAATGGTATCAGTGAGAATGAAAATCTGAAAGAAAAAATACACGAAGTATTAGTGCCGATGGAAAAAGTTTTTGAGGTCAAAGATGGAAAAAAGAGAAGTAAAACAAAAAATTTCTTCCCGGGTTACATTTTAATTAATGCTTTGCTTGATAATCAGGTTAAGGATTTTATTCTATCAACTCAATCTGTAATGGGCTTTCTAGGCTCTGGCAACAATCCAAATCCTTTACAACCCGAAGAAGTAAGACGAATTGTGGGAAGAATAACGCAGGATAGCTCAACTGAGAGAATGGAAACAATTTTTAGAAATGGTGATATAGTTAAGATAATAGATGGTCCATTCAATAATTTTTCAGGCACTATTGAGGAAGTGAACGAAGAAAAGATGAAAATTAAAGTAATGGTTTCAATTTTTGGTAGAAAAACTCCACTTGAAATCGATTTTGTACAAGCTGAATTAGAAAAATAACAGTTATTTATTATATCAGGTTAACATAATGGCAAAAAAAATAGATTCTTATATAAAATTACAAATTCCTGCAGGAAAAGCTAATCCATCACCGCCAGTTGGACCAGCACTTGGTCAAAAAGGTGTTAATATTATGGAGTTCTGCAAGCAATTTAATGCAAGAACGCAGGATAAAGATGGTCTTATTATTCCAGTTATTATAACAGTTTACACTGACAAATCTTTTACTTTTATTACGAAAACACCTCCTGCCTCAGTTCTTCTAAAAAGAGCTGCGAAACTTGAGAAAGGTTCGCCTGAATCTCATAGAACTAAAGTTGGAAAAGTTTCCAAAACACAAGTTAAGGAAATAGCTGAAGTAAAAATGCCTGATCTTAATGCTTTCGATATCGATCATGCTATGAGTATGATTGCCGGAACAGCAAGAAGTATGGGCATTTCTGTAGATGAATAAACTCATTTATTGAATAGAATTTAAATTTATTGGTGATTTAAGATGCAAAAAACTAAGAGAAATAAAGAAATTATTAAATCTGTAAACGTAGAAAAAGAGTACACCTTAGCTGAAGCAATTTCAATTTTGAAAGATCAGTCAAAAGTTAAATTTGTGGAATCGCTTGATTGTGCAATAAGATTAGGTGTTGATCCTCGGCATGCTGATCAAATGGTTCGAGGAACAGTATCTTTACCACACGGTACCGGAAAAACAGTAAGAGTGTTGGTTATTGCCAAAGGTGCAAAAGCTCAAGAAGCTTTAGATGCCGGTGCAGATCACGCCGGATTTGAAGATTATCTTGAAAAAATTAAAAGCGGATGGGCTGATGTTGATGTTGTTATCGCAACTCCGGATTCAATGGCTGAGTTAGGAAAACTTGGAAAAGTGTTAGGACCAAAAGGTTTGATGCCTAATCCTAAAAGCGGAACAGTTACAATGGATGTCGCAAAAGCTGTTAAAGAAGTAAAAGGCGGCAAAATTGAGTTCAGAGTTGAAAAAGCCGGTATTGTACATACTTCTTTAGGAAAGTTGAATTTTGACACTGACAAATTAGTTGATAATACAAGAGCTTTTCTTAATACTATTATTAAGATGAAACCTTCAACTGCCAAAGGACAATACGTAAGAAGTTTGTTTTTATCCAGTACTATGGGTCCTGGATTAAAAATTTCTAAAGATGAATTAAGCATTGTTTAATAAGATTTTACGCACTCATAAAAATATAGCTTCTAACCGACCCGAAATACTAAAATATGATACGGGAGAAAAATGAATAAGAATGAAAAAGCAGAAATAATTGCTGAAGCGAAAGAACTAATCCAGGATTCGACAGCTGTTTTTCTTACTGATTACTCTAATATTAATGTTGCAGACATTACTGAATTAAGAAATCAGTTTAGAAAAGACGGAGTTAAGTATAAAGTATTTAAGAATACTTTATTTAAACGTGCGCTTGTTGAATCAGGAAAGTTTGAAAAGCTTGCAGAACATCTTGAAGGAATGACAGGGTTTGCCTTTGCTTCTACAAATCCGGTTGCACCTGCAAAGATAATAAAAAAATTTAACGACACTTCACAAAAGTTTGCGTTAAAAGCGTGTTACATTGAAACTCAATACTATGACGGCAGTAAATTAAATCAGTTAGCATCGCTGCCTACAAAGGATGAATTAATTGCTGGTATTATCGGCAGTTTGAATTCTCCTGCATCTGGTATTGTAGGATCTATTTCAGCAGTAATCAGAGAACTCGTCAGTGTTATTGATGAAGTATCAAAGACGAAAGCTGCATAATTAATTTAGAAAAAATAATTAGGAGAAATAAAAATGTCTGAAAAAGTTGCACAAGCACTTGAACTTATAAAAGGTATGTCACTATTGGAAGCTTCTGAATTAAAGAAAGCTCTTGAAGAAGAATTTGGAGTTACCGCTGCTGCACCGGTTGTAATGGCTGGTCCTGCTGCTGGTGGTTCAGCTGCAGCTCCTGTTGAAGAACAAACAGAGTTTGATGTTATTCTTCAATCTGCTGGTGACAAAAAGATCAATGTAATTAAGGTTGTGAGGGTTCATACCGGTTTAGGATTAAAAGAAGCCAAAGATCTTGTTGATGGTGCCCCGAAAACAGTTAAAGAACAAGTATCAAAAGATGAGGCTGAAAAGGTTAAGAAAGAGCTTGAAGAAGCCGGCGCAACCGTTACATTAAAATAAAATTCTTTTTTTTTAATACATTTTTTTAGTGATAAGGCGAATAAAACCGTCTTATCGCTTTGTTATATATAGAGAACGTTGTTTAGATGTTAATTAATTAGCATTTGACTATTATTAGGAGGTTTTCAATTGGATAATAACCGTATTTCATTTGGTCATATTTCATCAGTAATTGATATTCCGAATCTTTTAGGTATTCAGACTGAAACATTTGAGGAATTTGTTCAGCTTAATGTTCACCCTTCAAAAAGAGAAAATCAAGGATTGCAAGCCGTATTTACATCTAATTTCCCAATATTTGATAATAAAGAAAATTACAGATTGGATTTTCTTGAGTATTATGTTGAAAAACCAAGATTTTCTGTAGAAGAATGCTTGGAAAGAGGACTCACTTTTGCGGCACCTCTTAAAGCCAAATTAAGGCTTTCGACAAAAGATCCCGAAACCGAGGAATTTATAAATACTGTTGAGCAGGAAGCATATCTAGGCAATCTTCCATTTATGACTGAGAAAGGAACCTTTGTAATAAATGGAGCAGAAAGAGTTGTTGTATCTCAGTTACATCGTTCGCCTGGTGTTGCCTTTGCGCAAACCATCCATCCAAATGGAACTCCCATTTACTCAGCAAGAATAATTCCTTTGAGAGGTTCTTGGGTAGAGTTTGCTACTGACATTAATTACGTAATGTATGTTTACATTGATAGGAGAAAAAAATTCCCCGCCACTACTTTGTTAAGAGCATTAAATTTTCAATCGGATGAAGAGATATTAAAGCTTTTTGATTTAGTTGAGAATGTATCAGTTAAAAAAGGGAAACTTGAAAATTATCTCGGTCGAATGATTGCAAGTGATATATTCGATATGTCAACAGGCGAAATTTTTCTAACTCGGGATTCAATCTTAACCGAAGAAGACCTGGAAAGAATAAATGATGCTGAAGTTGATGTACTTAAATTTATTAAATCTGAATCTGTTAATGAACAAAATCTAATTGTAAATACTTTACGTAAGGATACTTCTCACACACGTGAGGAAGCTTTGTATGCAATTTATCGCCAGCTAAGAACTGGTGAAGCACCAGATCTTGCGACTGCTGAATCATTAATTGAAAAACTTTTCTTTAACGATAAACGTTATGATCTTGGTGATGTTGGTCGTCATAGAATGAATCAGAAATTAGAACTTAACATCCCTGAAACTACAACTGTTCTTACTGTCGAAGATATAATTTCAATAATGAAATACATTATTGATCTTAAAAATGGTGAAGTAGATGTTGATGATATTGACCACCTTGGTAACAGAAGAGTCCGAACTGTTGGTGAACAGTTAGGGCAGCAGTTTAATGTTGGCATGGCTCGTATGGCCAGAACAATAAAAGAACGTATGAACATGCGCGACACAGAAAATTTTACACCACAGGATTTAGTAAACGCCAGAACAATAACCAGTGTTATTAATGCATTCTTTGGTACCAATCAATTGTCACAGTTTATGGATCAGACTAATCCATTAGCTGAAATGACACATAAAAGAAGAATGTCAGCTTTAGGACCTGGCGGATTAACCAGAGAGAGAGCGGGATTTGAAGTTCGTGACGTTCATTATACACATTATGGAAGACTTTGTCCTATCGAAACTCCTGAAGGACCTAATATCGGATTAATTTCTTCTCTTACAATTTATGCAAGAGTAAACAAATATGGATTTTTAGAAACTCCTTATCGGAAAGTAGTTAAAGGAAAAGCCACTGATGAAGTTGAATATTTAACTGCCGAGCATGAAGATATCTACACTGTTGCTCAAGCAAATGAGTTGATAACTGAATCAGGAAAATTTGTTGATGAAAGAGTAAAATCCAGACTGAAAAGTGAGTTCCCGATAGTTCGTCCAGAAGATGTACAATATCTTGATGTTGCTCCTGCACAGATAGTTAGTGCAGCGGCTGCATTAATTCCATTCTTAGAACATGATGATGCTAACAGAGCGTTGATGGGTTCAAACATGCAGCGTCAATCTGTACCGTTACTAAAACCGGAAGCACCAATTGTTGGAACCGGAATGGAAAAGAAAATTGCTTTTGACTCAAGGGCAATTGTTGTTGCAGAAGATAACGGTATAGTTGAATATGTTGATGCTGATAAAATTGTTGTTAAATATGATATCAACCCTAACAGTTTTGAAGCCCTGACAAGTTTTAATGAAGTAAGGGAAGTAGTTTATAATCTTACAAAATTCCATGGCACTAATCAGGAAACCTGTATTAATCAGATTCCAATTGTAAAAGAAGGACAAAAAATTAAAAAGGATGATGTTCTTGCGGATGGAGCAGCAACAGATGGCGGTGAATTAGCTTTAGGACGGAACGTATTGGTTGCTTTTATGCCCTGGCGAGGTTATAACTTTGAAGATGCTATTATAATAAGTGAAAGAGTTGTAAGTGAAGATATCTATACTTCAATTCATATAGAAGAATTTGAATTACAAGTTAGAGAAACAAAGCGCGGCGAAGAAGAATTAACAAGAGAAATTCCAAATGTTAGTGAAGAAGCTGTAAAAAATCTTGATGAAGACGGAATAATCAGAGAAGGGGCAGAGGTTAAAGAAGGTGATATTTTAATTGGAAAGATTACACCTAAAGGAGAAACTGATCCTACTCCTGAAGAAAAATTATTGCGTGCAATATTTGGAGATAAAGCCGGTGATGTTAAAGATGCTTCATTGAAAGCGCCTCCCGGATTGAAGGGTACCGTTATTAAAACCCGGCTTTTCAGCAGAAAGAAAAGAGATAATGAAGCTAAAAAGCAAGAAAAAACTGCATTAGATAATCTAGATGCTGAGTTTAAAAAGAAATTGCAAAATCATTATGATAAGCTTGTTGAAAAACTAACCAAGATAACTAAAGAACAGATTACTACCGGTATCCGAGATCTTGATGGCAGTGTTGTTTTAAGAAGCGGTTCAACAATAAGAGAAGAAACTTTTTCCGGAATGGAAGATGTAACAAAACTCGATTATTCGCTTGATTGGTTTGATACAAAAAAGACAAATAATTTGATTAATACTCTTTTCAAAAATTATTTCACAATCAAAACTGATATTGAAGAAGATTTTAAGAGAGAAAGAATAAAAATTCAAAGCGGTGATGAGCTTCCTCCTGGAATAGTTCAGTTGGCAAAAGTATATGTTGCTAAAAAGCGTAAGCTTTCTGTTGGTGATAAAATGGCAGGAAGACACGGAAATAAGGGTGTTGTTGCAAAGATTGTTCCTGTTGCCGATATGCCTTATTTACCTGATGGAACTCCGATTGATATTATCTTAAATCCACTCGGTGTACCTTCTCGTATGAACCTTGGTCAGCTATATGAAACCGCCTTAGGTTGGGTTGGTAAAAAATTAGGAGTAAGATTCTCTACTCCGATCTTTGATGGTGCTAAAGTAGGTAATGTTGAAGAATGGTTAGCTAAAGCCGAATTAGAATCAGGCAGCAAAACTGATCTTTATGATGGAAGAACCGGGGAGATGTTTCATCAAAAAGTTACCTGTGGATATATCTATATGCTTAAACTAAGCCATCTAGTAGATGATAAGATTCACGCAAGGTCTATTGGGCCATACTCGCTGATTACTCAGCAGCCGCTTGGTGGTAAAGCACAGTTTGGCGGGCAAAGATTTGGAGAAATGGAAGTTTGGGCACTTGAAGGTTATGGTGCTTCAAATATTTTGCAGGAAATATTAACTGTAAAGAGTGATGATGTAACCGGAAGAGCAAAAGTTTATGAAGCAATCGTTAAAGGTGAAAATTTGCAGGAACCAAATATTCCCGAAGCGTTTAACGTTCTTATAAAGGAACTCCAGGGCTTAGGTCTGGATATTAAAATAAGGTAATGTTAAACTGTTTTTCACTTAGAAATTAGGAGATAAAAAATGGCTTTTAGAAATCAAGAAAATACGATTAGAGATATTAATAGTATAACAATAAGTTTAGCTAGCCCTGATGATATATTAACCAGATCCTATGGTGAGGTTACTAAACCTGAAACAATTAATTACAGATCATTCAGACCAGAAAAAGATGGATTGTTCTGCGAAAAGATTTTTGGTCCTACTAGAGATTGGGAATGTTTTTGCGGAAAGTATAAAAGAATCCGTTATAAAGGAATTATCTGCGATAGATGCGGTGTTGAAGTAACACAAAAAAGCGTAAGACGTGAAAGAATGGGGCACATTGGTTTAGCCGTTCCGGTTGTTCATATTTGGTTCTTTAGAACTCAGCCGTCAAAAATAGGGAATATTATTGGCATCAGCCTAAAAGAACTTGAGAAAATCATTTACTACGAATCTTATGTTGTTCTTAATCCGGGTATAACAGGCTTAAGCCGTTTGGATCTGATTTCAGAAGACCAATATTTTGAAGTATTAAACTCTTTACCAGATGGTAATGAAAAGCTTGATGATGATGATCCTAAAAAATTTGTTGCCAAAATCGGCGGTGATGCAGTAAAAGAGATTTTGAAAAAAACAAATATTGAAGAGCTTTCAAGAGTATTAAGAGAAGCAGTAAAAATCGAAACCTCACAGCAAAAGAAAGCTGATTATTTAAAAAGATTAAGAGTGCTTGAAGCATTTAAGGAAGAAGAAGGAAAAGTTCCTAATAAACCTGAATGGATGGTATTAGGTTACATTCCGGTCATTCCTCCTGAACTTCGACCGCTTGTTCCACTTGAAGGCGGAAGGTTTGCAACAAGTGATCTTAATGATTTATATCGTCGTGTTATAATCAGAAACAACAGACTAAAAAGATTAATCGATATTAAAGCTCCGGAAGTAATTTTAAGAAACGAAAAAAGAATGCTTCAGGAAGCTGTTGATGCTCTCTTTGATAATTCAAGAAGAGGAAGCGCAGTAAGAAGTGATAACAATCGTCCATTAAAATCTTTAAGCGATATGCTTAAAGGTAAGCAAGGCAGATTCCGTCAGAATCTTTTAGGTAAAAGAGTTGATTATTCTGGCCGATCTGTTATTGTGGTTGGTCCTGAGCTTAAATTACATCAATGCGGTCTTCCTAAAGATATGGCAGTTGAGTTATTCAAACCCTTTATTATCAGAAAGTTAATCGAAAGGGGACACAATAAAACTGTTAAAAGTGCAAGAAAAGTAGTTGATAGAAAAGATCCAATTATCTGGGAAATACTTTCTAAAATTATTGAAGCTCATCCGGTATTGTTAAACAGAGCTCCAACTCTCCATCGGTTAGGTATTCAGGCATTTCAACCGATCTTGATTGATGAAAGAGCTATACAATTACATCCAATGGTCTGTACAGCATTTAATGCTGACTTTGATGGCGATCAGATGGCGGTACACGTTCCTCTTTCCTATGAAGCACAATTGGAAGCTTCTTTATTAATGCTTAGCAGCCATAATATTTTATCTCCCCAAAATGGAAGTCCGATTGTGGTACCTACTCAGGATCTAGTCCTTGGATGTTACTATCTGACCAAATTTAAAGAAGGTGATAAGGGAGAAGGAATGATCTTCTCTTCACCTGACGAAGTAATTATTGCTTATGATAACCGGGTAGTTGGGCTGCATGCAAAAATTAAGGTTAGATTTAATGGTGAATTAATTGAAACTACAACTGGACGAGTAATATTTAATCAAATAGTACCAAAAGAAATGGGCTATATAAATCAGGTCCTTATCAAAAAAGCCTTCGGTGGTATTATCGGTAAGATGTTTATGAAATTAGGAAATAAAGTAACCGCAAAGTTTCTTGATGATCTTAAAGATCTTGGATTTAGATATGCTACTGCTGGTGGTTTGTCAGTTAGCTTTAGTGATATGATTATTCCTGATGAAAAAGTATCTCTGATTAGTAAAGCAAATAAAAAGGTTGAAAATATCCTTAATGAACATGAAATGGGTTTAATTACTGATGCTGAAAGATATAATAAAATAATAGATGTTTGGACTCATACAACAAACGATGTCGCCAGAGTTCTGATGGATAGAATAAAACAGCATGATAAAGGATTTAACTCTTTACATATGATGGTTGATTCCGGCGCAAGAGGCTCACAAGAACAGGTAAGACAGTTAGCCGGTATGAGAGGATTAATGATGAAACCTCAAAAAACTCTTTCCGGACAAGCCGGTGAGATTATTGAGAATCCAATTGTGGCAAATTTCAAAGAAGGTCTTTCAGTGCTTGAGTATTTTATTTCAACTCACGGTGCAAGAAAAGGACTAGCTGATACAGCACTCAAAACTGCTGATGCTGGTTACTTAACCAGAAGATTGGTGGATGTTGCTCAAGATGTAATTATCACTGAAGAAGATTGCGGGACTATACTTGGTATTGAAATTAAAGCATTAAAGGATGTGGAGGAAGAAAGAGAACCTTTAGCAGAACGTATTACCGGAAGATTTGCACAAGCAGATGTTTATAATCCAAGGACAGACGAATTGATCGTTGAGGCTGGACAAATGATAACTGAACCTATAGCAGAGAAAATTGAAGATGCTAACATTGATTCGGTTTACATCAGAACAGTTCTTACCTGTGAATCTAAAAGAGGTGTTTGTCTGAAATGTTATGGAAGAAATTTAACAACAGGTAAACCAGTTGAGATTGGCGAAGCTGTTGGGATTATTGCAGCACAATCAATTGGTGAACCGGGAACTCAATTAACACTTCGTACTTTCCATCTTGGCGGTACGTCTTCAAGAATTGCATCACAATCACAGGTTGAATCCAATAGTGATGGTATTGTAAAGTTTGAAAAAATAAATTCTGTTGATAAAACTGTAAAGGATCCTTTCGGCGGTTTTGATATTGAAGTAAATGTGGTTACTGGTAGACGTGGTGTTATTGAGATTTATGATGAGAATAACAGACAGTTAAAGAAATTTGACGTACCCTATGGAGCCGAGTTATTAGTAAAAGACGGACAAAAAATTAAGAAACGTCAACCACTATATAATCACGATCCTTATAATGCTGTGATTTTAACAGATATATCTGGGAAAGTTAAGTTTGTTGACCTTATTGAGGGAATAACATTACAACAAGTAACCGATGATCAGACTGGGCACGTTCAGAAAGTAGTGATCGAATCAAAAGATAAAAACCTAACTCCGGGTATTTTAGTTGAAAATTCAGACGGAGAAAGAAAATCATTCAACCTTCCTGTAAGAGCATATTTAGCTGTTGAAGAAGGTGAAAATATTGCTGCTGGTACTATTCTGGCTAAAATATCAAAACAGACCACTAAGAGCAGGGATATAACGGGAGGTTTACCAAGAGTAACAGAATTATTTGAAGCCCGAAGCCCACATGAGCCAGCTGTTGTTTCAGAAATTGAAGGTAACGTAAAGTTTGGTACCCGTAAAAAAGGTTCGAGAGAAATTATAGTTGTTGCACCTGATGGCTCTGATGAGAAAAAATACAATATAGCTTTTCAGAAACATATTTTAGTGCAGGAAGGAGATGAAATCCCTGCAGGCGAGAAAATAACTGACGGACCGATAAATCCTCATGATATTCTTGCTATAAAGGGTACAAGTGCCGTTCAGGAATATTTAGTGAATGAAATTCAAGATGTTTATCGTCTGCAAGGCGTTAAGATAAATGATAAACATATTGAAGTAATTGTTCGACAGATGCTTCAAAAAATAAAGATCGTATCACCCGGAGATACTAGATTTCTTGAAGAGGATATTGTAGATAGAGTGGCGTTCTTTGAAGAAGATTCTTTGATTATGACAATGGCTTATGTTGAGGATAAAGGTGATTCAAAATTAAAGAATGGACAATTGATTCCAAAATCTAAGCTGAGAGAAATTAATAGTGATTTGAAGAAGAAGGATAAGAAGGAAATAATTGCTCGTGATGCAGAACCAGCTACATTCGAAAACATATTGTTAGGAATCACGCAGGCTGCCTTATCCACTGAGAGTTTTATTTCCGCAGCTTCTTTCCAGGAAACAACCAAAGTGCTTGCAAATGCAGCAACAGAAGCTAAAGAAGATAGATTATTAGGACTGAAAGAGAATATAGTTATGGGACATCTCATTCCTGCAGGTACTGGTCTAAAGAGCTATGCAAACATAATTCTTGAAAGTGAAGAAATTGCAGTCGAAGAAGAAAAAGATGCTGAAAGTCATTCAGTTCAGAACAATTGATTAATTAAATTCTTAGCACTTGTGAATAATTAATTCAATTGTTCTTCTTAATTTGAAAAATAGTTTAAGTTTTCTTGACTATTTTTTAATTGAAAACTATATTTGAAATCTGAATTTTTTTGAAGAAGTAAATTTTTAGGAGATTTTGTGCCTACAATAAATCAGTTAGTTAGAAAAGGTCGGGTAAGAATACTATCAAAAAATAAGGCTCCGGCTTTAAATGCCTGTCCACAAAAGAGAGGCGTATGTACAAGAGTCTATACTACTACACCCAAAAAGCCTAATTCAGCGCTCAGAAAAGTGGCTAGGGTAAGATTAACAAAAACAAATGTTGAAGTATCAGCATACATTCCTGGCGAAGGGCACAATTTGCAGGAGCACTCAATTGTGATGATTAGAGGCGGTAGAGTAAAAGATCTGCCAGGCGTACGATATCACATTATTAGAGGAACTTTAGATACAAGTGGTGTCGCTGACAGAAAAAAAGGTCGTTCTAAGTATGGTGCAAAAAAACCAAAAGCGAAATAAAAAATGAGAAAAAGAAGAGCAGAAAAAAAGTATCTTAAGCCAGATCCAAAATTCAATGATGTACTGGTGGCAAAATTTATTAATTGTGTAATGTATGATGGCAAAAAAGCAGTAGCTCGAAATGTAGTTTATGATGCTTTTCAATTGATCGAAGAAAAAACCAGTAAACCTGGATTAGAGATTTTTAAGAAAGCCATCTCAAACACACAACCCTTAATTGAGGTTAGAAGCCGTAGAGTTGGCGGAGCTACTTATCAGGTTCCGACTGAAGTTAGACCAGAAAGAAGAATTGCTCTTGCTATGAGATGGATTAAAAACTACTCACGTGCTCGTGGTGAAAAATCTATGTCAGCCAAATTAGCCTCTGAGTTAATGGCTGCAGCAAATGGCGAAGGATCATCGGTAAAGAAAAAAGAAGATGTACACAAAATGGCTGAAGCAAACAAAGCTTTTGCTCACTTTAAATGGTAAATATGATTGTATAGAGTTTGATGACTGGTAAAGTTAAAATAAATAAGGTTCGAAATATTGGTATAATGGCTCACATAGATGCTGGTAAGACGACTACTACGGAAAGGATTTTATTCTACACAGGTAAATTACATCGTATTGGAGAAGTTCACGATGGTGCTGCAACAATGGATTGGATGGAGCAGGAAAAAGAACGAGGTATCACTATAACCAGTGCTGCAACTACTTGCTTTTGGAATGATCATCAGATTAATATTATTGATACGCCTGGACACGTTGACTTTACAGTTGAAGTTGAAAGATCTTTAAGAGTTTTAGATGGAGCCGTTGCACTTTTTTGTGCTGTTGGCGGTGTCGAGCCACAGTCAGAAGCTGTTTGGAGACAAGCAGATAAATATGGAGTTCCCCGAATTGCATTTGTAAATAAAATGGATAGGACAGGTGCAGATTTTTACAATGCAGTTAATATGATGAAAGAACGACTTGGTGCCAATGCTATACCAGTTTGTTTGCCAATCGGCGAAGGTGATTTATTTGTTGGTATTATTGATTTAATCCAATTTAATGCAAGAATGTATCATGAGGGCTCATTCGGTACTTCTTATGATGAAATTGATATTCCAAAAGATCTGTTAGAGATTGCATCAAAATTCAGAACTCAAATGTTGGAAGCAGTGTCTGATGTTGATGATACTTTGCTTGAAAAATATTTAGAAGGTAAAGAAATTGGTGCTGATGAGATAAAGAATGTACTTAGAAAAGCAACAATTGAGTTAAAGATAATCCCAGTTCTTTGTGGTTCTTCGTTTAAAAATAAAGGTGTACAGAAATTATTGGACTCTGTTGTTGATTTTTTACCATCTCCAATGGATTTTCCGGAGATTGAAGCTCATCATATTGGATTGCTTGATACAGTTAAACGAAAAGTTGATGAAAACGAGAAATTTACTGCTTTAGCTTTCAAAATTATGAATGACCCTTATGTTGGTAAATTAACATTCTTTAGAGTTTATTCTGGTATATTAAAATCAGGATCATATATTTTTAATTCGGTTAGTGGTAAGAAAGAAAGAATCAGCAGATTACTCAGAATGCATGCAAACCATAGAGAAGAAATTTCTGAGGTAAAGGCTGGTGATATAGCAGCAGCTGTTGGTCTAAGATATACCAGAACCGGCGACACATTGTGTGATGAACATGATCCGATAGTTTTAGAAAAAATTTCTTTCCCTGAACCAGTTATTCAGATTGCTATTGAGCCAAAAACAAAAGCTGATCAGGATAAATTATCCGATTCTTTGACTAAACTTGCCGATGAGGACCCAACTTTTAAAATTAAAGTTGATGAAGAAACCGGTCAAACTTTAATCAGTGGTATGGGAGAATTACATCTTGAAATTCTTGTTGACAGGATGAAAAGAGAGTTTAAAGTTGAAGCTAATATTGGCAAGCCACAAGTCGCTTACAGAGAAACTATAACTCAAAGAGTTCAAGCAGAAGGCAAGTTTGTAAAGCAATCAGGCGGTCGTGGAAAATTTGGACATGTGTGGATTGAGCTTTTACCCAATGAACCAGGGAAAGGCTATGAGTTTATTAATGGTATTGTTGGAGGTGTTGTTCCGAAAGAATATATTCCCGCTGTTTCTCAAGGAATTCAGGATGCGATGAAAAATGGAATAATTGCCGGTTTTCCGATGGTAGATGTTAAAGCAAAACTATATGATGGTTCTTATCATGATGTCGATTCTGATGAGATTTCATTCAGGGTAGCAGGTTCAATGGCATTTCAGGCAGGGGCAAAAAAAGCAAACCCGGTTTTGCTTGAACCAATTATGGCTGTTGAGGTAGTTACTCCTGAAGAATATTTAGGAGATGTTATGGGAGATCTTAATTCAAGAAGAGGAAAAATTGAAGGATTTTCAGCTCGAAAAGATGCTCAGGTGATAAAAGCAAATGTACCTTTATCGGAGATGTTTGGATATGCTACGATATTAAGATCAATGAGTCAGGGTAGAGCAATCTATTCAATGCAGTTTGATCATTACTCTGCAGTACCTAAAGCAATTGCTGAAGAAATTTCTGAAAAATCCTTAGGAAAAAAGACAACAGTAAATTAATAATTGAAATAAAACAAAAAGAAAAATTATAAAAGGAGAATTCGATGGCTAAAGAAAAATTTGATAGAAGTAAACCTCACGTTAACATTGGTACAATCGGTCACGTAGATCATGGTAAAACTACTTTGACAGCAGCTATTACAATGGCACTAGCAAAGAAAGGTTTATCACAGGTTAGATCTTTTGATAGTATTGATAATGCACCTGAGGAAAGAGAAAGAGGTATCACGATTGCAACATCACACGTAGAATATTCAACTGCTAATCGCCACTATGCACACGTGGATTGTCCTGGTCACGCAGATTATGTTAAAAATATGATCACAGGTGCCGCTCAGATGGATGGTGCGATTTTAGTGGTTGCTGCAACTGATGGACCGATGCCTCAAACCAGAGAACATATCCTTTTAGCAAGACAGGTAGGCGTTCCAAGAATAGTTGTATTTATGAATAAGGTAGATATGGTTGATGACCCTGAGTTGATTGAATTAGTTGAAGTAGAATTAAGAGACTTGTTAACTCAGTATGAGTTTCCCGGTGATGAAATTCCAATTATTAAAGGCTCAGCTCTCCAGGCATTAGAGGCTGGTGCATCTAATGCAGATCCTAGTGATCCAAGATATAATTGTATATGGGAACTTATGGATGCAGTTGATAACTACATTCCTATTCCTGAAAGAAGCACTGACAAACCTTTCTTGATGCCGGTTGAGGACGTATTTTCAATTACTGGCCGCGGAACTGTTGCAACTGGTAGAGTAGAAAGAGGACAAGTTAAGATTCAGGAAGAAGTTGAATTGATTGGTCTTGGATTACACAAGAAAACAGTTGTTACCGGTATTGAGATGTTTAGAAAAGAATTAGATTCAGCTTTAGCTGGAGATAATGCAGGTATCTTATTAAGAGGTGTTGATAAAAATGAAATTGAAAGAGGAATGGTTCTTGCAAAAACAGGATCAATTACTCCTCATACAAAATTTGAAGGCGAAGTTTATATCCTTTCAAAAGATGAAGGCGGAAGACATACACCATTCTTTAATGGTTACAGACCACAGTTCTATTTCAGAACAACCGACGTTACAGGTGTTGCTACTTTGCCTGAAGGTACAGAAATGGTTATGCCTGGTGATAATGTAAGATTATCTATTGAACTTATTGCACCTATTGCTATGGAAGAAAAATTAAGATTTGCTATTCGTGAAGGTGGCAGAACAGTAGGTTCAGGTGTTGTAACAAAAATTATTGCATAAGAATAGTATTGCTCTGAAAAAGGGAGTAAATACTTCCTTTTCCTATTAAATAAATAAAAGGAGTTGATTAAGTGCCCGGTCAGAAAATAAGAATAAAATTGAAATCGTACGATCACATATTGATTGATAAATCTACTGAGAAGATTATTAAAACTGTAAGAAGTACTGGTGCCGTAGTTTCTGGTCCAATACCGCTTCCAACTAAGAAAACTGTATATACAGTTTTACGTTCTCCTCATGTTGATAAAAAATCTAGAGAACAATTTGAAACCAGAGCACATAAAAGAATAATTGATATTCACAACTCAAACAACAAGACCGTAGATTCTTTAAGTAAGCTTGATATTCCTGCGGGTGTTGATATTGAAATTAAGCTTTAATGAATTTTTGGAGATAAGATGTCTGGCATAATTGGAAAAAAATTGGGAATGTCTAATGTCTTCGGTAACGACGGAGAAATAATTCCTGTAACTATTATTCAAGCTGGTCCTTGTAAAGTAGTTAGTATTAAGACCAAAGATAAAAATGGTTATGAAGCTTTACAGTTATCTTTTGGTGAAAGAAAAGAAAAACATACTTCAAAGCCGCTGGCAGGTCAGTTTAAAAGTAGTGGAGTTTCACCCTCAAAATTACTTAAAGAGTTTAGAAGTTTTAATGTTGGTGATTATAAGATCGGCGATCAATTAGGAGCTGATTTTTTTGTCGAAGGTGAGAAAATTAAAGTCAGAGGAAGAAATAAAGGAAAAGGCTTTCAAGGCGTTATGAGACGTCATAACTTTGGCGGTGTCGGTGGTACCTCTCACGGTCAGAGCGATAGATTAAGAGCTCCAGGTTCAATCGGTGCCAGTTCATACCCATCAAGAGTTTTTAAAGGACAGCGTATGGCTGGTAGGATGGGAAATGAAAATGTAACTGTATCAGGACTTAAGGTAGTTAAAGTACTACCTGAGCAAAATCTGATATTTGTTAAAGGTGCAGTACCAGGGGCAGTAAACAGCATTTTAGAATTGATTAAGAAGTAATTCGGTAATAAAAATGACACTTGATGTTTTTAAAATTGACGGTTCAAAATCAAAAGAAAAGATCACTCTTGCTGATAGCATATTTGCAATTGAACCTAACGATCATGCAATTTATCTTTCAGTAAAAGCATATCTTGCGAATCAAAGACAAGGCACACATAAAACTAAAGAGCGTGGTGAGGTGAGTGGCGGAGGGAAAAAGCCCTGGAAACAAAAGGGTCGTGGCGGTGCAAGAGCTGGTACATCCAGATCACCACTATGGGTTGGTGGTGGAACGATCTTTGGACCTCGACCAAGAGATTACAGGCAGGATCTTCCTAAAAAAGTTAAAAGACTAGCCCGTAAATCTGCTTTAAGTTATAAAGTGAAAGATGAACAACTTGTTGTTGTTGAAGACTTTTCTATTGATAAGCCAAAGACAAAAGAATTTGTTAAGATATTAAGTGCATTGAAAGTTGAAGGTAAGAAAGTTCTTTTACTTACAGATGCAAATAATTTAAATATCTTCAAATCTGGAAGAAATATTCCAAAGGTAAAAGTTCTTGAAGCTTCAAAAGCTTCAACCTATGATCTTTTGAATAACCAGGTGCTGCTTTTACAAAAAAGTGCTGTAAAAGTTATTGAAGATACATTTTCAGCAAAAGAAACTGAAGAGGCGGTGAATTAGTATGAATCAGATTTTAGTTAAACCTCTTATTACTGAGAAAATGACAAATATTAGCGCTGCTCAAGCTGGTAAGTATGGGTTTTTAGTAAATCCAAACGCTAATAAAATTGAGATAAAAAAAGCTATTGAAAAAAAGTTTAATGTTCATGTTATTGATGTTACAACAATGAATCATCCAGGTAAGATGAAATCGCAATTTAGAAAAAGAGGGCGGTTTGAAGGTAAAACCCCCAGAACTAAAAAAGCTATAGTAACTCTTAAAGAGGGAGAGACTATTGAATTATTTGAGCAAGTATAGCGCAGGAAACAGGATTTTATTATGGCAATAAAAATTTTAAAACCAACTACTCCGGGAACAAGATTTAGATCAAATTATTCATTTGAAGAAATTACAAAATCTACTCCTGAAAAATCTTTGACAGTTTCTCTCAAAAAATCTGGCGGAAGAAATAATCTTGGACATATGACAACAAGATTTGTTGGTGGTGGTCATAAAAGAAGATACAGAGTTATAGATTTTAAAAGAAACAAAACAGGTGTACCTGCAAAAGTTTTTTCGATTGAATATGATCCTAACAGAACTTGTAGAATTGCATTATTACATTATGCTGATGGAGAGAAGAAATATATTCTTGCCCCCGATGGTTTAAAAGTCGGACAAAAAGTTGTCTCTGGACCTGGCAGTGATATTCAGATTGGAAATGCCTTACCGTTAAAAGAAATGCCATTAGGAAGTTTTATTCACAATGTGGAAATAAAACCAGGTAAAGGCGGTCAGTTAGGACGTAGCGCTGGAGTCTCACTTCAGTTGATGGCTAAAGAAGGTGATTATGCTCAGTTGAAGATGCCTTCAGGTGAAGTCAGAATGATTAGATTAGAATGTATGGCTACTTATGGAGTTATTGGAAATGCAGAACACGAAAATATCAACTTAGGAAAAGCAGGTAGAAGCCGCTGGTTAGGCAGGAGATCAAGAGTCAGAGGTGTTGCTATGAATCCAGTTGATCATCCGATGGGTGGTGGCGAAGGAAAAACTTCCGGTGGTGGTCATCCGGTATCTCCATGGGGTCAAAAAGCTAAAGGCTTAAAAACCAGAAAAAGAAAAAAAGGTTCAAATAAATTTATTATTAAAAGACGTAAGTAGTAATTAGAGAGTAATTTATGCCAAGATCCGTAAAAAAAGGTCCTTTTCTTGATTACAAGTTAGGTGAAAAAATTAAAAAACTTAACGAAACAAATCAGAAAAAAATAATTAAAACCTGGTCCCGCGCGTCAACAATTTTTCCGGAATTTGTTGGACACACTATTGCAGTACATAACGGTAATAAAATGATTCCGGTTTATATAACTGAAAATATGGTAGGACATAAACTTGGTGAGTTTGCTCCAACCAGAATTTTTAGAGGACATCCTGGAACAAAGGCAGAGAAAGCCGCAAAAGCATAAAAATAGGATTTGAGATTAATGGAAGCTAAAGCAATAAATAGGTTTATCAGTTCATCACCCAGAAAAATGAGATTGGTGATTGATCTAATAAGAGGTATGCAGGTTGACAAAGCTCTTGAAGTGCTTCATTTTTCAGCCAAGCATTCATCAAAAGATGCAGAAAAAACTTTAAGATCTGCTGTTGCTAATCTGATGAACTCTGATGATGCAACTAGAGTTGAACCTCAGGATTTATATGTAAAAGAAGTATTTGTAAATCAAGGACCAACAATTAAAAGAATTTCACCTGCACCTATGGGTAGAGCATACAGAATCAGAAAAAGATCCTGTCATCTTACCGTTGTTGTAGCAAGTAAAGATTAAGTAAGGAGATATATTTTTGGGACAAAAGACAAACCCTGTTGGATTTAGAGTTGGAATCATAAGAGGATGGGATTCTAACTGGTATGAGAACAAAAGTTATTCTGTTAAACTAAAAGGAGATGAACAGTTACGAACTTATGTCAGAAACAGACTTAAAAAAGCTGGTATCTCAAGAATAGTAATTGATCGAACATCTAAGAATATTATTTTGACAATTCATACTTCCAGACCAGGTGTCGTAATTGGTAAAAGTGGTAAGGAAATTACTCAGCTTGAAGAAGAATTAAAAAGAGTAACTGGCAAAGATGTAAAGGTTCAGATATCAGAAATCAAAAGACCCGAGCTTGATGCACAGCTTGTTGCTGAAAATATTGCCAGTCAGTTAGCTGGTAGAGTTTCATTTAGAAGAGCCATGAAAACATCTATCACTGCTGCAATGAGAATGGGTGCCGAAGGTATTAGAATTATGTGCTCTGGAAGACTTGGCGGTGCTGAAATGGCAAGAACTGAACAGTATAAAGAAGGACGAATTCCACTTCATACTATCAGAGCAGATATTGATTATGCTAATGGCAGAGCTGAAACTATTTATGGCTCTATTGGAATTAAAGTTTGGATTTGCCGCGGTGAAATACTTGGCAAAAGAGTTACAGATTAAAATCGATCAGGAGTTTTTCTTATGTTAATGCCTAAAAGAGTAAAGTTTAGAAAATCACAAAGAGGAAGACGAGCTGGTAAAGCTTATAGAGGCAGTGCCGTTTCCTTTGGTGATTTTGGGCTTAAAGCTTTAGAACCAGCCTGGATAACCAACAGACAAATTGAAGCCTGTCGTGTGGCGTTAACCAGAAAAATGAAAAGAGATGGAAAGGTGTGGATTAGAATTTTTCCTGATAAACCTGTTTCCAAAAAACCACTTGAAACAAGAATGGGTAAAGGTAAAGGTGCACCTGAATTTTGGGTAGCAGTTATTAGACCCGGTAGAATTATGTTTGAAGTTGCTGGTGTTTCCAAGGAACTTGCTAATGAAGCACTTAAAACTTGTTCTTACAAATTACCTATTAAAACCAAAGTTGTTAGTAGACCTGATTACGAATAAACAGAGAATTATTTATTATGAAATTATATGAAATTAAAGAAATGACAAGTGATGAGCTTGTTAGAAGAATTGAAGAAGAAGAAAAAAATATTGTTGATCTTCGGTTTTCTCACGAACTTAAACAATTGAATAATACAGCTAAACTTAAAATTGCAAGAAAAGAAATTGCAAGAATGAAAACAATTTTGGGTGAAAGACAAAGAGCTGAAAAAACAGCTCAACAAACTTCGAAGGAAGGAGCTAATTCTTAAAATGACAGAACGCGCATTAAGAAAAACCAGAGTTGGTGTTGTCATTAGCAATAAAATGGACAAAACAATTACGGTTGCAATTGAAAGAAGAGTTCCTCATCCTATTTATAAGAAGTTTTTTAAGAAGACCACAAAACTAATGGCACACGATGCAAAACAAGAATGTGCTTTGGGTGACAAAGTTAAAATTATGGAAACACGCCCTCTTAGCAAGAATAAAAGATGGCGACTTGTAGAAATTGTTGAAAAAGCCAAGTAAGGAGATATAGAGAGATGATTCAGGAAGAAACCAATTTGATTGCTGCTGATAATTCAGGAGCAAAAAGAGTTAGATGTATCCGCGTACTTGGTGGAAGCGATAGAAGATATGCAACTTTGGGCGATACTATTGTTGTTTCTGTTAAAACAGCAATGCCTAATGGTACAGTTAAGAAAGGTGAGGTTTCGCGAGCAGTTATTGTCAGAACAAAAAAAGAAGTTAGAAGAAAAGATGGTTCATATATTAGATTTGATGAAAATGCTGTTGTTCTGATAAATAATCAGAATGAACCAAAAGGTACACGTATTTTTGGACCAGTTGCCAGAGAATTAAGAGAGAGACAATTTATGAAGATTGTTTCTTTAGCTCCAGAAGTTATATAAGGATTTACGAATAAATGAAAATCAGAAAAAATGATAATGTAATAGTTATTGCCGGTAATGATAAAGGGAAAACCGGAAAAGTATTAAAAGTGTTTCCGAAAACTTTACGTTTGATAGTTGAAGGTATTAACCTTCGTAAAAAACATACTAAACCTACTCAGCGTTCACCTCAAGGTGGGATTCAGGAAAAGGAAGCACCAATTCATATTTCGAACGTTATGATCTTGGATCCAAAAACTAATGAGCCAACTAGAATTGGATCAAAAATTATTTTGGATGACAAAACAGGTAAAAAGAAAATTGCCAGGATTAGCAGAGCATCCGGCGAAATGATTCCTTAATGAAATTTAACAGAGTTTATTAAAATGGCTGAAAAGAAAACGAAAAAAACAGAAAAAGAAGCTAAGCCAAAATCAACTGGCAAAGAAGCGCCGGCTAAGCAGGTAAAAGAAATTAGAATTACACCAAGACTTGGTGAAATCTATAAAAAGGAAATTATTCCAGCGCTAGTAAAAACATTTAATTACAAAAGCATAATGCAGGTTCCAAGTCTTAATAAGATTGTTGTAAATATGGGAGTAGGCGCTGCTGTAGCTGATCAAAAAATTATGGATGAAGCTGTAAAAGAGCTTGAAGCAATTACCGGACAAAAAGTGAGTGTTAGAAAATCCAGAAAAGCTATCTCTAATTTTAAATTGCGTGAAAATGTAAACATAGGTGCAATGGTAACTTTACGAAGAGATAGAATGTATGAGTTTTTAGACAGACTGATCAATGTTGCTTTACCGCGCGTTAGAGATTTTAGAGGATTATCTGATAAATCTTTTGATGGAAGAGGTAATTATACTCTTGGAGTTAAAGAACAAATTATTTTTCCGGAAATTAATGTTGATAAAATAACCCGCGTTATGGGTATGGATATAACAATTGTAACAACGGCTCATACTGATAACGAAGCTTTTGAATTGCTGAAAGCTTTTGGTTTTCCATTTAGAAAAAAAGAAGTCAAATAAGGAATAAAAGGAGATTTAATGGCAAGATTAAGTATTATTGCACGTGATGCTAAAAGAAGAAAACTTTATGATAAGTATAAAAAACTTAGAGAAGAGCTTAAAGAAAAAGGTGATTACGATGCGCTTCAGAAATTGCCAAGAAATTCATCTCCGGTTAGAATAAAAAACCGTTGTATGTTTACCGGTCGTGGTAGATCATACTACAGAAAATTTGGTGTTTCCAGATTGGTTCTGAGGGAAATGGCCCTTAGAGGTGAAATTCCGGGTTTAAAGAAATCAAGTTGGTAGGAGTATAATAATATGCCAGTTACTGATCCGATATCAGATTTTTTAGTTAGAATTGGAAATGCTGCTAAAGCAAAAAAACTAAGAGTAGAAATTCCTGCTTCAAAGATGAAAGTAGGGTTAGCTGAAATTCTTAAAAGAGAAAATTATATCCACGATTTTTCTTTGATTGAAGATGCTAAACAAAATGTTATTAAAATTCATTTAAAATACAGAGATGGGTCTTCTGCTATTACTGGTTTGAAAAGAATCAGCAAACCGGGTTTAAGAATTTATAAGGATTCCGAAAAACTGCCCAGAGTTTTAAATGGCCTGGGTACTGCAGTAATTTCAACTTCTAAAGGATTGATGACTGATAAAGAAGCTAGAAATCAGTCAATTGGTGGTGAAGTAATTTGCTACATTTGGTAATTTTTGATGGAGTAAAAAAGTGTCTAGAATCGGTAAAAAAATAATTGAAATCCCTAAAGGGGTAACAGTTACCATTGATGGTAGTATTGTTAAAATTAAAGGTCCCAAAGGAGAGCTTCAAAGAGCTATTCATCCCAATATGAAGTTGGAGCTGAAAGATTCTAATCTTGAAGTTAAAAGACCTGATGATCAGAAAACAAACAAAGCTTTGCATGGCTTAACACGTGCATTAGTACAGAATATGATTATTGGTGTAACTTCTGGGTATAAGAAAGTTCTAGATATTGTTGGAGTTGGATACAGAGTAGAACTTAAAGGAACTAATCTGCTGTTAAATATGGGTTACTCGCATCCGATTTATTTCATGCCGCCTGCTGAAATTAAAATCGAAACTCCAACTCAAACTCAGATTGTGATATCAGGAATAGATAAACAGTTAGTTGGACAGGTTGCAGCAAAACTAAGATCAATAAGAAAACCAGAGCCGTATAAAGGAAAAGGAATTAAATACTCTGGTGAACAAATTTTAAGAAAAGCTGGTAAAACTGCTGGTAAGTAATTCTAACGGAGTTAAAGAGTAATATGATTAAGAAAAATAATAATTTAAGATTAAGATCAAAGACCAGATTAAGAAAAAAAATATCTGGTACATCTGAAATGCCCAGACTTTCTGTTTATAGAAGTTTAAATCAGGTTTATGCACAGATAATTGATGATGCTACCGGAAATACTTTAGTTGCTGCTTCTTCATTATCAAAAGAATTAATCGAAGAAATTAAAAATGCCAAAGGTAAAATTTCCAAAAGTAAACTGGTAGGAAATCTGGTGGCAAGAAAAGCATTGGAAAAGAAAATATCAAGTGTTGTTTTTGATCGTAACGGTTACAAATATCACGGCAGAATTCAGGCTGTTGCAGAAGGAGCCCGTGAGGCAGGTTTAAAATTCTGATAATTGCCGGATCGTCTAATGGCAGGACTACGCCCTTTGGAGGCGTCTGTAGAGGTTCGAGTCCTCTTCCGGCAGCCAAAGTGTTTAGAAATTTTTTTTTAATTAATGATTGTTTGGAGTTTATTTGAAAGCTGTAAAATCAACTGAGACTGAAGGACTTAAAGAAAAAGTTGTTCACATTAACAGAGTTGCTAAAGTTGTTAAAGGTGGGCGAAGATTCAGTTTTAACGCAATAGTCGTTGTTGGAAATGGTAATGGTGTTGTTGGAGTTGGGCTTGGAAAAGCTAATGAAGTTACCGACGCTATTTCTAAAGGAATTGATGATGCCAAAAAAAATGTTGTTAAGGTTTCTATTATTAAAGGAACAGTAGCGCATGAAATCTTAGGAAAATTTGGCGCTGGAAAGGTTTTATTAAAACCTGCATCTCCTGGTACCGGTCTTATCGCCGGCGGCGGAGTAAGAGCTGTATTAGAGGCTGCAGGAATAACCGATATCCTTACTAAATCACTGGGATCTAGCAATCCTCATAATCAGGTTAAAGCAACACTTAATGGTTTAATGCAGCAAATTGATGCGAGAAAAATGGCAAGTAAAAGAGGCATCACCGTAAAAGATTTGTTCATTTCTTCTAACTGAGGATATAATGGGAAAAATTAAAATAACACAAACAAGAAGCGTGATTGATAGACCAAAAAATCAAAAAGCTACTATTGAAGCTTTAGGATTAGGAAGACCAAATTGGCAAAAAATTCATAATGATACTCCGCAAATAAGAGGTATGATTAAGAAAGTAGTTCATCTAGTAAAAGTTGAAGAATTAAAAGATTAATAAGGTTTATAATGGACATTCTAAGTAATCTTAAATACGCAAAAGGTTCTAAAAAAAATCGTAAAAGAGTCGGGCGAGGCGAAGGCTCCGGACACGGGCAGCAATCTACAAGGGGTAGAAATGGTCAGCTCTCAAGATCAGGTGCAAAACATAAAGCCTGGTTTGAAGGCGGACAGATGCCTTTACAAAGAAGAATACCAAAATTTGGATTTACAAATATCTTTAAAGTTGAGTATCAGGTAGTTAATTTGAACGCATTACAGAAGTTAGTTGATCTTAATAAGATTACAGATCAGAAATTAAATGCTCAAGAACTTAAAAAGCTGGGATTGGTTTCGAGTACAAAAAAACCAATTAAGGTTTTAGGCAAAGGCGATATAAAAACTAAACTCGATTTAACAGTTAATGATTTCAGTAAATCAGCTCAACAAAAAATTGAAGCAGCTGGTGGCTCTATCACTAAGATTTAGTTAATACAAATGTCAAGATTTACAGATACTTTTAGAAATATTTTCAAAATCAATGAACTCAGACAGCGGATTATTTACACACTGTCTATACTGATTATTGTTAGACTTGGTTCACATTTAACTATTCCCGGAGTGGATACGGTTTTATTATCCGAGAGTATGAAAAATGCTTCTTCAGATAATCTTTTCGGATTATTTGATCTTTTTGTAGGTGGTGCATTTTCAAATGCAGCAATTTTTGCTCTTGGTATTATGCCGTACATTTCTGCATCAATTATCTTACAGCTAATGGGTGCTGTTGTACCGTACTTTCAGAAATTGCAACAGGAAGGTGAAGAAGGAAGGAAGAAAATTACCCAACTTACCAGGTATTTGACAGTTATTATTTCTGCAATGCAGGCTTGGGGAGTTACAATAAGATTGCTGAATATTAATGTTCAGGGAACACCTATTGTTCCAGAACCAGTTCAGGGCTTTGGCTGGGTTATGTCTACCATTATTATTCTAACTTCAGGCACTATGTTTATGATGTGGATGGGTGAACAGATTACCGATAAAGGAATTGGCAATGGAATTTCTCTTATAATCTTTATTGGTATTATAGCACGGTTCCCGGTTGCTGTTCATGAGGAATATCAGTTGATTTCAGCAGGACAAAGGTCAATAATAATCGAGATAATAATTTTAGCTTTTATGTTTTTTATTATTGCAGGTGTTGTTCTTGTAACTCAAGGTACAAGAAAAATTCCTGTACAGTATGCAAAAAGAGTTGTTGGAAGAAAAGTTTACGGCGGAGTAACTCAATATATTCCATTAAGAGTTAATACTGCTGGTGTAATGCCCATAATTTTCGCACAGTCTATAATGTTTATACCCGGGACAGTTTTATCATTTTTCCCTGACAATGAGTTTTTGCAAAATCTTGCAAGATACTTTGTATTTACATCACCAATTTATTCATTTTTCTATGCGTTGATGATTATATTCTTTACATATTTTTATACAGCAATTGCATTTAATCCAAAAGATGTTGCTGATAATATGAAGAAGCAAGGTGGTTTTATTCCTGGTATCAGACCCGGAAAGCAAACCTCTGATTTTATTGATAATATTTTAACAAAGATTACTTTACCTGGTTCTATCTTTCTGGCAATTATTGCAATACTTCCAGCATTTGTTGCTGGTTGGGGAGTTTCGAGCAATTTTGCACAGTTTTTTGGCGGAACAAGTTTATTGATTGTTGTTGGTGTTGCATTAGATACTTTACAACAGATCGAATCTCATTTATTGATGAGACATTATGATGGATTTATGAAATCCGGTAAGGTTAAAGGTCGTAGATAGTTTTTCGTGATTTTAATTAAATCTAAAAAAGAGATTGATTACATAAGAGAAAGCTGTAAAATTGTTGCAGAAACACTTCAGCTTCTTAAAGTAAATGTTAAAGTGGGGATTACAACTTTAGAACTGGACAGAATAGCTGAAGATTATATTTTAAGTAATGATGCAAGACCGGCTTTTAAAGGGTATTCACAAGGTGGGGCACCTGATTATCCAGGTTCAATTTGTACTTCAGTTAATGAAGAGGTTGTTCATGGTATTCCTGGTTTTAGAGTTTTGAAAGATGGTGATCTGATTTCTATTGATATTGGTGTTGTTAAAAATGGTTACTTTGGTGATGCTGCATTAAGCGTTGCGATTGGTGAAGTTAGCGATGAAAAGAAAAAATTGATGGAAGTAACGGAGCGTTCTTTATATCTTGGTATTGAACAGGCAATTGATGGAAATCGGGTTCATGATATTTCATTTGCAGTTCAGAAATATGTTGAAGCAAATGGTTTTTCGGTAGTCAGAGATCTGTGTGGTCATGGCGTAGGAAAATATTTACACGAAGAACCGTCAATCCCGAATTTTGGGAAAAAAGGCACAGGTCCCAAATTAAAAAACGGAATGACTTTAGCAATTGAACCAATGGTTAATGCCGGAAAGTATGATGTTTTAACTGCAAATGATAAATGGACAATTTTAACATCAGATGGATCAACATCAGCACATTTTGAACATACAGTTTTAATAAATAATAATAAGCCGGAAATCTTAACAGTTTGTTAGATGGCAAAACAAGGTCCAATTAAAATAGACGGTATAATTACAGATACATTACCAAATGCAACTTTTAGAGTTAAACTTGATAATGGACATGAAATACTAGCACATATTTCCGGTAAAATGAGAATGCACTTTATAAAAATTTTGATTGGAGATAAGGTCTCTATAGAACTTTCTCCGTACGATTTAACAAAAGGCAGAATTACCTACAGGTATAAATAGGAATAAGCAAAATGAAAGTCAGAGCTTCTGTAAAAAAGATTTGCGATAAATGTAAAATTATTAAACGCAAGGGTGTTGTAAGAGTTATTTGCAAAAACCCTAAACACAAACAAAGACAAGGTTAAAAACAAAGGAGTATATCATTGGCTCGTATAGCTGGAGTTGATTTACCAAAAAATAAAAAGGTGTTATACGGTTTACAATACATTTATGGTATTGGTGAATTTGTAGCTGCACAGATTTTAGAAAAAGCTAAAGTTAATCCGCTTAAAAAAGTTGCGGAACTGACTGATGAAGAGATTGCAGAAATAAGAGCAGTTATCACTGCAGATTATCGTGTTGAAGGAGCTTTGCGTTCTGAAGTGCAGCAGAATATTAAAAGATTGATGGATATTGGGTCTTACCGCGGTATCAGACATCGTAAAAGTTTACCTGTCAGAGGTCAACGTACAAGAACAAATTCTAGAACCAGAAAAGGTAAAAGAAGAACTGTTGCTGGTAAGAAAAAAGTACCTACTAAGAAATAATATTTGATACACGGAGGATTAAGCATTGGCTAAAACTGTAAAAAAAGTTAAGAAAAAAACTCACGTAGATTCTAATGGTGTTGCACATATTAAAGCAACTTTTAATAATGTTCTGGTTACTATTACAGATATTTACGGAAATACTGTCTCATGGTCATCTGCAGGTAAAAATGGATTTAAGGGGTCAAGAAAAAACACTCCGTTTGCTGCACAAGTTTCAGCAGAAGCTGCTGCCAAAGAAGCTTATGATTTAGGAATGAGAAAAATAGATGTTTTTGTTAAAGGACCAGGCTCAGGTAGAGAAGCAGCTATAAGAGCATTACACACTGCAGGATTAACTATCTCATCAATCAAGGATGTTACTCCAATTCCTCATAATGGATGCAGACCACCAAAGAAAAGAAGAGTTTAATTTATGGAGATTAACTAAATGGCAAGATACACTGATTCAGTTTGTAAGTTATGTAGAAGAGAAAGACAGAAACTTTTCCTTAAAGGACAAAAGTGTTTTACTGAAAAATGTCCGCTTGAAGAAAGAAATTATCCACCCGGACAACACGGGCTTTCCAGAAGAGCTAAGGTTTCTGAATACGGAGTTCAGCTAAGAGAGAAACAAAAAATTAAAAGAATATATGGTTTGTTGGAAACTCAGTTTAGAAATTATTATAAAAAGGCTAATAGTCAAAAAGGAATTCCAGGAGAAAACCTTATTAAACTGTTAGAGAGAAGATTAGATAACGTTGTTTACAGATTAGGATTTGCATCATCACGTAAACAGGCTAGACAGTTAATCAGACACAGACATATTTTAGTTAATAATTCTCTTGTTGATATCCCGGCTTATCTGTTAAGAGCAGGAGATGCCATACAGATAAAAGATCAAAGCAAAAAACTGGATGCAATCCATAATTCACTTAAAAGAGTAAAAGATCATACATATAGCTGGTTAACAGTTGATAAAGCTTCTTTATCCGGAACCTTTGTTCAAATACCGGAAAGAGCAGATGTACCTTTGATTGCTAATGAACAATTAGTAGTTGAGCTTTACTCGAAATAAAATTTTTAATTAGAATAAGATAGAGGATAATAATGAGCGTATCATCGTTAAAGATGCCAGAATCTGTTGTTCTTGATGAATCTAATTACACAAATTCATACGGAAGATTTACATTACAGCCACTTGAAAGAGGTTATGGTGTTACACTTGGTAATTCTATCCGCAGAGTACTTTTATCGTCTCTGCAGGGAGCAGCTATTACTTCCGTTAAATTTAGTGGTGTGCTTCACGAGTTTACAACTATCGAGGGAATTGTTGAAGATGTTTCAGAGATTATTTTAAATCTCAAGCAAGTCCGGATGAAGTTCCTTTCGAAGAAACCAGGTAAAATTGATCTTTCTTTGACTGGTCCTGGCGAGTGGACTGCAGCAGATATTCAAAAGGTTAGTAATGAAGTTGAAATTCTTAATCCGGAATTACATATAGCTACTTTAAACAAGAATGCAAAAGTTGATGTAGAGTTGAGAATTGGTAAAGGTGTTGGTTATGTACCAGCAAATGAAAATATTTCATCTGACCAGACAATTGGTGTGATTCCCATTGATTCAATATTTACACCTATAAAATTAGTCAAGTATTTTGTAGAAAACGTTAGAATAGGTGATAAGAACGATTTTGAAAAGCTTACTTTGGAAATATCAACTGATGGTTCTATTACACCTGATGATGCATTAACTCAGGCAGCAAAAATTTTAAAAGAACATGTTCAGTTGTTTATTAACTTTGATATGGAACAGGAAGAAGAGCAAAGTGTTAGCCAGAAAGACAGTGAGACAGAAAGAATAAGAAAAGTACTTCTTACTTCAGTTGACGATCTTGAACTAAGTGTAAGATCTCACAATTGTTTAAAGGCTGCTAATATTAAAAATCTTGCTGACCTTGTTAGAAAAGATGAGCAGGAAATGTTGAAGTTCAGAAATTTCGGAAGAAAGTCCTTGGCAGAATTGATGGAAATAGTTGAAAATCTTGGTCTTGATTTTGGAATGGATGTAGATAAATATCTTAAAGAAGATTCAGATTCAAATTAATCTAAATGGGTTATTAAATGAGACACAACGTTAAAGGAAGAAAATTAGGTAGAACAGCCAGTCATAGAGCAGCTTTGCTAAACTCGCTGGCTACTTCTCTTTTAAAACATAAACGGATTAGAACCACCGAAGCTAAAGCTAAAGAAGCCAGAACTTTTGTTGAAAAATTAATTACTAAAGCCAGAAAAAATGACCTTCACGTACGCAGACAAGTTATGGCAGTAATAAATGATAAAGAAGTTGTAAAGGAACTTTTTGCAGAAATTTTACCAAAGATTGGTGAAAGACCAGGCGGCTTTACTCGTGTTGTTAAACTCGGCAGTAGAATGGGCGACGCAGCACCAATGGCAATTTTGGAATTGGTTGATTATAATGATGTTGCTAACAAAAAAGCTGAAGAGCAAAAAGAGAAAAGGGAATTAAAAGCCAAAGAAAAAGCTGAAAAGAAATCTGAAAGTGCAATTGAAGAAGCAAATGTTGTTTCTGAAAGCACTGATAAAAATTAATCAACAATTGATAATTTTATATTTTGAGAGTAATCGGAATACCGGTTACTCTTTTTTATTATGTTCGAGAAACAAAATTTTATAGCTTCAGTTTATAAGCTGACCGATTTGCCAAAATCTGATTTGCCTCAGATAGTTTTATGTGGAAGATCAAATGTTGGTAAATCTTCATTTATCAATTCACTTTTTAACCGGAAGAACCTTGCTAAAACCAGCTCAACTCCGGGTAAAACCCGCTCAATAAATTTTTATGATATTGACTCCAGTTTTTTTATGGTTGATCTGCCGGGTTATGGCTATGCTAAGGTAAGCCAAGCAGATCGTAAGAAATGGGGTATATTGATAAATGATTTTTTTACGGAATCAAAAAATATTGTCTTAGTCTTTCATATTATTGACTGCAGACATCATCCTACTGAACTTGATATAAAGCTTAACCAAATGTTAAGAGATCTTAACCTGCCTTATAAAGTTATCCTTAACAAATCGGATAAACTGAAACAATCCGAGGTATCAAAAAGGGTTAAGTCAGTAATCCATTATTTCCCTGAACTGATATTTAATGTGAATCTATTTTTGTATTCATCTATTAAAGGAACAGGGAAAAAAGAAATAAAGAAGGTGCTGCTTTCACTATTTAATTAAATAGTTTATATCTTTGCGTTAGAAAGTTTACTATTTTATTGTAAAAGTTTTTTACTAATTAAAAATAACTATCAGCAAGATCAACTCTAATGGATAAAAGACAAAAGAAAAGATTATTAATATTTTTGCTTGTGCCTGTTCTCGCAACACTTTTATTCATATCAGATGATCTGCTTTTACGGGTAATAATTATAGCAGTAATTATTATCTATGTTGCCTTTATTATTTTCCTAAGAGATTCAGTAAGACTTGATGGAAAGTATTCGATTAAGGAAGAAAGCGACTTTGATAGTGAGTATAATATACCCGCTTCTTCTGATCAGGATGGATCATTTACAATTATATCAAAAGCTAACCCTGAGGCTGAGGTAATTACTGCAAATAATTATGCACCCGAATTTAAGGCGCATAAAACAACTCTGATACCTCCGGATCTTAAAGAGCGGTTTGAAGAGATTGCAACTGAGCTGCCGCCTGCTGAAATCGGCAACGATGGACAATTTACATTTGCACTCGAAAAAATTCTTACTGTAATTAAAGATGCTTACTCAGCGCATACCGCAATATTTTTTTGGTACAATAAGAAAAAAGAAAAACTATCAATTGAAAAGTTTGTATCTGCCTCACCACAAGAAATTGCAAAACGGAAATTTGATATAGAAGATGATATCCTTAGTAAAATTGTTCAGAAGAGTGAGCCTGAATTATTGAGCGATATCTCTCCGGCTGCAGAATCTGATGTGATAAGGTATTATGATAAAACTCAGAAGATTAGAAGTTTTGTTGGTGTACCTCTTTTTTATGAAGGCTCTCTTATTGCAATTTTAGCAGTTGATTCAAAAGTCGGAGATGCTTTTGGCATTGAAACTATTTATTCGCTTGGAAGATTTGTTCGTGTTATAACAATGATAATTCAGTTTTTTGAAGAGAAACATACTGATACTATTTCTCAACAAAGATTAAAGGGGCTGTTAAACCTGATTGGACCGGAAACAGATTTTGATACTGAAGATAACTTACTTGCTTCCATGCAGAATGCTCTGAGTGAGTTAATAGAATGGGATGCTTTAGTCTTTGTTTACTTTAAACCGGTTGAGCAAAAATTTGAAATCTTAAAAGTAGTAAATAGAACTTCCTTAAAATATGTTGGTAAAGGTCTTCAGATCGATCTTACTGGAACACTTGTCGGTAAAGCAATACTATCAGGTATCCCTGTTAAAATTGATGATACTGCAGCAGATAATTATAAACGTTTTTCAAAGTCTGAAGATTTAACATTTGATGGTTCATTCCTTGCAATACCTTTAATTTACGGCAATCAGAACTTTGGCGTTCTTTGTTTTGAGAGCCTTAAGAAAAATATATACACAAATTCTGATGTAAAATTTCTTAGGCATTCTGTTCATATAATATCCTATATTATTTATTCACATTCTTCTCAGACACTTATAAAAAGTCTTATGGCTCTTGATATGGAAACAAGGGCTCTTAATCGTGATACCTTTATTGAAAGACTTACCTCGGATTTATACAAAGCTAATATGCTTAAAATATCCGGAGCTTTGGCATTAATAAGGATTGATGAATTTCTTGAACAAGAATCCTTATTTGATGGCGATCCCTTTCCTAAAGTATTAAAAGCGATTTCGGAAAGTATAGCCGAAGAAATGACTCCTATTAATATCTTTGGCAGAATTGACGAGAAGATTTTTGCAGTTTACTTTTTTAATAATGATTCAAAAAAAGTTTTTGTTTGGGCAGAAAAGCTTAGAGTTAAAATTGCACGCATGCCTATTGCAATTGTAAGCAAACAAAACACTTATACGGTATCAATCGGTGTTGCTTCAACTCTTGGAAAAATTGATACTGATGAAGTTTTACATAATGCCGAATTGGCGCTTCAGAAAGCTGTTGAAAAAGGCGGTAACACTGTTAAAAGTGTTAGTTGATATTTAACCGGTTCTAATATTATTTCTTACCTGTATGAATAATTTTTTTATAATAGTTCTTGATGGAGTTGGCGTTGGTGAACTTCCTGATGCAAATTTATATGGCGATGAAGGAAGTAATACCCTTGGCAATATTTCCAGATCATTAAATGGTATTTCACTTCCTAATCTTCAAAGAATGGGATTGGGAAATATAATTCCTATTGCAGGAGTTGATAGAACTGAAATTCCAATGGCTTCATTTGGGAAGCTTGCAGAGATATCCAAAGGTAAAGACAGTACAACAGGACATTGGGAGATAAGCGGACTTTATGTAGATACTGATTTTAATTATTACCCAAATGGGTTTCCTGCTGATATAATGCAGAAATTTTTAGAAGTTACCAGGTGTAAGGGCTACCTTGGTAATATTGCTGCTTCGGGTACAGAGATAATTAAACAGTTGGGTGAGGAGCATCTTAAAACAGGTTATCCTATTGTGTACACTTCTGCCGATTCAGTTTTTCAGATTGCAGCACATCAGGAAGTAATCCCATTGGAAGCTCTTTATCATATTTGTGAACTAACAAGAAATATTGTTTTAGCAGATCCGATAATGATAGGCAGAGTTATCGCAAGACCATTTATAGGAACAGTTGGAAACTTTACCAGAACTGTTTACAGAAAAGATTATTCTCTTAGTCCTCCTTCAGATACTGTCTTGGATTTTCTTTATAAAGATGGTATTAATACAGTCAGCATTGGTAAGATTAGTGATCTCTTTAACTATCGTGGAATAAATCATATTGTTAAAACTTTCTCCAATGAAGAAGGATGTAAAGAACTTTTAAAAGCATCAAAAGAGTTTGTAAAAAGTTTAATATTTATAAACCTGGTTGATTTTGATGTTTACTTCGGTCATAGGAATGATGTTCTCGGTTTTGCAAATGCATTAAAAAGTTTTGATAATTTTTTGCCGGAATTTTTAAGCAGTTTAGATGATACTGACAGAGTTATAATAACTGCTGATCACGGAAACGACCCTACAACACCAAGTACTGATCATAGCAGAGAATATGTTCCGCTTCTCTATTATGGCTTAAACAAAGCTGTAAATAATCTCGGCACAAGAAACACCTTTTCTGATATTGGTAAAACAGCTGCAGATTTTTTTGGAGTAGCAAATGACTTAAAAGGAAAAAGTTTTTTATATGAATGATCAAAACAATACTAATTCATACAGACCGGAAGAAAATCTAAACGATACAATAAATAAAATTTCAGAACTTCAGGATATGCCTTTGGACGTAGTGAAAAAACTAATAGAAGCTCAAGGCTCATTAAAGGATTCTGAGTTTGCTAAGAAAATAGATGAATCAAAAAATAATTCCTAAATTTCTTATTGAAACAGATATATTGGCAGATCATCTTATAACTGATTCAAAGACAGGATCATATCTGATTAAATTATTGAAATCAGGTATTTGTTTTACATCAGTATTAAATGCCTCTGAGCTTTATCTGTTAGCTGACTCCCGTTTAGAACTACAGCGGGTTAATGATGTTTTATATAGTATTAAAGTTTTAGGAATACACGCCCGCTATAGTTTGTCCATACCAAAACATAAAGACAGATTTACTAATCTGAGAGATAATCTTTTCTATATTTTAGCCGAATTAAACAAATTGACAATTGTTACATTAAGCCCCGATAAGTTTAAAGATAATAAAGTAAGCTGTTATCATCCTGAATTTATAACTTCTCAAATTTTCTGAAAATGGATGTAGCTTTATTTTAAATTAAAACATTTCTATTTTTAGTCAGGTATTATCATAACTGTATATTATGGTTTTCTTAGTGAAACATTTGTAAGTAAAAGCAAAAAATTAAATGAGAATTGTAAAACAGTTTACAAACAGAGAAAGTCAATCGCTTGACAAGTATCTGCAGGAAATAGGAAAAGTTGGATTACTTTCACCTGAGGAAGAAATACAACTGACGATCCGAATGAAAAATGGGGATCAATCTGCAATGGAGAAACTTACAAAAGCTAATCTTCGGTTTGTTGTTAGTGTAGCTAAACAATATCAAAACCAGGGATTGTCACTTGGTGATTTGATTAATGAAGGTAATTTAGGTTTGATAAAAGCTGTTAGAAGATTTGATGAAACCCGGGGATTTAAGTTTATTTCTTATGCAGTCTGGTGGATAAGACAATCAATTTTGCAGGCATTAGCTGAACAATCCAGAATAGTTAGATTACCATTGAACCGTGTGGGTGCATTAAACAAAATCGGTAGAGCATATAGTAGTTTAAAGCAGGAGTTTGAACGTGAACCGAGTGCTGATGAAATAGCTCAGATTCTTGAAATGGATATTGATGAGATTTCAGAAACTCTCAGAATCTCCGGTAAATCAGTTTCTGTTGATGCACCTTTCTCAACAAATGATGATAACAGCCTTTTAGATGTTATTGAAAATGATCAGCAGCCTTCACCAGATAATGAACTAATCTCTGAATCCCTGAAGCTGGAAATTAAAAATATCTTATCTGAGCTGCCCGAACGTGAAGCTGAGGTAATTAGACTTTATTTTGGACTTGATGGGGAGTATGCGATGACTTTAGAAGAGATTGGAGAAAAATTTAATCTGACAAGGGAAAGAGTAAGACAAATAAAGGAAAAAGCAATTCGAAGACTTAGACACAACTCAAGAAGTAATATTTTAAAATCATATCTTGGATGATTAATGATAGTTATAAAAAGTTTTTATCCGATTTTGTGTTTGGGGTTGATCATCTTTACTTTCCTTGCTTGTTCAAGCACAACAAGTTCTACCAGATATAATGATTCAGGTAAAAACTCTGATAAAAAAGGTAAAGACTATGGGCGTTATCAAACAAATTCTGCTTCGGATGATTCTTTGATCGTTTTTGAAGATGGTGATTTCCCTGAATCGGAAGATCCCGGAGATCTTCCGGATGATGAATCGCAAATTGATATCTCGGCAGTTATAAAAAATCTGGATAAAAACAGGGAAGAAGAAAGTTTACCATTATCAACCAAAAAAGATCTGATGATAATGGAGATAATTAAATATATGAACACTCCTTATAAATTTGGAGGTAATTCATTAAACGGTATTGACTGCAGTGCATTTACTCAAAGTGTTTTCAAGAATTCTTGGTTGTTAGATTTAAACCGATCAGCACGGGAACAGTTTACACAAGGAATTCCTATTGAAAACCGCTCTGATCTGAAGTTTGGTGACCTTGTTTTTTTCAATACCAGAAGACGTGTAAAACCAGGGCATGTTGGTATTTATATTGGTGAAAACTTATTTGCGCACGCTTCAACAAAATTAGGCGTAACAATTTCTTCTTTAGAGCATGACTACTATAATAAACGTTATATGGGTGCACGGCGAATTGAGGAAGACGAAGAGTAGTATCGGATTTTAAAAAAAGGGAGACTATCTCAAATCGGGTACTATTTCAGTTGTAAAACAATCCCGAAAAAAAATTCGGCATTATATTTTATTTTAAGATAGTCTCATTAAATAATTATCAACTGCATCCGGTTGTTGCGCCGCAGGTCATACATTTTAGACAGGTGCCATTTCTTACCATCGTAATACTCTGACATTCTGGGCAAATATCTCCCGTATATCCGTTCTCAATTGCCTGTTTAACTTTTGCAGTCATATTGTTAAAGGTTTTTGTAACCGTTCCTGAAACAACATCTGAATTTTTATAAGAATTTAAGTAATCGGCATCCATATTACTCTTATCCAATTCAACCAATCTTTCGCTAATTAATTCTTCACTTTCAAACTCAGGTTCTGCTAATTTCTTGACAATTCCTCTGGAAATTTTTGTAGAAGTTTCATCGTTGTCGATATGAGATAGATCGTTCCTGCCGAGATAAGTAACAGCAAGTTCTCTGAAAATATAATCAATAACCGATGTAGCCATTTTTATTTTGTCATTTCCGGTTACAATTCCACTTGGTTCAAAACGTGTAAATACAAAAGCATCAGCAAATTCTTCAAGCGGAACGCCATGCTGTAAACCAAGAGAAATAGAAATTGCAAAACAGTTCAATAAACTTCTAAAAGAGGCACCTTCGCGATGCATATCAATAAAAATTTCACCAAGCTGTCCGTTATCATACTCACCGGTTCTTATATAGACTGATTGACCGCCAATTTTTGCTTTTTGTGTATAGCCGGATCTTCTATCCGGTAATCTTCTTCTTTTTGCAATGTATCTATGAATTATTTTTTCAGCAACTTTTACAATATCGTTTTTCTCTTTCTCTTCCATTATAACTTCAATATCTTCATCAGTCATAGTGTTTAATGGTTGAGAAAGTTTAGAACCATCACGATAAAGTGCATTAGCTTTTACACCAAGTTTCCAGCTTTGCATATATGCATTAGCAACATCTTCAACACTGGCACCATTCGGAAGATTTATTGTTTTAGAAATTGCACCTGAAATAAAGGGCTGTGCAGAAGCCATCATTTTTATATGTGCAAGTGATCTGATGAATCTGGTTCCCTTTTTACCGCATTTATTTGCACAATCAAAAACAGAATAATGTTCGTGCTGTAAGAAAGGCGCCCCCTCTATTGTCATTGTTCCGCAGACATAATCGTTTGCTGATGAAATTTCTGTTTTAGAAAAACCAAGTCTGCTTAGTACATCAAAGTCAAATGAATTTATTTCTGTTTCAGTAAAACCCAATGTTTTAGTAAGGAACTCTGTTCCAAGCGAAAATTTGTTGAATGCAAATGTAATATCAAATACTGAAGGCAGCATCTTTTCTATTTTATTAATTAACTCTTCAGTAAAACCTTTTGCTTTAAGAGATTGTGGATTGATATAAGGACATCCAACCAAAGAACCTGCCCCCTTTGCATATTTAACAATTTCATTAATCTGATCTTTGTTATATCCTAATTTTTCTAATGCAGGCGGTATTGACTGATTGATGATTTTAAAGTAACCGCCGCCGGCAAGTTTTTTAAATTTTACCAATGCAAAATCCGGTTCAACTCCGGTTGTATCACAATCCATTACTAATCCAATTGTACCTGTTGGTGCAATTGCGGTAACCTGTGCATTTCTGAAACCATATAGTTCACCCAGCTCTATTGCTCTGTCAGAATCCTCTCGAGCTGCTTTTAATAAATCTGATGGACAAAATTGCGGGTTTATGCCAACAGGATAAACTGTTAAACCTTCGTACTCTTCATCCGGAACATTGTAGGCTGCTCGTCTGTGATTTCTTAATACACGCAGCATATTGTATTTGTTTTCTTCATATTTTGTGAACGGTCCTGCTTCTTTAGCAAGCTCAGCTGAGGTGGCATAGGCAGACATATGCATAATAGAAGTTAATGCACCGCAAATTGCAAAACCTTCACGGCTATCGTAAGGTATTCCTTGAAGCATTAGTAGTGTACCAAGATTTGCATAACCTAAACCTAATGTTCTGTAATCATAGCTAAGTTGAGCAATTTCTTTACTAGGAAATTGAGCCATTAAAACACTTGTTTCTAATACTATAGTCCAGATTCTCGATGCATGTCTAAATGCTTCAATGTTAAACTGATGATTATCTGAGTTATAAAACTTAACCAGATTTAATGATGCCAGATTACAGGCTGTATCATCAAGAAACATATACTCACTGCAGGGATTTGATGCTTTTATCTCACCGCCGGCAGGACTTGTGTGCCATTCATTTATTGTTGTATGAAATTGAATACCAGGATCAGCACATGACCATGCTGAATACGCAATTTGTTCCCACAGATCTTTTGCTTTTAATGTTTTGCAGGGTTTTGGATTTCTCTTTTCAACCTTGGCTTTTCTCTTTTCTATACGCCAGTACAGATTCCAATTGCCATCGTTAAGAACTGCGTTCATAAATTCATTTGTTACTCTTACAGAGTTGTTCGAGTTTTGACCAGATACAGTTGCATAAGCATCAGAATTCCAATCAGCATCGTAAATAGGAAATTCAATTGATTTGAATCCTAATTTAGCAAGCTGAATAACTCTTTCGATGTAATTGTTTGGTATCTGAGCTTTACGTGCTTCAAGAATTGCAATTCTTAGCTTCTTGTTCAGCTTTTTATTAAAGCGGTCATTTTCAGGATGTTCATCGTAACAAGCTTTTATGATATTGTTAAGATGTAAATTACAAAGTTTTGATCCCGCAACAAGTGCAGCAACTTTTTGTTCTTCAATCACTTTCCAGTTTATGTATTCTTCAATATCTGGATGATCAAGATCAAGTGTTACCATTTTTGCAGCACGTCTGGTTGTGCCTCCGGATTTTATTGCGCCTGCAGATCTATCTCCAATTCTTAAGAATGACATTAATCCTGAAGATTTACCTCCGCCGCTTAATGGTTCTTTAGAGCCTCTAAGCTCTGAATAATTTGAACCAGTTCCAGAACCATATTTAAATAATCTTGCTTCTCTCACCCAAAGGTCCATTATTCCGCCTTCGTTTACAAGATCATCATTTACCGATTGAATAAAGCAGGCGTGTGGCTGTGGATGAGTATATGCATCACTTGATTTAGTTAACTCGCCGGTTTCATAGTCAACATAAAAATGTCCTTGTGAAGGACCGGTGATTCCGTATGCCCAGTTTAAACCTGTATTAAACCACTGCGGGCTGTTTGGTGCAGCCATCTGATTTGCTAACATAAACATCAGTTCATCATAAAATGCTCTGGCATCTTCTTCTGAATCAAAATATTTAGCTTTCCAGGCCCAATAAGTCCAGGTACCGGCAAGTCTATGAAACACTTGTCTTGAATCTGTTTCAGAAGTAAATCTATCATTCTCGGGAAGTTCCATTAATCTTTCTGTATCTGCAGCAGATGGTAAAAGCCATTTTGGAACTCCTTTTTCATTTATTTTTTTCAGAAGTTTTGGGATGCCTGCTTTTCTAAAATATTTTTGTGCTATGATATCAGTAGCTACCTGTGACCATTGCCCGGGCACAGATACATTTTCCATTTTAAAAACGATTGAACCATCAGGATTTTTAATCTCAGATGTTCTCTTAATAAATTCAAAAGATGATAAAGGATCCCTTCCCTGTTCGGTAAAAAGTCTTTTTATATGCATCCAAATCTCCTAAGGGTGTTACTGCATTGAGCAGTTAAGTTAAATAATAAAATTTATATTTTTGTTGAGAAGCGAGCTTAGCGTTATGAGTGATTTAGTAATTGTATAAGAAAGGTTAATATTTTTATCATCACTCATATCAAAATTTATCCAAAGCTATGAAAATAATTTTAAAATAAAAATAAATAATCAGTAATAGAAAAAATTATTTTTGTCTGCTAATTCTCGAATCGAAAATGAAAATTTTTTTATAAAAAACCAAATTGAATTTTTTTTATACAACACTTGACTATAAATAAATTTTAGCATCATTAGGAATTTTGAACTTCTTATCCTAAAAATCTGCCGCTAAAAATTTTTAAATCATTTAAAAGATTTTTTTGTTAGTATTTTAATACTGCAAAATTATACAATTGAGAAAAACTTGGCTCAGGAAAAAATTATTGAAATAAATTCACTTGTAAAAGACTTTAAAAAATTGCGCGCAGTTAATAATCTTAATTTGTCAGTATATAAAGGTGATGTATTTGGTTTCTTGGGACCTAATGGTGCAGGTAAAAGCACAACTATACGCATGTTATTATCACTTATCAGACAAACATCCGGCACCATCAATCTCTTTGGTAACTCAATTAGCTCAGATAGAAAAAATATTCTTGGGAAAATTGGGGCTATCGTTGAGAAGCCTGACTTTTATAATTATTTGTCAGCTTATAAGAACTTAGAAATACTTGGCAAACTTTCGGGCAAAGAAATATCCAAACATAAAATTATGCAGGTTCTTGAGTTAGTTGGTCTGGATAATCGTTTTGATAGTAAAGTGAAAACTTTTTCACATGGAATGAAACAAAGATTAGGCTTGGCGCAATCATTACTGCACGATCCTGAATTAATTATTCTTGATGAGCCGACTACCGGACTTGATCCGCAGGGTATGAAGGAAATACGTGATTTGATAACCTATCTGAGCAAAGAAAAAGGAAAGACTTTATTTCTGTCTTCACATATACTCCACGAAGTAGAACTTGTTGCTAACAGAATGATAATTATCAGCAAAGGAGCAACTAAAGTTGAAGGTGATGTTAAAGATTTACTTAATACAAAAAAACTAAAGGTTTCTTTCGATGTAGATAATGAACAGAAAGCTAAAGAGCTGATTTTTCAATCAGGATGGAAAGAAAAATTTGAGACAAATACAAAATCAGTTTTTGTTTTTTATCTCGAAAATCATGAAATATCACAACTGAATAAATACTTCGTTGATAACAATATTTCAATCAGTGCTGTTATCCCCAAACGTTCCTTGGAGGATTATTTCTTAAAAATAACTGAAGAGGCTTCGTAATGTTGACTCTTATCCAAATTGAGTTATATAAAATTTTTAAGAAATGGCGAACCTATATCGGATTTATTGCAATTGGTGTTCTTGTTCTTATAATTCAGATAGCATTTAAATATGAAGGACAGGACACAATAAATTATTTTACAAGAAATATTCGACAATCGTTTGTTTTTGTAGGTAATCTTCTTAATGGATATCTGGTTTCATATTTAATAATGAATAGCCTTGCAATACATATACCTTTTTTAATTACACTTGTAGCTGGAGATTTATTAGCCGGAGAAGCAACAGCCGGCACTTACCGAATGATTTTAACCAGACCTGTTTCCAGAACTGAGATTATTTTTTCAAAATTTATTGCCGGAATTATCTATACAAGTCTGTTAATTCTTTGGCTGGCAGTAAGCAGTTTGGCAGCAGGGCTTTTAGTTTTTGGTACGGGTGAACTTTTAGTTTTAAATAATCAGATAATAATTATTTTTGAGAAATCAGATGTTCTTTGGAGATTTTTAGCTGCATACGGTTTTGCTGCATTATGTATGTCGGTTGTTACTGCTCTTGCATTTCTTTTCTCTTCTATGGTTGAAAATGCGATTGGTCCGATAATAAGCACTATGGCAGTAATTATTGTATTTGTGATTCTTTCAGCACTTAACATTGATTTCTTCCAGAATATTAAACCCTATCTTTTTACTAATTACTTACTTTCCTGGAAACTATTCTTTGATGATCCTGTTGATTTAAGCGAAATTGTAAAAGCTGTTACTGTAATGTTAGTACATATTATCTTCTTCTTTTCTCTAACATTGTTTTTATTTAAGCGGAAAGATATTTTATCATAGAAGAGGTTATGATGAAGATTATTTTTTTCTTTTTGTTGATATCCAATCAGATATTTACTCAATCAAAAAATCCTGAAGAAATTTTAAGGAATGTTGTTGATAATTTTAATAAGGTTAAAGATTATACTGCCGAAATTAGTATTAAGGTTAATGTTGAGTTTATCAAAGTACCCGAATCGAAAGCAAAAATATTCTTTAAACAGCCTGATAAAGTGCACTTGAAATCAGATGGATTTGCAATGCTTCCCAAGAACGGTATGGAATTCTCACCAACTTCACTGATAAACACAAAACATACTGCTATTTACGAAAATGATGTTTTGTTAAATGGAATTAAAACATCAATAGTAAAAATTATTCCGCTTGGTAATGAAGGTGATGTCATATTTTCAACTTTATGGATTGAGCAGGCAAAACAAGTTATACGAAAGGTTGAATCAACAACAAAAACTAATGGAATCTTTGTTATAGATTTCTCTTATTCCGATGATTTCAAATATCCGCTTCCGGAAGAAATAGTTTTTTCTTTTAATACTGATAAAATGAACATACCATTAAATAGTAACGAAGATTTAACGCCTGAAAAACCAAAAAAGAAAAACGGTAAACCTGACGGAATTACCAAAGGAAGGGTTATTGTTAAATATTCAAATTATGAAGTGAACAAAGGTATTCCTGATTCTGTTTTTGAAAAGAAAAATCAATAATCAGTAATGAGTTTTATTTTCTCTTTTCACCTCAAAAAAGTAATAGTAACAAGAATTTCAGAAACTTCAGTTTATATCTTCATCATTGAACAAATTTTTTGATAACAACTGAAGTATTATGTCCACCAAATCCAAATGCATTGCTTAGAGCATAATTAACTGTTCTATCCTGAGGTCTATTAAACGTATAGTTTAAATCGCATTCCGGATCCGGATTTTCAAAGTTAATAGTGGGTGGTATTCTGTTATTTATTACGGCAAGAATTGATGCAATTGCTTCCACAGCACCAGCAGCTCCTAGTAAATGTCCTGTCATACTTTTTGTAGATGATAAATTCATCTTGTATGCATGATCTCCAAATACTTTTTTAAGCGCTTTGGTTTCACCGATATCTCCTAAAGGAGTGGAAGTGCCATGCATATTTACATAATCAATTTCTGTTGGATTAATATTAGCCTGTTTTATAGCCATCTCCATAGATAAAACTGCACCGGTTCCTTCCGGATGAGGGGCAGTAATATGGTGTGCATCGGCAGATAACCCAGCGCCAACTATCTCGCAATAGATTTTAGCATTTCTTTTTAAAGCATGATTAAGCTCTTCCAGAATTAAAGCACCGCTTCCTTCGCCCATAACAAATCCATCACGTGTTGCATCAAATGGTCTGCTGGCTGTTTCAGGAGAGTCATTTCTTGTTGAGAGAGCCCGGTTTGCATTAAATCCTCCAATCCCTAATTCATTAATTGAAGCTTCACTTCCGCCGGTAACCATTACATCAGCCATTCCGAATTTTATAAGCAGATAACTATCGATCATATTATTGTTGCCGGTTGCACATGCAGAAACAGTACAATAGTTTGGTCCGCGGAAACCATATTGCATCGAAATATGTCCGGCAGCAATATCCGGTATAAGCATAGGAATAAAGAAAGGTGAAATTCTTCCTGGCCCTTGTTCGCGATTTATTACAGCCTGATCATAAAATGTTTGGATACCGCCAATACCGCTTCCGAATATAACTCCGATTTTATTTTTCTGTTCTTCGGACAGGGATTCAGGATTAAGATTGCTGTCTTCAACAGCTTGTTTTGCAGCTACAAGAGCATATTGAGCAAATGGGTCTAATCTTCGTGCAGTTTTTCTATCCAGAAAATTTCCAACATCAAAGCCTTTTAATTCACAGGCAAATTTGGTTTCAACTTTTGAAGTATCAAATTGTTTAATCATTGCTGAACCACTTTTTGATTCCATCATTCCGTCCCAGAATTCATTTATAGTTAATCCGATTGGTGTTAAGGCGCCAAGCCCGGTTACAACAACCCGTCTATCACGATTAGCCATTTGTTCCTCTTTTTATGTTAGAAAATTGTTTCTTTGGAAATTTTTGCTCTGTTAAAATAATGAAAAATGTTTTAAGCAGAGTTATACTTTGATTTAAGAAAATGAATAATTTGGCGATAATTTTTCATCAAAACTTATCTGAAGTTAATCTAAAAGCTATCCATTCTTCCAATGGTTTTGCTCCAATTTTTTTGTAAAAATCAATTGCTGATACATTCCAATCCAATACAGACCACTCAACTCTGCCATAATCTCTCTCTTTTGCAATAGATATAATTTTTTTTAATAAAGATTTTCCGATTCCTTTCCCCCGGTAATTTGGTAATACAAAAAGATCTTCAAGATAAATTCCTGCTTTGCCCAGGAAGGTTGAATAATTTTTGAAGAACAGCGCATAACCAACTGCTTTACCATCAAACTCGGCAATTAGAACTTCAACAAATTTTTCATTATCAAAGATAGATTGCTTTAATTTTTCTTCAGTAGTAATAACTATATCTGATAATTTTTCATACTCAGCTAATTTCTTAATAAGCGAGTAGATTATCGGTGTATCTGATTTTTCAGCAAAACGGATATTAATATTGTTAATCATATTATTTGGTACTGAACGGTAAATCTTCTGATAATATATCCATTATTTTTTCGAATGAAATCTCAGCGGTAATCTCACCCATAGCATAAGGTCCAATTTCATAAGGATCAAATTGTAATACCAAAGCTCCGGGAATTATATAAAAATCCTGATCTTCAGGAATAACAATTTCATTTTCAAACAATCCAGCTTCAAATAAAGAATTAGCCTGATATTTTTCCAATATTGCTTCTTCGCATTCGTAAGCTAAAAGGTCAAGCTTGCCAGGCTGAATAATATCAGTAAGTGAAAGAAACGAACCATCAGCAAGATTAATATTATATCCGACAGCAAAATAATTTCCATGAGCTCCGCCGGTGAATTGATAATGATTCATTTCTATGCTGACAAAATCTTTTGTATTATAAAAAACATCAAAACCTGTTTCAAAGCTATATTGCATAGGATAAAGTTTATCAAAAAATACAGTAGTATCAGTAACCATTTCATTATACCAGGTAATAGATTGTTTGAAGTCTTCTTCAAGCACTTTGTTTATTCTATTAATAACTTCAGATTTATCAGAATTAAGAATAAAAGGATAGTCAATATTTATCCATATAGTACTATCATTATTGCTGTCTGAATAATTTCTGCTTTCTATAATTACAGAATCAGGTACAGAAAAAGAGCTATAAACACAATATGAAGCCGGACTAAAAACAAAGAATGATAAGATTATTGTTAAAAATTTCATATTATTTGAACCTTTCAGAATTCTGAGATTCAGATTTCTTTAAATCATTTTGTTCAATTAGTTTATCAAGTCTCAAAATAATTTCAGCAAAAATATAACCAAACAATACTCCGATTAAAGCTCCGCCTAAAATATCTGAAGGATAATGTAATCCCAGGTACACTCTTGAAACAGATACAAGAAAAGCAGTTATAAATAATACCCATTTAAGATTGGGATATAAACGGTAGAAGAAAACTGCTGCTGCAAAATTATTTAATGCGTGATTTGAAGGGAAAGAGTATGTGCCGGTTGAGCCAATTGGTAAAATTACATCAGTTAAGACCGAAAATGGTCTTGGTCTGGCAATTATATCTTTAAGAATTCTGTAACCAAACTGATCGGTTACAACAACAAGCAGAATTACACCAATTACAGCCAGCTTTCCTTTAGTTCCGCCTTTAATAAAACTGATGCCTAACAAAATTACATAAGTGATATACCAATTGTTTACATTGGTTATTATAGAAAAGAATTTATCCAGAAATCCGGCTGATAAAGTATGATTTATTAAATAAAATACAGCCAGATCAATCGAATATAAAAAATCCATTTGAAAATAATTTTAGTTTTTATAACTATAAAATAGAAAGGATAAATCAATTTTTCATAAAAATTATGTAGATTTGAAAAAACATTATGAGTAAAAAATGAAAAACAACAAAACAGTTGTTGGTTTCATCTTTAACCCTAATATACCATTCCTGAAAGAGAGGTATAATCAGATCAGGGAAGAAACTGGAAAATATTTAGTTACGCCGCTTAAAGTTATTGCTTTGATGGTAGCAATCTCCGGAATCTTTGCAATGATTTTTGAAGTAAGGCATTATTCTGAATTTACTGTTCAGATATACTTTGTAAGATTATTAGCCACATTAGTTGCGTTTTTAATACTGGTATTTCTTAACACAGAAAGAGCAACAAAATATACTATCCCATTAGTTCATATCTTGCTGTTAACCATAATCGGCTCTACTGGGGTAATGATACTACTGATACCTAAATCTCTGATAGTAAACTCGCAAATAGTTGGTCTGATGATTTTTACTTCAGCAATGTTTCTGAATTGGGAAATAAAAAACCAGATACTTGTTGCGATTTATTACAATATTGTCTTTGCAGTAGCAATTCTTTTTAACGATCAGAAGATTTATTTTCTTCCAAATATGTTCGAATCTCTGATTTTTGTCCTGTTCCTTAGTCTCCTTTCTGTAGTTGGCAGTGCAATAAATTTCAGAATGCGTTTGGAAGTTGCAAAGAATGCATTAAAGGTGGAAGAATCAGAAAAGAAATTCAGGTCTATATTTGATAATTCTTCAGATGGCATTTTCCAATCAACTCCTGAGGGTGAATTTATCACAGCAAATACATCGCTGGTTAAAATGTTCGGCTATGAGAAATTAGACGACTTAATTGTTACTCGTATTCCTGATTACTATAAAGATCAATCTGACAGGGAAAAATTATTAAAGATAGTTAAACAGTACGGCTATGCAGAAAATTATGTTTCGCGGATGATAGATAAAAATAAAAATGAGCTGATCGTTAGGATGAATGTAAAAGCGGTAAGGGATAACGGCTCAGAAAAATTTTATCTTGAAGGAACTTTGCGAAATGTAACAGAAGAGATTAATACATTGGAAAAAAGGCGTCAGGCGGAGATTGAACTTAAAGCAGAGAAAGAAAAATCTGATGCTCTTGCCAAAGAAGCTATGAAATTAAGTACAGCAAAAAGCCGTTTCCTTGCTAATATGAGCCACGAAATCCGAACACCAATGAACGGTATAATAGGATTTTTATCTTTGATTGAAAATGAATCTTATAATAATCTGGATGAGTTAAAACAGTTTATTCATAGTGCCAAAATATCTGCCGAGTCGTTGCTGGAGACAATTAATGCAGTGCTTGATCTTTCTAAAATTGAAGCAGGCAAAATAGAACTTGAGAAATTGAATTTTAATTTAAGGAAAATAATCAGTCAGGCAGTTTCTATTGTTACTCCAAAATCTAAAGAAAAACAGTTATCAATACTTACTGATATTCCGGAGAATGTTGATCTTAATTTTGTTGGCGACCCAACAAGAATTCGACAGATATACCTGAATCTTCTCAGTAATGCAGTTAAGTTTACCAATGCTGGAGAAATCAAAATAAAAATTAGTGTTGATGATACAGATAAAAATAAAGTTAAGATAAGTTCAACAATTTTCGATTCGGGAATTGGGATTCCTGCTGATAAAATCAAAGAATTATTTAAGCCTTTTTCTCAGGTAACAGGACTTGAAGGAAGCAGCCTTGGCGGAACAGGACTTGGACTTGTTATCTGTAAAGAATTCACAAATCTTATGGAAGGTGATATTTCAGTTAATAGTGTTGAGGGAAAAGGAAGCCAGTTTGAGTTCCATATTTTTGTTAAAAAACCCGGTGCAGATACTGAACATTTAAATAAGTTAAAATCTCAAATAGATGAAGAGTATCTTGATGAAATTCAATTTTCTGATGCTGATATAAAAAAATACAGTGCTAAAAGAAAAGGATTCAAAATCCTGCTTGCAGAAGACAACCTTATTAACCAAAAAGTTGCGATAAGAACATTAATCTCTGCCGGTTACGATGTTGATGCTGTTATGAATGGCGAGCAGGCGGTAAGAGCATTTACCCAATATGATTATAATCTTATCTTAATGGATATTCAAATGCCGGATGTTGATGGTTTTGAAGCAACAAAAATGATCCGTGCTATGAAGGAGCCCAAATGCAAAGTGCCGATAATTGCAATTACTGCACACGCATTGGTTGGTGACCGCGAAAGGTGTATTGAATCAGGTATGGATGAGTATGTAGCTAAACCTATGGTTGCAAGACACATAATAAAACTCATTGATCATTTTTTAAAGATTGATTACACAGATGAACCTAATACTAATAAAACAATTAACGATGGTAGAATTTTTGATTTTGAAAGATTAAAACAAATAAGTCTTAATGATGCAGTATTTGAAAAAGATTTGCTGACCGATTATATAGCAGATGCAGAACATAAACTTACTTTGATTAAAGAGTGTCTTCTGGCGATGGATGTTAGAAAACTTGTAGAGTTATCGCATACTCTTAAAGGTTCAAGTTACTCTGTTGGTGCAAAATATGTGGGCGATGAAGCTTTGGGCATTGAACTTTCTGCTAGGAATAACGATCTGCCGAATATTGAAGAAAGATTACCTAGATTATTAAAATCAATTGAAGAAACAAAAGTTGTACTAAAAGAACGGCTGGTATAGATTGGAATTTAAGATTTAAAACTTTTTGTTAGATAATATTGTCCCGATCCTGCCTTCACATAAAACAGGATCGGAACTAAATTAATCTATTTGAAATCTTTCATAACTTTTCTGATTATATCAAGAGCAAAATCAATTTCATCCTTAGTTATAACTAAAGGTGGTGCAAAACGGATTATATCCCCGTGTGTAGGTTTTGCAAGCATTCCATTTTCTTTCAATGAAACGCACACATCCCAAGCTGTCTTACCTTTTGATGAAGGTTTGATAACGATTGCATTTAATAATCCTTTACCTCTAACAAGAGTGAGATTCTCGAATTCATCAACCATCTTCTGAACTTCGGCTCTAAAGTAATTACCAAGTTTGAAAGCATTATCAGCCAGTTTTTCTTCAATCAGTACTTCTAAAGATGCGATTGCAACTTTACATGCAAGAGGATTTCCGCCAAAAGTTGATCCGTGCTGACCGGGTTTTATTGTAAGCATAATTTCATCATTTGCTAAAGCTGCTGATACAGGCATAGTACCGCCGGATAATGCTTTACCGAGTATTAAAATATCTGGCTTCACCTGGTCGTAATCAGATGCAAGCATTTTACCTGTTCTTGCCAAACCTGTTTGTACTTCATCACAAATAAGAAGAACATTTTTTGCTTTGCAAAGTTCATAAGCTTTCTTTAAGTAACCGTCATCAGGTACAAAAACACCTGCTTCACCCTGAATTGGTTCAACCAAAAATGCTGCAACATTCGGTTCCTCCAAAGCTTTTTCCAATGCCTGAATGTTATTATAAGGTATCTTTACAAATCCGGGAACAAATGGTCCATATCCATCATATGAATCTGGATCTGTTGAAGCCGAAACAGCCATCAATGTTCTTCCATGAAAGTTTTCGTTGGCAACAATAATTTTAGCTTCATACTTTTTAATTCCTTTAACATCATAAGCCCATCTTCGGGCAAGTTTTATAGCAGTTTCTACACCTTCAACACCTGTGTTCATTGCCAGTACTTTATCATAACCGAATAATCCGGTTATGTATTTTTCAAATTCACCAAGAGCATTATTATAAAATGCACGCGAAGTCAAAGTTAAAGTTTGTGCTTGTTCAACCATTGCATTGACTATTTTCGGATTACAATGTCCTTGATTAACAGCTGAATATGCGGAAAGGAAATCGAGATATTTTTTGTCTTCAACATCCCAAACCCAAACTCCTTTACCTTTTGCAATTACAACTTCAAGCGGGTGATAATTATGAGCGCCGTACTTGTGCTCTAAGTCTATATAATATTGTGAGTTCATAAGTCTTCCAGTTTGTTCAAAAGTTTAAAAATTACATTGAAAAGTTAGCCCTTATTGCCTGAATAACCAAACAAGACAAGGTGTTTAATCAACATATTTTGTATTTTTACAAAGTAATAATCAGGTTCAGTGATGAAACTAAATAAACTAAATCAGGAACAAATCAATTCTAATTTATCAAAGTTTTCAGGATGGTCTTTTGAAAACAATTCAATATTCAAACAGTTCCAGTTTAAGGATTTTATTGAAGCATTATCTTTTGTAAATGCTGTTGGTCTGGAATCTGAAAAGATGGATCATCATCCTGATATTTTAATGTTTGGGTGGAATAAAGTTAAGATTACAATTTCAACACATAGTGCCGGCGGGGTTACAGAAAATGATTTTGAACTTGCACAAAAAATTGAGGAGAGATTAAAATGAATTCAAGATTAGATGAACTGTTGGATAAGTACGATGAAAATCCGATGGATGCCGATATCATCTTCAGTATCGTTAAAGAATATCTAAAGCAAAATATGGATGATGAAGCGGAAGAATTTCTTAAAGATCTTTTAAAGAAAGAACCCAAATATGTTCAGGCTTACATTACTTACGGAAATCTTAAAGAGAACAACAACGAAATTAAAGATGCGGAATATTATTACCGTACAGGCTTAAAAATAGCTAAAGAGTTAAACGACACTAAAGCAGTCAGGGCACTGGAGGATTATCTTGATGAACTTGAATAAAGAAAATGTACTTAAAATATTTAAAGGTACCGAAGCGTTACTGGAAGGACATTTTCTGCTTACTTCCGGAAGGCACAGCAACCAGTATTTTCAGTGTGCAAAGGTTTTACAATATCCTGAATACACTTCGCAAATATGCTCTCTGATCGCTAATCATTTTAAGGATTATGAGATAGATACCGTTATTGCTCCTGCAATGGGGGGAATAATAGTTGGTTATGAAGTTGCAAGACAGCTAAATACCAGATCTATCTTTACTGAAAGAGAAAACAAAGTAATGACATTACGACGCGGCTTCTCACTTGCGAAAGGAGAAAAAGTTATTGTTTGTGAAGATGTTGTTACTACCGGCGGATCAGTGTTTGAAGTTATAGAAATTGTTAAACAATTTGGAGCAAAGGTGGTAGGAATTGGAAGCATAGTTGATAGAAGCAACGGCAAGGTAGATTTTAGTCATGATTTTTTTGCTGCATTAAGTTTGGAGGTGGTTTCATATCTGCCGGAAGAATGTGAAATATGCAAGGAAGGTAAACTTGAATTAGTTAAACCTGGCTCACGAAAAACTTTTTAATCGTAGTGTTTTTTTAATTAGCATTATTTTTTACAAAAAGCTGAGATTTTATAACTGCTCAGATTTTAAATCCAAATGAAATTATTTTTATGAAAAATTTTTTAGTTGTGGTTCTACTGTTTACAAACATTATATTTCCCCAAATTAACTTCGATCAATACTTTGAAAGTAAATCATTAAGACTTGATTATTTTCATACCGGCAATTCAACCGAAGATAATTATTCGTTTGATGAATTGATTGAAGAACCATTTTGGGCAGGTTCAAAAATTAATCTGATTGATAAGTTTGATTATGGAAAGTATAAATTTTTTGTTAAAGATTATCAAACCGGACAAATAATTTACTCGCGTACTTATTCAACTCTATTTAGTGAATGGCAGACTACTGATGAAGCCAAACAAACTGTAAGAACTTTTAGTGAGACTATAGTTTTTCCGTATCCTAAAAAATCTGTCGTGGTTGAATTTTATTCAAGAGACAGAAAAAATCTGCTTAATAAAAAATTTGAATATATAGTTGATCCAAATAATTATTTTATTAAAACTGAAAGAGTATTTAGCTTTAATACCTTTGAGGTTTACAATAGTGCTAATCCTGATAAAGCCGTTGATATAGTGTTAATTCCTGAAGGATATACTTCTGATGAGATGGTTAAATTCAGAAAAGATTGTGAAAGGTTTGCAGGGTATTTATTCAATGCCTCGCCTTATAAGGAAAATAAAGATAAATTTAATATCAGGGGAATCGAAGCACCATCAAAGCAATCAGGTACCGATATACCTCCGGAAAATATCTGGAAAAATACAATTGTAAACTCTCAGTTTTATATGTTCGATCTTGACCGTTATCTGATGACAAAAGATAATAAATCACTTAGAGACATTGCTTCAAATGTTCCGTATGATCAGATTTTTATTCTGGTTAATTCTGATATATATGGAGGCGGCTCAATATACAATCATTATTCAGTTTGTATAAGTGATAATAAATTTAGTGAGTATATCTTTACTCACGAATTTGGGCATGGATTTGCCGGTCTCGGGGATGAATATTATACATCAGATGTAGCATATAATGAATTTTATCCGCTTGATGTTGAACCACTTGAACCAAACTTAACAACGCTGGTTAACTTTGAGTCAAAATGGAAAGATATGCTGAATGAGGATACTCCAGTACCGACACCTCAAATTAAAGAATATCAAAACGAAGTCGGAGTATATGAGGGCGGGGGATATGCAGCAGAAGGAATTTATCGTCCAATGCAGGATTGTTCAATGAAATCAATTTCAGTAAATAATTTTTGTCCGGTGTGTAAAAGAGCAATCGGGTGGATGATAAACTTCTATAGTAATTAGCAGGTTAAGATGTTAGATCAAAAAAAGCTACATAAAACGGTTGAAACCATTGCATCTCAAAAATTTTTTTCTGATGAAGAGATGCTTAAAAAAGTTATCAATGAAATTGTTCAGGATCCTTCAATCGGATTTATCGGGGGAAGAATATGGAAGTTATATCCTGAAATAGAAGGGTATAAATTGCTCTATCAAACCGGAAGAATGGATAAAATTGAAAAAAGCTTTGTTATCAAAGCATTGGAGTATCCTGTTTTCGAACAACTTGCACAATCAAGAACAATACTTGGTCATGAAACAATCGAAGCATTAAGGAAAAAAGGCATATTTAAATATTCAGCTTCCGGTGTAGGGTATAAAGTTAAAATACAGGGGAAACCATTTTATGAATATGTAATTGCTCTTAATTCAAAAAATATTGATGAAGAACTAAAAATAAATCTCAGTATAATTTCTACCGCACTTACTTCTCAAATAAAGCAGCGAAGAATATCTTACAGCGCAAATCAGCTAAAAGCAGATATTGATAAAGCCCGTCAGCTTCAGAGGAGTATTTTACCTGAGCATGAGTTTAATTTCAGTCACTTTGAAATTTATGGAATAACAGATCCTGCTGAAATTGTTGGCGGAGATTTTTTTGATTATCTGGAAATCGGTGAAAATAATGATCGTGTTGGAATTGCTATTGGAGATGCTGCCAGCAAGGGTATTGCAGCAGCTGCAGAGGCAATGTATGTTTCAGGTGCTTTAAGAATGACAACTACATTTGATGTTAATATCTCGCTGATTATGAAGCAAATGAATGAACTGGTCAATAAAATTTTTGAGGATGATAAATTTACTTCATTGTTTTACGGCGAGCTTACAACTAATAAAAACGGATTGTTTTTATATGCAAATGCCGGACATAATCCGCCTCTGTTTTACAAAAGTAAAATAAAAAAAATTACATATCTCGAAACAACCGGTCCGGTACTGGGTCCTGTCCCTCAATCAAAATATTCTGTTGAAAATATTAATATTTATCCAAATGATATTCTTGTGTTATATTCTGATGGAGTTACTGAAGCAGCAAATAATAAATCATCATTTTATGGTGAACAAAGACTTAACACCATTGTAAGGAAATTAAAAGATAAATCATCTAAAGAAATTGCACTTGGAATACTTGAAGATGTCTTTAAGTATTCGAAAAACGGAACCTATAATGATGATAAAACAATTGTCGTTATAAAAAGAACTTTTTAAATTTTAAATATTATGTTAACATCAATAAATCCTTCAAACAATAAAGTATTAAAACAATACGATGAAATGACCACAGAACAGTCTTCTGAGATCATTTCACTTGCTCATCAGTCATTTTTAAAATGGAAAGAAACTACATTTGCGCTGCGTTCAGAGTTAATGAGAAAAGCGGCAAAAGTATTACGGCAAAATTCTGAGGAATATTCTGTTTTGATGACAATGGAGATGGGTAAACCAATAGCCCAGTCCAGAGCTGAAGTTGAGAAGTGTGCCTGGGTGTGTGATTACTATTCAGAAAATGCTGAGTGGTTTTTGGCTGATGAAATTATAAAAACTGAGGCTTCAAAAAGTTTTGTTTCTTATGTACCGCTGGGTGTTATTCTTGCTGTAATGCCATGGAATTTTCCATTTTGGCAGGTCTTCAGATTTGCAGCTCCTAATTTAATGGCTGGTAATGCAGGTGTTTTAAAACACGCATCAAATGTTACCGGCTGTGCCTTAGCTATTGAAGATGTGTTTAGAAAAGCAGGATTTCCTGAGAATCTCTTCAGAACACTAGCGGTTACTTCAAAAAATGTGAAGTCTGTAATTGAAAATAAAAATATTCAGGCTGTTACTTTAACCGGAAGTGTACCTGCAGGTAAATCGGTTGCATCTTTAGCTGGCAGTTTAATTAAAAAAACAGTTTTAGAACTTGGCGGAAGCGATCCTTACCTTGTGCTTGAAGATGCGGATTTGGAAAAAGCTGCATTCTCTTGTGTTAATTCAAGATTGATAAATGCAGGACAAAGCTGTATTGCTGCAAAGCGTTTTATCATTGTTGAAAAAGTTTACGATGAATTTGAAAAATATTATCTCAGATTTATGTCTGAGAAAAAAATGGGCGATCCTTTAGATGAGAAAAATCATCTCGGTCCGCAAGCTAGTATTCAGCTTAGAGATGAGCTGCACGATCAGGTGTTGAGAAGTGTAAAACTTGGAGCAGAAATAATTCTTGGCGGAAAAATTCCTTCTCTTGATGGGGCTTATTACCCTCCGACAATCTTAATAAATGTTAAACCTGGTATGCCTGCATTCGATGAGGAATTGTTTGGTCCCGTAGCTGCTTTAATTAAAGCAAAAGATGATGATGAGGCTGTTGAATTAGCAAATAAAAGTATTTTTGGTTTAGGAGCAGCTGTGTTTACAAAAGATAATAAAAGAGGGGAGCAGATTGCTAAAGAAAAACTCAATGCAGGATGCTGTTTTGTAAATGATTTTGTTAAATCAGATCCGCGTTTGCCGTTTGGCGGAATAAAAGAATCAGGATATGGAAGAGAGCTATCTCCGTTTGGTATTAAAGAGTTTGTTAATATTAAAACAGTTTATATAAAGTAATCAGACCAAATCTTTTAATAACTCAACAAGATCATTTCTGCTGAAAGGTTTTGAGAGATAGTGTGTACATCCGGCATTCAAAAATTCCTCCTTTTCACCCGGCAGAGCAAAAGCAGTTAATGCAACGATAGGAATTTTTTCATAACCTTTTATACTTTTTATTTTTTGAGCAACTTCAATTCCCGAAAGACCGATTCCCAGATTTATATCCAGCAGTATTAATTTATAATCATTGATCAATGCCATAGCAATTGCATCCTGTCCGGTAAAAGCAAAGTCCATTTCGCAGATATTCTTTAAAAACAACTTAGCTATATCTCTGCTTGCAGAATCATCATCAACCATTAAGACTTTATGAAGACTATTTAAAATCGGTGTCTCTTCAGTTTTCTTATCTGATTTTTTATTTTCTTTCTTATCCTTTTCTTTTAGCTTGGCACTTTGAAGAGGAAAAACAATCTGAAAAGTTGAGCCACTGCCAAGTTTACTTTTAAGAATAATTTCACCAGACATCATTTCAACAAGCTTCTTGGTTATTGTTAATCCCAAACCTGTGCCTTCAAACTGCCGGTTCAAGCCCTCACTAACCTGTCTGAAAGCTTCAAATATTATCATCTTATTTTCATCTCGTATTCCGATTCCGGTATCAGTAATACTTAAAGATGCAAATCTAAGATCATTCTTCTTAAAAGATTTTATCTCAGCAGTAACAGAACCAGAGTGAGTATATTTAATGGCATTTGTCATAAGATTATTGAAAATCTGAAAAAGCAAATGTTCATCAGCAAGTATATATACATCTCCTTTAGATTTTTTAACAAGCAGCTTGAGATTCTTTTTTTCTGCAAGTGCATTAAACAACTTGATATTTTCGTTTACAAATCCAGCTAAATTAATTTCTTTGTAATTAATTTTAATTTTATCTGTTTCTATTCTAGAAAGATCCAGTACATTATTTAGAGTTTCGAGAAGTCGTTTGCCGCCTAACAGAATTGTTTCAGCCATATCAGCAAGTGCCGGATTTTTTATTTCATTTTTTAATATTTCAGCAAAGCCAAGGATACCTACAAGAGGTGATCTTAATTCATGACTTACATTAGTAAAGAAGTTGCTCTTAATTCTGGATACCTGTTCAGCTTTATCCTTTGCATCCGTTAATTCTTTCTGCCGCATTTTTGCTTCAGTTATATCCATACTAACGGCAGCAAGTGCTATTGGCTTACCTGAATCATCAGTTATTAGCGAAGTTGATAAATATACTGGAAACTCCTCGCCGTTCTTTCTTTTATTTATCAGTTCACCTGTCCAGCCTCCTGCAAGCGTTTGGGGATGAATTTCTTTAACAACCGCAGCATCGTTATTTGGTGAACGGATTAGTGAAATTGGTTTGCCGATAATTTCAGTTTGAGAGTATCCATAAACTCTGCTGAAAGACTTGTTAACAAATATTATTTTATCGCGTATATTGGTTATGCACACACATTCAGAAACATTTTTTAATGTTTGAGCAAGTATATTTACTTTTTCTTCAGAAAGTTTCCGTTCAGTTATATCTGTAATAAAGCCCTCAAGGCAAACAACATTTCCGAACTCATCATATACAGCACGTCCTTTTTCCCAAACCCATTTTTCTAAACCCTGCCAGGTTAGAATTCTGTACAATAAAGTAAAAGGTTCATGATTTGCAACTGCATTCTGGATTATCTCATAAACTAAAAGCTGATCATTTTTATGAATGAGGCTTGCATAACTTATTTGTTTATCATTTATAAGTTCATCCTGCCTGTAACCGGTCAACTGATAGCATCCTTCACTCACAAATTCCATTGTCCAGTTAATATTATTTTTGCAGCGATAAGCCATTCCTGGCAGGTTACTCATTAATGTAGCAAGTTCTCTTTTTTGTTCAGAAATAATTCTTTCCGAATTTTTTCTTTCGGTAATATCTCTAACTATTGCTTGAACAAAAACTAAATTACCCAACTGAATTCTGTTTAAACTGATTTCCGCAATAAAAATACTTTCATCAAATCTTTTATGAGTCCATTCAAAAAACTGCAGTTGACCCGATAACGCATCATTGATTTTCTTCTTCCCTTTAAGGCTCGATACAGTTCCATCTGGCTGGTATTCAGGTGAAAGATCGTAAGGAGGAATATCTTTGAACATTTCTTTTGTACATTTAAATAGTTCAAGTGTTTTTTGGTTACAGTCAACTATTACACCGTTAAAAACCAAAATGATTGCATCATTAGCAGATTCAAAAAGAGTTTTATATTTTATTTCACTCTGAATAAGTGCTTCGGTTGCTTTATGTTTTTCTGTTATGTCGTTAAAAAAGACAGCAATAGTATTTGAAGTTAACTTCATTACTGAAAACTCATAAACTCCTTTTAAATAAGTATCCTCATAATTTAACTGTGCATTTAATAGAGATTTGCCGGTTTTTAATACGGACTTAAACTTCTCAATGAAATTCTCTTTTAATAGTCCGGGAAAAATATCCTGTATCTTTTTTGATATAAGTTTATAAACGTCAATCTTTAGTTTATTGACAGCCGACTGATTTGTGCTTATCAGAATCAGATCATCATTCTCATCCAAGCTGTACACTAATACCCCCAAAGGAGTTGCATCCAGCATATTCTGAAGACTTTGAGCGAGTTTTTTTGCATTCTCTTCAGCATTTTTTTGATAGGTTATATTATCACAAACGAAATTGATCTCGGTAATTATTTCAGTATCTGCAGAAGTATAGATTGTTTCACGAACCCAAAAACTTTGACCATTCTTTCTAAGCATAATCATTTCATGCGAAGATTGTTTACCCGGATTTAATAACACATACTTAATTTGTTTATCAATTCTATCCTTTTCAGTAAGGATATAAATATCTGAAATATCAGTACCGATTAATTCATTAACATCATATCCAAGTTCAGAAGCACCATTTTTGTTAATAGAAATAATTTTCTTATCCAAAGAAATACTGAAAAGAATTAATGGATAATTCTCGTAAAGCAATTTATACTTCATCAGGTCTTCGGCGGCTATGTTTGTGCCGTTGCTTACAGTATTATTTGTTTCTTTTGGATCAGATTGCATTTTATTTAATTAGAAATACTTTTTTGACAAGAAATTTTCTTGTGTTAAAATAAGAAACTTATAACAATTAGTTAACTGGTTTATGATAAAAATATTTAGTTGGGATAGTTTTAAAAGCGGTATATCTTTACGATGTAAATTAAAAACACATTAATTCTTGAAAAATTATAAACTTTTAATACAATATGATGGAACAGAATATGCCGGCTGGCAGATCCAGGAAAACTGTAAAACTGTTCAGAAGACTATTACTGATGCGATTGAATTATTGTTAAAAGAGAAAATTAATCTTATTGGATCAGGAAGGACTGACAGCGGTGTGCATGCTGCCGGACAGGTTGCAAATTTCCGCACAAATAATTTGATAGATATTTATAGATTCAAACATTCACTTAATTCTGTTCTTCCCTTTGATATCTCAATTAAAAAAATGGAAGAAGTATCAGAGGATTTTCACTCCAGATTTGATGCAAAGAGAAGAGTATATTTTTATCTGATTTCCAAAACAAAAAATCCGTTCTTCAGAAATTTTAGTTATTTTTATCATAAAGAAATTGATTTAGCAAAACTTAATTATCTTTCTAAAATAATTGCCGGAACAAATGATTTTACCTCATTCAGCAGAAAAAATTCAGAGGTTGAAAATAAAATCTGCACTGTTTACCAGATTGGCTGGCGCGAAATCCGTGATCTGATAGTTTTCTATATTAAGGCAGATAGATTTTTACACGGAATGGTTAGAACAATTGCAGGAACTTTGTTAAGGTCTCAGGAATTGCCTGAACCAGAGAATTATCTTAACGGAGTTTTTAGATTAAAAAACAGAGAATCTGCGTTTGAAGCTGTTCCAGCAAAAGGTTTATTCTTGTATAAAGTTGAGTATTAAATTTATAAATCGAAGATAAAAAAAATGTTTTTATATATGCAGCCCGATAAAACTAAAACAATTTAACCAAACAGCCTGTGGAAATTTTTACTCAAATACATTTAAAGATAATTCATTTTCCGATTGCCTTATTATGTGTTTATCCATTTATTGAACTGCTGTATTTTATCACTCAAAAAGAATACTTTAATAAAACAGCTTTTTTATTTTTAGTCCTTGGTGTTACTGCTGCTTTATTTGCAGTTCTTACCGGTAATCGAGCAGCTGAAATGATCAGTAATTGGCAGTCAGATTCAAAACAAATTTTTGAACAGCATCAGCTTTATGCAAACATAACAGTTTGGTTTTTCTCAGCTATACTTGCAGTAAGATTTATTGTTAACAAAAAATATTCTTCTAAAAGGATTATTGCTTTTATTTTTTTTATAGTTTCTTTAATTGGTTTATTTACGATTTATCAAACCGGATACTATGGCAGCAGATTATCAAAACAGATTATTATTAATTCACAGGAGATTATTAAATAATTAATTAAACTGAGTTTATGATTAAGATAATAACTACAACAAAATATTTTCTGATTTTAATGTTTCTTCTTCAATTGTCAATGTATGCAGAACAACCGCCTTCGGGCAGAGTATCCGGATTATTTATGTCATTTGGAGTAGGACCAAGATTTCCGATAGCTGATTTTTCCAGTACCACAAATTTAGGATACGGTGTTAATATAGAATTTTCTTATACAGACAATGAATTTCTACCTGTGTTTTTATACACAAAAATAGGTTTTGAACAATTTCCCGGTTCACAAGATTTCTATAGAGAAACCGATTACTCAAATTATCATGTAAATGCAATTCCTGTTAATATCGGCGCCCGATATTATTTTTCTCCGATATTGGAAAATATAATTTTACTGATGCCCATTGCTCAGATCTCTGCTGCATATTGTTATTCGTATACACTACATGAATTTGATAAAAATGCCGGGAAAAATAATTTTACTAAGGATAAACATGATTTTGGTTTCAGTGCGGGAGCAGGATTTTCAATGTTTATGATGGAATTAGTTGCATCCTATAATTATCTGCCTGAAAAACAATTTGTTTCTTTAGATCTGAAAGTAAGAATTCCTTTATCTATAAATTTTTGAGAGGTGATAAAATGGATTATAGAAATTTACTGCTTAATGTTAACCAGAATATCGGACTGATAACTGTAAACAGACCAGATAAATTAAATGCCCTGAACCATGATACCTTAGTTGAATTAAAAAATGTTTTGGAGAGATTAAGATCAGATGAAAATATTTTTGTAGTGATAATTACCGGAAGCGGTGAAAAAGCTTTTATTGCAGGTGCAGACATATCTGAAATCAATAAGCTAAATATGTTAGAAGGTAAAATATTTGCTGAGTTTGGACAATCAGTTTTTTCTCTGATTGAAAAGTTTGAAAAACCAGTTATTGCAGCTGTTAATGGATTTGCTCTCGGAGGCGGATGTGAGCTTGCTTTATCTTGTCATTTAAGATTAGCAAGTGAAAATGCAAAGTTTGGGCAGCCTGAAGTTAATCTTGGAATTATTCCTGGCTATGGCGGAACCCAAAGACTTACCAGACTTATCAATTCGGGCAGAGCTGCTGAAATGATTTTAACTGGCGATATGATTGATGCTAATGAAGCTTTACGAATAGGCTTGGTTAATAAAGTGTATCCGCAAAGTGAATTACAAAGTCAGGCTTTTGATATGGCAGTTAAAATTGCTTCCAAAGGTCAGCAGGCTGTTAGATTAGCATTAAAATCTATCAAAGCTGTTGATGAAGTATCTTTACAGGAAGGACAAAATTTTGAAGCAGCATTATTTGCTCTTTGCTGTGGCACTGAGGACTTTAAAGAGGGTACACAAGCATTTCTGGAAAAAAGAAAACCGGTTTTTATAAATAAATAATTAAACATTCAGTGTTAAGATTTTCTCTTAAAAATATTTCAATTGTTCTTTTAGTTGTAGTAATTGTTCTGCTTTTTGTTAATGTTTTTATTAATAAGTTTATTGCAAAAGATGAACTAAAACAAAACAGAGATGAGATATCCGGCGCATCCGTTGACAGCTTATTCAGATCAGCTTTATATAATTATGGAATTGAAAACAGCTGGATCAAAAAGAAGAAGATTAAACAGATAACTGGGGATTCACTCTTCGCTTCATATAATATTATTGTTCCAAAAGATGTTCCGATCAATCTGCTTCAGTTGGAAGTAAGTGAATTGTTATGGGATTATAACGCTGATATCATAAGTGAAGAAAAAACGAAAGAAAAAAAAGTTCTTCTGAAAATTATTTCCGAAAAATATTTAAAGTTGGCGGCTGAACTAAGTTATGATGATAAAATCAGAAGAGAGTTCGGTGCTGTTTCTTTTTTAGTCTCGGATATAAAACCGGATAATTTAGAACAATACAGCAAGTTGTTAAGAACACCTGAATTATTTTATGCTGTTCTTGTTCCTGACAGTAAATCAAAGTCTCTGTTAAAAGATCTGAAAAATTTTGAAAGGAGATTTGCTGTTATTCTTAATGATGATATAACAGAATTTGATTATAAACTGTCATCTTCAATTCCGGAAAACAGAACAATACTTTCATTAAAGAATATTATTTCTGCTTTTAACTCTGCAGCATTCTTTATTGTTGATGTTAATTCTGATTTGTTTAAATCTGTGAATTATAAAGTAATTGAAGCCGCATTAAAAAAGAGAAACATTAAAATTGTAAAGAGCAGCAGATTTGATATTTTAAAGATTAATTCTCTTAATCCTGAATCAAGCTTCGGAGAGTATATTAAGACTTTGGCTAAAAAAGAAGAAAGAGTCGTGATAATTTCTGCAGAGGATTATTTGCTTATTACTGAACTGATACCCGGATACAGAAAAATTGGATATCGCTTTATTCAGCCGGGTGATCTAGTATTAAATATGTAGAAATTATACCTGAACATTTCCATATAAATCAGCTTCATAAATTCCTATACCCAGGTTTTGTACCTGCGGAATAATTTTCTCTTTATCTCCAACAAGTACTATGGTTAAAGCATCATTATTAATAAAAGAATTTGCTGCCAGATTAACCTCAGCTTTATCCACAGAGTTTACATTATCAACATAACTTGAAAAATAATCGGATGATAAATCAAACAGTACTCTTCCGGACAAACCCGATGTAAGTTGTCCATAAGTTTCAAAACCCAATGGAAATCTCTTTGTAATAGATGATTTTGCAAATTCAAGCTCAGAATCTTTAACACCGTTTTTTATCTGCTCAAGTTCAAAAAGAATTTCTTTAACAGCATTAGCAGTGTTTTCAATTCCAACCGAAGTTGAGACTTCAAAAAACGATGCATCTTTGTAATAGTTAAATCTTGATGTTGCACCGTATGTGTAGCCGTTTCTTTCTCTTAGATTAAGATTTATTCTGCTGGTAAACTGACCGCCAAGTATTGTATTAAGTAGAAGACGCTGAAAAAAATCTTTCTGGTTTCTTGGCTGGGATAAATGACCAACTCTGATCTCGGTTTGAACTGAATTATCTTTATGACAGACATAAATTTTTTTATCACTAATTTTAAAATTATTCGGGACTGGTTTTACTGAACCGCTGTTTATCCATTCTTTCAGATTTTTATTAAGAATGCTTTTCAGATTTTCAATTTCAATATTGCCGACCACAATTAGAGTGGAATTTTTTGGAAAGAAATATTCAGCATAGAATTTTTTTACTTCATCTCTGGTTATAGAAGATACTGTATCTGTATAACCGATAATTGGAAAAGCATAAGAATTATCAGGCGAGAAAACAATCTTTTCGAAAAGCCGGTCTGCTACATAATCCGGTTTATCTTTATTCTGTAAGATCCTGACAAGAAGTTTCTTTTTCTCACGCTCAAAATCATATTCATTAAAATCAGGGTATAAAATTACTTTAGAAAAAAGCTCGATAGATTTCTCAAAGTGTTCTGACAAAGACTGAAGATTAATATTTATAAGATCGTGACTAGCAGATAAACTAAAATCAGAGCCAAGTATATCAAATGCATCACTTAAATCAAGAGCACTGATTCCTCCGGCACCTTCATCAAGCGTAAGTGCTGTCAGATGAGATAATCCTTTTTTTGACTTGTAGTCAAATTTACTTCCAGCATTTAAAATCATTAAAGTTTTAATAATCGGAAGATTCTTTTTTTGAATAAAGATTACTCTTAATCCGTTATCTAAATTAAATTCTTCTGGTAAAGGCAGATTAAATTTAATGTTTGAAGCCTCAGCAGGTTTATTTTTCCGGTTTAATCTCATTGACTGCGTCTGGGTAAAATTCTAAGTTCAACAAAAGGATTAAGCAGATATTTGCGCACCGCTGTTTTGATAGCATCATTTGTAACCGAATTATATCTGTTAAGATCAAACTCAAATGAATTTGGTTCTCCAAGAAAATAGTTATAATAGTTCAGATGATCTGCAATATTATCCAGGTTTTGCATAGAATAAACAAATTGTGATTTAATTCCATTCTTTGATTTTTCAAGTTCTTTTTCAGAAACATCATCAATTATAAAATTATTAATTTCATCCAGTATAATTTGTTTTATGTTATCAGCATTTTGTGCCGGCTTTAGTGTGCAGACAATAACAAACTGTCCGCCGAACCTGCCGGAATATTGAAATGAGGTTACATCTATTGCAGCCTGCATTTCAATAACTAATTTTTTATGCAAACGTGAATTTTTGGTTCCGGATAACAAATCAGCAAAAACTTCGAGTGCCGCATCATGTTTGTCAAAAATAAATTCCGATGGCCATGATAAATAAAGTCTTTCTAGCTGAACATTATCTTCATGTTCCAGATAAATATTATGATTTAGCTTTACTAATTTCTTTTCCGGTTTCTCAGCAGTGTTAAACGATTGAATCTCTAAAAAATATTTTTTAATCAGATCAATTGTTTCTGCTATCTTAATATCACCGGCAACCACAACACAGGCATTATCCGGCGAGTAATATTTTTTAAAAAATTCTTCAACATCTTCAAGCGTATAACTTTCAATATCTTTTAGATGTCCGATAGTTATCCAGTTATAAGGGTGATCTGCCGGATAAACATTTTTATTTAAGATTTCCCACGCTAATCCATAAGGTTGATTGTCATAGTTTTCAAGCCGTTCATTCTTTACCACATCTTTCTGATTGTTAAGCTTTTCCTGAGTTAATGCTGGAAGAAAATATCCCATCCTGTCAGATTCCAACCATAAAGCAAGTTCTAAATTATTTGAAGGAAGTTTTTCAAAATAATTAGTTCTGTCTCTTGAAGTAGAACCATTAAGCGTACCGCCTGATTCCTGAATATATTTGAAATGCATTTCCTTAGGTACATTTACAGATCCTTGAAACATCATATGTTCAAACAAATGAGCTAAACCTGTCTTACCCTTCTTTTCATAACCAGAGCCCACACGATACCAGATATTAACCGAAACTATTGGTAATGAATTATCCTGATACAAAATGTATTCAAGACCGTTACTAAGTTTATCTTTTAAATAGTTAATATTAAGATGTTTCAAATGTATTTCCTCTGCTGCCTGATAAATAACTTTAGAATTAATATTCAGAAACGATATCAGGTTTTAATAATCCTTCAATAAAAACTCTATCTGTTCAAACTTTCCATCAATTTTTTGATTCGGTATAATATGAAGTAGTTTTGCAAGCAATGGATTAATATCAATATTTTGGATAGTACCGCAGGTATATCCGGTTTTAAAGTCAGGTCCAATGGCAAAAAATATCCCATGCATATCTATAAAGTTGTTATCATAGCCATGATCACCGCCGAAACCCAAATTGCTGTATTTTTTTACTTCACGATTTGTTATAAGACTCCATCCAGGCTCAGCTAATATTAAAATTGGAGGAATGATAAAACTTTTTGAAAAATTAAAATACTCAGGAATTTCCTCTTTGTAATAAACCTTGTAATTCTTTTCAGAAGCTTTTAACAGCCCGTAGATTTTTGATTTATCACCATCATTATCAGGGAAGAGATACATCACTGGTCCGGAATCAACAATTTTCTGTTTGGTATTGGATAATATCTCTTCAATATTAATAATTTTAACATTGTCAACATCAGTCATTCCATGATCCGATACAATTATTACATTTGTGCTGTCATAAAGATTTAAACTCTTAAGACCATCGAAAAGGTTTCCAATCAAACTGTCTAATTGCATAATGCTTCGAGTAACTTCCGGAGAATTTGTTCCAAACTGATGACCATAAGTATCAGTAGCATCAAAATAAACTGTAATCAGCTTTGGGCGTTGATTAAATGGAAGCTTTAACCAGTTTAATACTCCTTCAATTCTTTTTGAATATGGTCTGTGATGATCATACTTTTCATAATAATTTGGTCTTCTGTATTCAAGAGTAAGTTCAGAACCAGGCCAAAAATAGCTGGCAGTAATTACTCCTTGTCGTTTTGCAGTTTCCCAGATTGCTTCGCCGATATAATTTTGCGGATCTCTTACAGCGGCAGTATCTCCGATTCTATAAATCTTTTCGGTTATCGGATTGTAAAAAGTATTTGCAATGATTCCGTGGTTCTGGGGATACAACCCTGTTACAATTGAATAATGATTAGGAAAGGTTTTTGTCGGGAAACATGGTTTTAATGAACTTGCATGAACTCCGTTCTGTTTTATAAACTCAAGATTTGGAGTAATACCTCGATTTGGATAATCCCAGCGGAAGCCGTCAAAAGATATTAAAATATTGTAAGATTTCTGTTGAGCGGTAAGATTTACACTTACAATTATGAGAAAGAGTAAAATTATTTTTTTTCTGAACATTTTTTTTCTTTTAATTTTTAATTGACTATATGCAAAATATAGAAATGAAAATTCAATCGAAAAATTCGGATATAGTTAAAAAGCAAGTATTCATTTTCATGTTACTGAAAAATAATTATTTAAAAAATGATTAATATGCTTGCATAAATAATCTAATAGCCTAATATTTCCTGTGCCTTTTACAGCAAACATGCTATGGAAAACTTATTTACAATTTATTTTCAATATCTTTTAACTATTCAATTCTTTAATTCAATCAAGGAGAAAATATGACAAAAAAATACTCTTTCCTTTCATTCCTGCTGCTGATAATGTTTTCATTCTTTTTAGTGCATAACAATTCGTTTGCACAAGGTGTTACAACCTCAGCAATGAATGGAACAATAGTAGATGCAAAAGGTGATCCCTTACCTGGTGCAAACATAATTGCGGTTCACTCTCCATCAGGAACCCAATATGGTACAACCTCTCGTGTTGATGGAAAATATAATTTAAACGGTTTAAGGACCGGCGGTCCATATATAGTTACAGTTTCTTTTGTTGGCTACAAATCACAGGAATCAACGATTCCAGCACTTCAATTAGGTCAAAATCTTAGAGTTGATTATACTTTAGTTGAGGACGCAGTTCAATTAGGTGATATTACTGTCATCGGAGAAAAAAATTCAATTATCTCAAGTAACAGAACTGGTGCAACACAAAACGTTACAGCAAGAGATATAGAGTTAGTACCGTCTATTGGTAAAAACTTTGGTGATCTTGCAAAACTTTCTCCGCAGGCAAGTGGAACAAGCAACTCTATTGCCGGAAGAAATAATCGTTACAACAACATTCAAATTGATGGTACACAGTACAATGATTTATTTGGATTAGGTGCATCCGGCGCACCCGGTGGTCAAACAGGAACCAATCCAATTAGTATTGATGCAATACAGGAGTTTCAGGTTATTGTTGCTCCTTACGATGTAAAGTATGGAAGTTTTACCGGAGGCGGTCTTAATGCTATTACAAGAAGCGGTACCAACAAATGGACAGGATCTGTTTATGGATATGGAAGAAATCAGAAACTTGTTGGTAATGGTGCATTTATAACTGATAAGCCTGAGACAGAATCTAATGAACAAGAATATCCTGAATTTAAAGAATATGCCGGTGGGTTCAGACTTGGCGGTCCAATCATTAAAGATAAATTATTTATGTTTCTTAATGGTGAAGTAACAAGAAAAGATCAACCATTATCAAATATTTCTTTGGTTACTGGTCCTGCATCTGCAGAAAGTCTTGCTGATCAGTTTTACAATATCTTAAAATCAAAAGGTATGGATGCTGGTACCTATGGTGCTACAACACTTGAACAACCAAGCAACAAGTTATTTATCAGATTAGATTTTAATCAATCTGAAAATCATAAGTTTACTTTAAGACATAATTATGTCAATTCTTATCAGGATGTATTAGCTGGAAGAAATGCTAATAATCAGGTATCGTTTAATACTTTTAATTACAGAATCAGAAATATAACTAACTCTACGGTTCTGCAATTAAACAGTACACTTGGAAATAACTTTTCAAACGACCTGATCTTAGGTTTTACTTCTATCAGAGACAGAAGAGCAGGTACTTCCGAAACACGTCCTGAAGTAAGAGTAATGAGAGAAGCGGTAATTCTGGTTGCTGGTCCTGACAGATTTTCTTCTGTGAATGAATTAGATCAGGATATATTTGAATTTACCAATAACTTCTCAGCTTATTTTGGTAATCACGTTTTAACTGTCGGTACTCACAATGAGTTTTTCACTTTCAGAAATGCATTCATAAGATCATTCTTTGGATATTATGAGTTTAATACATTAGCAGATTTGCAAAATAATACACCGAGTTATTATCAGAAAGTATTTTCACGCGTCCCTGGTGTAGAAAAACCTGCCGCAAGATTTAGTGTAAATCAACTTGGTTTTTACTTACAGGACGAGTGGACAATTGTTCCAACTTTTAAAGTAACTTTTGGAGTTAGAGCTGATATTCCGTTTCTGCCGACCGAACCAGACTATAATCCACAGGTTACAGAAAATTTCCCAGATTATAAGACCTCTGACGTACCAAGTGGCAACATAATGTTTTCACCAAGATTTGGATTTAACTGGGATGTATCTGGTAACAGATCAACTCAGGTGCGTGGTGGTGTCGGAATTTTCACTGGTCGTATTCCTTATGTCTGGATGTCTAACAATTATGGAAACACCGGAACCTTACTTGCTGAAGTTAACCAGGCTTCAGGTGGTAACGTTGGTTTCTCAGTTGATCCGTACAATCAACCTGGTGTTGGTGATCCTGGAACAGGTTCACCAAGTTTCAGATCCGAAATAGATCTTATTGATCCTGATTTCAAATGGCCCCAGATTTTAAGAGCAAACCTCGGTGTTGATCAGGAATTACCCGGGGGAATGATTGGTACAGTTGAATTTATGTATTCAAAGTCAATCAACGATCTTGTATATCAAAAATTGAATTTGAATCCATCAACAAACACAATACCGGGAGATGGCAGACCAAGATATGGCGGTACCAATAGTTACAGTAACAGATATGTTGATGTACTTTATTTAACTAATACTGATGAAGGTAATCAGATAAATTTCTCTGTTCAATTGCAAAGAAATGTAGCTTCTGGATTATCATTTAATGTTGGATATAATTACGGTATTACAAAAGATATAAACAGTGTGCTGTCATCACAGGCTCAATCACAGATCAGATATAATCCTATTTCAAGCGATCCAAATAAGCCTCCATTAACTTATTCAAGCTTCGATATGGGACACAGAGGATTTGCTGCTATTGCTTATTCACGCGAATTCTTCGATAATTTACCAACAACAATATCATTCTTTTATAATATCCAATCAGGAAGAAGATTTTCATTTACAGTTAATGGAGACTTGAACAATGATGGATTAAACGGAAATGATTTATTCTATATTCCTAAAGATGAAAACGATATATTAGTTGGTGCTGTTACCAGCGGGGCTTTCGTAGAAAATGCAACTCAGAAAGCAGAGCTTTTTGATTTTATCAATAATAATGAATACTTATCCGATCATAAAGGTCAGATGTCAGAAAGAAATGCATCAAGAGGTCCCTGGAATGATTTGCTTGATATGAGAATAACTCAAGCTGCAATAATTCCGGGTATTGGACGTTTTGAGATTTCACTTGATATACAGAATGTAATGAATCTTATCCAATCTGAGTGGGGATGGTTCCAGACAACTCCACAGGATACTTATACAATTGTAACCTTAAATGGAACTGATCCAGCAACCGGAAGACCGGTTTACAGATTTAGTAAACCAACTACTAATACTCCTTGGTCTCCAAATGATTTATTATCAAGATGGCAGATGCAATTAGGTTTAAGATACTCATTCTAATTTAATAATTAAGTTCTAAACATTAAGGCGATCTTAGGATCGCCTTTTTTATTTTTAAAATTGTTGAGCTGAACTGTATATAAAAAGCCATATTCAGCATAAGTATAATAATAAACGGAGGTTCTGAATTTTATACACAAAAATGTTATCAGTTTTTATTATTTAATTAAGCTGCTGGTGTTATTAAAGGAGAAGGATTAGTTCTTGACATCAGGATATTCAATTCTTATCTTTGCCCAGCCACTGTTCTGATTTATTAGAACGGTGGCAATTTTTTTTAAATCACTAACAATTGAAGATTTTATTATGTCCGTCAAAAATTTTGTTTATTTAACCCGAGAACGACTAATTGAACTGGAAAAAGAACTGCAGGAAATGAAAACAAACGGCAGGAAAACAATTGCAGCCAAAATAGCCGAAGCAAGATCACATGGTGATCTCTCAGAAAATGCCGAGTATGATGCTGCGAAAGAAGAACAGGGATTATTTGAGTTAAAAATAAGCAAGATGGAAGATGTACTTTCACGGGCAAGAGTAATTGATACATCTAAAATGCCAGCCGATGAAATTCATTTACTTTCCACTGTTAAAATCAAAAACCTTAAAACAAATAAAGTTTTTGAATATACTTTAGTATCTCCCGAAGAGGCAAATTTACAGGAAGGAAAAATTTCGGTTACTTCTCCTGTTGGGCAGGGACTGATGGGCGCTAAACCAGGTAATAAGGTTAAAGTTAAAGCTCCCGCAGGTTTGATGGAGTTTGAGATTCTTGAGATTAAATGAAATAATACTTTAATTGTGATTCACCTGTTTCTTTTCTTGATGATTTTAAAAGTTATTTAGTTTTCTGAGACTCAATACAATCAATGATATTAACCTGAAGGTTTTTATTCAAAGAAAATCCATTTTCAATCAGAATTAATTTCTTTAATTGTAAAGACACTCTTTTATCAATAAACAATTTTGTAATTCTGTCATTATAGAATTTGATAAGTTTATTAAATTTGTGACAGTTTTTTTACAGCTAATGACATCGTGGATAATTTGAACTTTTGCAATTGATGAAGGCTACTGAACAAAAAGTATTAAGATTTATAAAAGAAAACGATCTTATCAAAGTTAATGATAGGATTTTAATTGCACTAAGCGGCGGACCTGATTCTATTTTTGTTTTACACTTCTTCAATAAATTTAGAAAAAAATTCAAGATTGAAATTAGTGCGGTTCATGTGAATCATCTTTTAAGAGGAAAAGAATCTGATAGAGATGAAATTTTCTGTGAAATCGTCTGTAAAGAACTTGATATTCCTTTCTATCCTTATAAAAAAAATATAAAAGTTTTTGCACAGGAAAATAATTATTCAATAGAATTAGCTGCCCGAGAAGTCAGGTATTCTGTTTTTGAGAAACTTGCAGGTGCAATTGGATTTGATAAAATTGTAACTGCTCATAATGCAGATGATAATGCGGAAACTGTTTTATTGAATTTGATTAAAGGTGCTGGATTAAACGGTATTGCAGGTATTCCCGTAAAACGTGATAACATTATAAGACCGATTCTTTGTTTAAGCAAAGCCGAAATACTTAATTATCTTGAATTAAATCAATATGAGTTCAGGATTGATCAATCAAACTTGTCAAGCGAATTTGAGCGGAACTTTCTGCGTAATGAAATTATTCCTTTAATTAAAAGCAAATTAAATCCATCGCTTGATAAAGCATTGTTGAATACCTCCGTAAACCTGCAGGGGCTTATCACTGAATTAAAAACTGATAAAAATGAAAGTGATTTGAGATTGAAACAAAATAAGTTTGTGCAGATTCCATTAACCTACTTTGAAAATAAAGATAAGAAGATATCTGTACATCTGTTAAAAAATATTCTCGATAAGAATTTTAAGATAAAATTCCATTCAGCAGATATTAAAAAAATAACATCACTCATTAATAATCAGGCAGGTAAGTCTGAAGAACTGTCAGCAGGTTTGATTGCATTAAGATCAAGAAATGATATTCTGATTAAAACAAAAACTGAAGTACCTGGAAAGATATCAAAACGAATAAAAGTTGGTGAAAAAATAAAAATCGGCAATAAAAATTTGAGTATCGAAAAGGTAAATCCGGCAGATATTAAACTATTAAAGAATCCTAACATTGAATTTATCTCTGCTGATGAAGTAAAAAGTGTTTTCCAGATACGGAACTGGAAAGATGGCGATAAATTTCATCCGATCGGGATGAAAGGAACAAAAAAAGTTTCTGATTATCTTAACGATATAAAAATGGATACATTTGAAAAGAAAAATCAATTATTATTATTGAATAATAATAAGATTGTCTGGATTATAGGAAAAAGACTTGATGACAGATTCAAGATAACATCAACCACAAAAAAAGCACTTAAAGTATATATTAAAAATGGATAATTTGATTATTGGTGAAGACGTTTTTGTTCCATTATTAACTGAAGAACAAATTCAATTTAGAATTAAAGAGCTTGCTGAACAAATATCTGAAGAATACTCTGAAAAAGTTCCGATTTTCATTGGTGTACTTAACGGTGCTTTTATTTTTCTTTCAGACTTGATAAAAAGAGTAACAATAAACTGTGAGATAGATTTCTTTAAACTCTCAAGTTATGGAGATGCAAAGTTATCTTCCGGTAATGTGCGCTTGCTCAAAGAATTAAATTGTGATGTAAACGACAGAGATATTATTATTGTTGAAGATATTGTTGATTCAGGCTTATCAATCAAATACATCGGAGACCTCTTCAAAAAATATTCTCCGCGAAGTGTAAAAGTATGTACACTGTTATTGAAACCAAAAAGCCTGAAATATGATGTTAAAATTGATTATATTGGCTTCCAAATTCCGGGCAAATTTGTAATTGGATATGGATTAGATTATGCACAACAATATAGAAATTTAAGATCCATTTATGCCCTATCCGATAATTCAGAAAAAAATAATTAGAAAAAAAAATGAGCGATAACGAAAATAAATCAGGAAATAAATTACCAAAAGGCAGCCCAAATAAACCTGATGACAACTTTGATTGGTCAAAGGTGATTAGACTTGTTTTTGGCTGGGGAGCAGTTATTGTAGCTGCGGTAATTATAATGCAAATCTTTAGAACTGGTGTGGATAATTTTACTGAGATTCCTTACGGGCAGTATGAAAAACTGATTGAAGATCCACAAAATATTACTTCCGCAAATATTACAAAATCTGATCCGAATGATTACACTTTAAAAGCCACTTTGAAAAAAGAAACTGATATTACTATTAACGGTAAATCTGTTGGTATAAAGGCATTTTCAGTGTATATCCCTGAGCCATTAATTATTGAACAAGAAAAATTATGGAAAGAAAAAGGAATACATTACTCATTTAATAAAGAGTCAAACGAATGGGTTAATATACTTGTGGGATTTTTACCCTGGGTTCTGATTATTGCTATATGGATTATAATAATGAGAAGAATGCAGGGGCAAAGCGGCGGTTCAAGAGGAATCTTTTCGTTTGGAAAGAGTAAGGCAAAATTAATTACTCCTTCTAGTAAACGAGTTACATTTAAAGATGTTGCTGGTGCAGATGAAGCAAAACTTGAATTGGAAGAAGTAATAGAATTCTTGAAAGAACCTACTAAATTTCAAAAACTTGGAGGTAAGATTCCAAGAGGTGTTTTGTTATTAGGACCTCCCGGAACAGGTAAAACTCTTCTTGCACGTGCAGTTGCCGGCGAAGCTGGTGTTCCGTTTTTCTCAATATCGGGTGCAGACTTTGTGGAAATGTTTGTAGGTGTTGGTGCAAGTCGTGTTAGAGACTTGTTTGAGCAAGGTAAGAAAAATGCACCTTGTATAATTTTTATTGATGAAATTGATGCTGTCGGAAGACATCGCGGTGCTGGTCTTGGCGGCGGACACGATGAGCGTGAACAAACATTAAACCAATTACTTGTAGAGATGGATGGTTTTGAACAGAATAGCGGGGTAATAATTATTGCAGCAACTAACAGACCTGATGTTCTTGATCCGGCATTGTTAAGACCTGGTAGATTTGACAGACAGGTGGTTGTTGATAGACCTGATGTAAAAGGAAGAGAAGGAATTCTTAAAGTTCACACTAGAAATATTCCACTTGCAGAAGGTGTTAATCTGGAAGTTCTTGCAAAAGGAACACCCGGATTATCAGGTGCAGATTTAGCTAATCTGGTTAATGAAGCTGCTTTACTTGGTGCACGTAAAAATAAGAAAAAAGTTGATATGAATGACTTTGAAGAAGCTAAAGACAAAGTAATGATGGGAATGGAAAGAAAAAGTCTTATCATATCCGAAAAAGAAAAAAAGACAACTGCTTATCACGAAGTTGGGCATGTACTTGTTGCACGGATGATTCCAGAAGCTGATCCAGTTCATAAAGTAACGATTATCCCGCGCGGCAGGGCTCTTGGTGTTACAAGTTATTTGCCAATTGATGAAAAACATACTTATTCTAAAGAATATCTTGAAGCAATGATAACTTATGCACTTGGCGGGCGTGCTGCTGAAAAACTTGTTTTTAATCATTATACAACCGGTGCTGGAAATGATATTGAAAAAGCTACCAACATCGCAAGGAAGATGGTCTGCGAGTGGGGAATGAGTGATAAACTTGGTCCGCTTGCTTATGGAGCAAAAGAAGAAGAAATATTTTTAGGAAGAGAAATTCAAAAGCATAGAGATTATAGCGAAAAAACTGCAATTGAAATTGATGAAGAGATAAGAAACATCATCAACATTGCCTTTGAAAGAGCAGTTAAAATACTAAGCGAAAATATGAATTTGCTGCATAGATTATCAGAGGAATTATTAGAGCGCGAAATACTTGATGCTGAAGAGATTGACAGAATTATTCGAGGTGAACACCTGCCGCCGGTGCAGAAAGAGAATAACCAGAATAATCAGACTGAACAAATTCCAGATCATGTTAAAAAATTAATGGAACAAAGGAATAAACCTGATACGAATCCTTAAAGATGACGCACATTGATAATGGAACAATTCACTACAGAGATGAATTAGTACGAAAATTAATTCATCTCTTTTCTTTATCTATACCGGTTATTTACTATTTTATTCCAAAGCAAACCGCACTTATTATTTTAGCAGCCTTAACAATATTAGCCTTATTTATTGACGGCGGCAGATTTATATCTAAATCATTTGCAAAGTTATTTTATAAACTGTTTGGATTCCTTTTACGCCGGCATGAACTTGATGATGAAAAGAAGAATTTAACCGGTGCAACTTATGTTTTGCTTTCGGCTTTAATCTGTGTAATAATTTTTCCTAAGGTAATATTTGTTACTGCCTTTACAATATTAATTATCAGTGATTCAATGGCTGCATTAATAGGCAGAAAGTATGGCAAAAGAAAATTTTTAAGAAAGAGTTTTGAGGGAACATTATCATTTTTTATTAGTGCAAGCATAGTAGTTTTTTTTACACCTAAAGTTGGTAATTTTCCGATGGAATATGTAATTGGTTTTGTTGCTGCATTTATCGGTGCTATTGTTGAAAACATTTCCTTTGGTTTTGCTGATGATAATCTGACGATACCGCTATCTACTGGTTTTACTATGTGGATTTTATATTTGATAATTTTTCCCAATCTCGAATTGGTTTTACTTAATGTTCCGAGGTAATTATGAAAAAGTATTTGATATTATTCTTTTTAACTGTACAATTAATTCTTTTTATATCTTGTGATTCAGTTCAGAAACCTGCAACAGGTTTTGAAGATGAAATTTACATTGTAGCAGATTCAACCGAGTATGAAGAATTAAAACTGGCTCTTCAAACTGTTTTTGAAGTTGAGATAAACACACCTTTGCCTGAAAAACTTTTTACTTTACATAGAATATCATCCAATCAGATTGATAAAGCTCAAAGGAAAAAAAATATTGTTATTGTTGCACCGCTTAATTCCGGCTCTTACACATCACAGTATATTAAATCAATTACTGATCAAGAAGTTCAGAAAAAACTTGAAACTGATAATGATTTTATTTTAAGTAAATATGATCTTTGGGCAAGAGGTCAGCTTGTTACAATTCTCTCGGCTTCAAATATGCAGGAATTGGAATTTAAAATCCTAAGAAATAAAGATAATCTGCTGTTTGCCTATCAAAAGGAATCAGACAATAGATTAAAAGAAAGCCTCTATTCTCCTAAATATGAAAGAAAAGCAATTGAAGGGTTACTTTTAAGAGATTATGGATGGATGATTTATGTTCAGGCTGATTTTAAACTTGCAAAGAATGATAAAGAGGATAAGTTTGTCTGGCTGAGAAGATCGCCCGGCAGTGATATGGAAAGATGGATTTTTGTTCATTGGATAGATAATGCAACTCCGGAATATCTTAATGCAGATTCAATCAGATCTATTCGTAACAGATTAACTAAAAAGTTTTATCAAACTGCTGATGACTCGGCTTATGTAGTAATTGCTGACAGTTTTTATACAACTAGTGAAGTTAATTTTAATAACAGATATGCACTATATACACAAGGTTTATGGGATTTGAACATAAAAGGAATGGGCGGTCCTTTTGTTAACTATACTTTTTATGAGGAAAAAAGCAGAAGACTATATATGCTTGATGGTTCTATCTATGCACCAAAATATTATAAGAGAAATCTTATTCAGCAGGTGGATGTGATTCTTCAATCATTTCTTACTAAAGATGAAATTTCAAAAGAAAGAGCCGATGACCTTATAGATGATATTGATGAATCTATCAAGTATTAGTGTAATTAAATTTAATTTTGTCGATCAAGGATTGCTTTAAGAATAACTTATAATCAACTGCTTACTTCTCTGATTTTCCTGCTAAGCCTGATAACTGAGGCGGAAGAACAATATCGGGAAAATCATCTTTAACTTTCTTTACATAAATTTTTGCCCGATCAATTTTCTGATATTGTAATTCATATAGTGCTCTTCGCATCAGCATCGAAGAAATAAATCCCTTTAACGATTTTTGATATTTATTGTCTTCATTGTTAAATCTTATTTTATAATCCGGAAGAGGTGCTTCCACATAATCACTACTATCAACAACCTTGAACAAAAATAGGTGTGGCACTAATGTATATCCTTCGGGTAATTGAAACTCACCTCTTTTCATTTCTCCTTCTACAAGTTCCAATGCTATAAAATAATTATGCTTCTTTATATTAGTTGATACAAGTCCGGTCATAATTTTTCTAAATATGGTTTCCAGGAGATTTGCATTAAAATTTTCTTCGCGTTCAAATGGTTTTAATGCGTTAAGAAATTGCTCAATATCCTTGTTAACTCCACTTAGTAATCCGGGATAACTGGTATTTAACTGTTTATAGTACCAGGAGCGGCGTAATAACTCTTTATCAATTATTATTACATCGTCCCTGAACTTTTCTACAATTTGAAAATAATATGAAGCTGATATAAAATAATCCCACTGATAACTGAATATAATTGAGCTGTCAGGTACACTGTTTAATAAAATTTTAGTATAATCTTCATAAGCATAATTATCATTTTGATTTACTGAATCATAATTAGAGTATGTTTGAAAAGATAGAATAAGAATTAATCCGATAACCGATATTGATAGATTAATTTTTTTGTCGGTTGTGAATAACAGAAAATATGCCGCACCAAATACTGCGAAAAATGCAAGTGAGATATATCCAAGAAGAAAGTATGAGTCAATATCATTTATATCGTAATTAATAGAAAGCAAAACAGTTGTAAGAAAAATTATAATGTTAAAAACAAAAAACTTTTTTGCCTTAATAAATGAAACAAATAATCCTAGTACGATAATTAGGAGCGTGATTGAAAATTCAGACGTAAGATTATTTATAAAATATTTAAATTGTTTTGATGCAGCTTCAGTTGATGAAAAAAGCCATACCTGATACTGCTTGCCTGAAATGTGTCTGAGTATTCGTTCCCAGTCAATTGGATTACCCCAATTAAGCAATGGGCTTTGCGAAGCTCTGATCGGTAAATATAAATAAATCAGAATCAGAACAGGGAAGAAGAACATTAGCATATATCCAATTTGCTTTATACTTCTTGAAGTGAATTTGTTCTGTATAAAATAAAAAAATGCAGCAGCAGGAATTATCCACAATGTAGTCATGTGATTTGTAAATCCAAATGCTAATGCAACAGCAAATATCATCCAGTATTTGTCAAGTACTTTCTCTTGTTTTGCAAGCAGAAATGCTTTTAATAATGTTAAAATGATAATTGACATTATAAGCAGATGCAGACTGTAAACTTCAACCGAAGTACTTTGAAACCAAAATGTTTTACTGAATGCAAGAAATAATCCTCCAGCGATAGACGAAATAATTTTTATCGGTTCTGAAAACTGAAACCCGGAAACAACTGGTTTATCAACCTCCTTTTTACTTTTATTCTTCTTACTGGTTTTTTCTTTCCTTACTTTGAGAAACTGAAAATGATTGATATTATCCAAAATAAGTTTCGCTGTAATTGAGAAAATTATAACTGCTATTGAGCAATAAATCGCAGCCAGAAGATTCATCTGAAAAATTTTTGTAAAAGGTAAAGGCAGCAATGAAAATATATATCCAAGCATAGTAAAAAGAGGATAACCTGTTGGGTGTGCTATACCAAGTGTGATTTGAACCGTAGCAAGCTCACCAGGATCAATTTCGATTACTGAAGGTGCAATTGTGTTTAAGTAAATTATAAAGGCAATTGAACCTGTTAATATGTAATAGTATTTCTGAAGGTACTTCATAATTTATTTATTAAATAATATTTGAAAATAGTTTTTATTTGAATGAATTACTTCGTCTAATCTTTTCATATACTCATCTAATGTTTTGAATCCTAATGAATAAGATAGTTTATTTTGTTTTATTTTATCGGCGGGAATTTTTGATGATTTAGTATTAAAGATAATCTGATTAAAAATTTCTGTTTGCTTAAGAAAATCAAAATTCCTTTTTAACTTAACTAACATATCTGTTTCAGTAGCAGTATTATTATAGCTATCAGAGAACATTATTTCGGGCTTTGTTAAATTCAGATAACCGTTAACAAAATCAATATCATACAATCCGCCAGTACTTTTTTTAATATCAAATAAACTATCACTTATCGGCAGAAGTTTTTTTCTCATCTCTAATAATTCTGATTTTAAATTATTTTTATTTTTTGTTTTCACAGCTTCAGAATAAAATGAAAATAAAATATTGAAAAGATCCTTATTCCCGCTGAGGAATCTGCATTTAGTAAAAGAAAGGAGCTCCCATATTCTTGCCCGTGATAAAAAATATTTGCCGTATTCATTAACATCCCAGACAAGCTGACTGCTTTTCCCTTCAGGTCTTAGTCTGCAGTCAATATCAAGTCCCTGAAGATTGTTTTTTATTATATCAAACAGTTTCTGAAAGTCACTTTGAACCGATGGAAATCTGCTAATATCATTTACAATAAATATTAAATCAATATCTGAAGCAAACGACATCTGCTCATCACCGAAACTACCCATTGCAAGAACAAAAAAGTTTTTTTTCCAGATTTTATCAGCACAGTTATTAATAATTATAGCTGATATTCTATTTGTCAGATAATCTGAATAAAGTTTCGGAAACATATCCGGTCTTAAAAGCGATGCAGTTAACTGAACAGAGCTTCGGAAAAGAAATTGCTTTAAAGATAATGAAGAAATATCAATATTAGTTAACGGAATTAAACTATCACGTGAAAGATATTCATCTCTTAAAAGTTTATCTTCGGCAAAAAGATCAATGGATTTTTGAGAGCGATCACAAAGCAGAAGTGTCAGATCAAAAAATTTATCATTCTGAAATTCATCGTACCATATTTGCGGAAATTTAGCTGACTTTATAATTCTGACCAGATTCTCTAACACAATATTCGGCTGAATTGAATCAGTGAGATATTTAATTAGTTTTGGTTCAATCTTTTCAAAAGATAATATTGTTCTTGAATCAAATAATTTTTTTTCAAGTAGCCCCTTACCGGTTCTTAAATATTCAAAATTACTGCCGGCACGTTTTTTATCGTAAAAATCAATTGCATCAAAATTATTTTTAATTTCAATCACAGCACTATGTGCAAAGATACTTTGATAAACAGAATAAACCTTTTCTTTTGAATCTGAAATAATTCTTTTGAATTCAGAGAGATCTTTACATCCGATAAAATGAGCAAGTTTTTCTGCTGTATCACCGGAATCCGGAATTTCGTGCGTTTGCTGATCATTCATTAACTGCAGATAGTGTTCTGCTCTGCGATATAGAATGTATGAATCAGTAAATACTTTGGTTTCATAATCAGATAAAATATTTTTCTTACTTAAAAGCTTAATTGCGTTTAGTGTATTACCGGTTCTTAATGAAAAATCTTTCCCTCCGTTAAGCAGCTGCAATGCCTGAACTGAGAATTCGATATTCCGTAAACCTCCTTGAGAGAGTTTAATGTTTGCGTCGGCTGCATTTTTTCTTTCGATGCTTAATTTAAGTTTTTTAATTTGTTCAATTGGTGAAACATTAAAACTTACAGGATAAATAAACTTTGAAAGATAATTGAAGAACTTATTATAAAGGAATTTACTTCCGCAGAGAAAATTGGTTTTTATCAGCATCTGTCTTTCCCAATCTTCTCCGCGCATTTCATAATACTTTAAATATTCAAGATAACTGCCGCATAACGGAGCGTTGCGCCCATCAGGTCTTAATCGAAAATCAACGCGATATAAAAATCCTGCACTTGTTTTTTCAACAGCTGTATTTATGAATAAATGTATTATTTCAGTTAAGAGCTGGCTGAAATATATCTTTTTGTTGATTAAATAATTTCTATCATAGAATGCTACAAGATCAATATCTGAACTATAGTTTAATTCATTGCCTCCAAGTTTACCCAATGAAAAAACAACAAATCTGTTTTTAACATTTGTTAAATTATTTTTTAGTAAGATTTCAGAATAACAGATTTCGAATAATTTGGAAGAAATAACCTCAGCTAATTCTGAGAGTTGTCTGGTTGTTTCAGAAACATCCTGATTAAAAAAAATATCCCTTAACCCAATCCTTAAAATTTCTTTTCTTTTAAAGTTTCTTAATGTGTTTACTTTGGATTCAAATGATTTATATGTTGAGACAGACTTATCCAGAACTTCTGTAAAATATTTCTTATTAATTATTTGCTGTGAAACAGAAGGATTAATAATCCAGTGAAAATATTCTGGATTACGGACAAGAATATCTGTCAGGTAATTGCTGTTGTTGGAAATTGATATTAATATTTCAAAATGATGCGGGTATTTTAGACATTCATTAACAAAAAAAGCAAAATCAAATTGACTTGAAATAATACGAAGTAAATTTGATTCCGAAGACCTTGTGAAATAGTGTTTTGTAATTTCATTTTCAATTGAAGAAAAGAAATCCTCAAGCATATTTTGAGAAATTCTGCCGGCAGCTTTCTCTATTATTTTTCTTATAAAATCTTCAGAAAGATTTCTGAGTCTTAACATTAAAATATTGTTTTTTTATAAATGGAATCTAATATTAAACAACAATTATTTAAAAATATTATTCAGCATTAAAAGAGTTATAAAAATGAAGTTCTTACTGATATTTTTCATCTTACCCTATTTTAATATTTTACCACAAAGTATTGAAGAACGGGCTGACTTAAAAAAATATTTCGATGAATATGGACATGACGGATGTTTTGTTCTTTTTGACCTAAATAAAGATGAATTTATCAAATACAATTCTAAAAGATGTAAAGAACAGTTTATTCCAGCTTCAACATTTAAAATATTCAACTCTTTGGCTGCTTTAGAGGCAGGTGCAGTTAAAGATGAAAATGAAATTATTAAATGGGATAGTGTTAAAAGAACCTATGAAAATTGGAATCAGGATTTAGATATGAAAAGAGCATTTAAATTTTCTGCCGTTTGGTTTTATCAGGAATTAGCAAGAAGAATCGGCGAAGAAAGGATGAAACAATACATTAAAATAAACAATTATGGCAATGAAGATATCTCAGGTGAGATAGACCGTTTTTGGCTTGATGGAGGAATAAGAATTTCTGCCGATGACCAAATTGAATTTCTTAAAAAGATCTATAATAATGAAGTTAAGTTTTCTCAAAGAAGTATCAATATTCTGAAGAGAATTATGATATATGAACAAAATGACAATTATATTTTACGGGCTAAGACCGGATGGGGGGTGCAAAATGATAAAAATATCGGCTGGTTTGTCGGCTATATCGAAACTAACAACAACACTTATTTTTTTGCTGCTAATGTCGAGTCTGTAGAACCCGAAGCTGGTTTTATTTCCAGAATAAATATCACATACAATATCTTAAAATACTTGAATATTATTAAGCAATAAATTTTCAATATGTATTTCTACAGAGATACTTAGTCCAATAATTCTTAAATTGCATATCATAATAGCTATCTTTAATTTTTCAATCGTAATTATGAATGGAGAAATTTATACACAATGTTGAAGATTATTAAAAAGATTTTTGGTGATAAGTACGAAAAAGACTTGAAACTGCTCTGGCCAATTGTAACTGAGATTAATGAACATTATGAGAGCTTCAAAAATCTTACTGATGATGAACTAAGAAATAAAACAATAGAGTTTAAAGAAAAAATTCAGACTTATACCGAAGAAACCAGAAATCAGATTAATGAGCTAAGAGCTAAACTTCAATCTGATGAGGACTTTGACCGTAATACAGCCTATGATGAACTTGATGATCTGGAAGAAAAACTTAATGAACAATATGAAGAAATTCTGGATCAGATTTTACCCGAAGCTTTTGCTGTTGTAAAATCTACTTGTGCAAGATTAGTTGGCAAAAGCTGGACAGCTGCAGGTAACAAAATAAACTGGGAAATGATTCCTTATGATGTTCAGTTAATAGGAGGAATTGTTTTACATCAGGGTAAAATTGCTGAAATGGCAACTGGTGAAGGTAAAACTCTTGTAGCAACTTTACCGCTTTATTTAAATTCACTTACCGGACGAGGTGTTCATCTTGTTACTGTAAACGATTATCTTGCTAAAAGAGACAGCGAATGGATGGGGGAAATTTTCAGGTTCCACAATTTAACTGTTGGGGTGATTCTTAACACGATGGATTCATCTCAGCGCCAGCAAATGTATGCCTGCGATATTACTTATGGAACAAACAATGAGTTTGGATTTGATTACCTGCGCGATAATATGTCTGTTGATTTATCTCAGCAAGTTCAGCGCAAACATAATTATGCGATAGTTGATGAAGTTGATTCTGTTTTGATTGATGAAGCTAGAACACCGCTTATAATATCAGGGCCTGTTGACCGCGATGATCATCAATTTAATGATATGAAGCCAAGGATTGAAAGATTATTCAGACTTCAGAAAAATCTTGTTGCAACCCTTGTTCAGCAGGCAGAAGATATGCTGACTAAAGGGAACGAAAATGATACTGAAGCAGGAGTGTTATTATTCCGCTCTTACCGTGGTTTACCCAAAAATAACAAGCTGACTAAAGTTCTATCTGAACCATCCAACAAAAAATTGATGCAGCAAACTGAGCTGGATTACCTGCGGGAAAAGGGTAAAAATATGCACATCATTGATGATGAATTATATTTTGTTATTGATGAAAAAGGAAATCAGATTGATATTACAGAAAAGGGAAGAGAAGAACTTGCAAAAGGAAGCGGAATGGAGAAAGAGTATTTTGTCCTTCCTGATTTAGGTTATGAAATTAGCAAATTTGAAAATGATGATACTCTTACTTTGGAAGAAAAATTAAAACGGAAGGATGCTTTATATAAAAAATTTTCGGAAGCAAGCGATAGAATCCATACAATCAATCAATTACTGAAGGCTTATACTCTTTTTGAAAAAGATGTTGAGTATGTTGTTACTGAGGAAGGTAAAATTGCAATTGTTGATGAGTTTACCGGTCGTATTCTTCCGGGAAGAAGATATAGCGATGGTTTACATCAGGCTATTGAAGCAAAAGAAAATGTTAAAGTTGAAAAAGATTCCCAGACACTTGCTACGATTACATTGCAAAATTATTTTAGAATGTATAACAAACTTGCCGGTATGACCGGTACAGCAGAAACTGAAGAAGGTGAATTTTACGAAATCTATAAACTTGAAGTAGTTGTTATTCCAACTAACAAACCGATAACCAGGGAAGACCAGGATGATGCTGTTTATAAAACAAAACGAGAAAAGTATAATGCAATTATCGAGCAGATTGAAGAGCTGAGAAAAGAAGGAAGACCGGTTCTTGTAGGAACAACATCTGTAGAAGTATCTGAAACATTGAGCAGAATGCTGAAGAGAAAGGGAGTCCCTCACAATGTTCTTAATGCAAAACAGCATCAGCGCGAAGCAGAAGTAGTGGCACACGCTGGAGAAATTGGTGCAGTTACTATTGCTACAAATATGGCAGGCAGAGGTACCGATATTAAACTTGGTGCCGGAGTAAAAGATAAAAGCGGATTATATATTCTTGGTACAGAAAGACATGAGTCCAGAAGAATTGACAGACAGTTAAGAGGACGATCCGGAAGACAGGGTGATCCCGGAACATCGAAATTTTATCTTTCGCTTGAAGATGATTTAATGAGATTATTCGGAAGTGATAGAATTTCTTCAGTTATGGAAAGAATAGGAATAAAGGAAGGTGAAGTTATTCAGCATCCTATGATAAGCAAATCAGTTGAGCGTGCACAGAAAAAAGTTGAAGAAAATAATTTTGCCATTAGAAAGCGTTTGCTTGAGTATGATAATACAATGAATTCACAGCGTGAAGTTATTTACAGCAGAAGACAAAAAGCTTTACAAGGTGATAGACTGAAAAGCGAAATTCTTAACCAGATGGAAGAATTAGTTGATGAAATTATTGAAAAGAATTTTGATGATGTTAATATAATAGGTATAAAAGAGCAGTTATTGCAGTATCTGCTTGTTGATATCAAACTTGAACCTGAAGAATTTGAACATCTTGGAAAAGATGGTCTTAAAGATAAAATTGTTCAATCTGCAATTGATTTTTACAAACGTAAAGAAGAAATGCTTGGCTCTGACCTGATGGCCAGATTGGAAAGATACGCTGTTCTAAGTGTTATTGATCAAAAGTGGAAAGAACATCTCAGAGAAATGGATGATCTTAAAGAAGGCATTGGTTTAAGAGCTTATGGTCAAAAAGATCCGCTTGTTGAATATAAAGCTGAAGCATTTAAATTGTTTGTAGATCTTTTAAGTCAGATAAGAAATGAATCAGTTTCATTTTCATTTAAATTTTTTCCACAGGCAACCGAAGAAGTTCAAAGAAGAAGAACTGCACCTGTTAGAATGATGGAAAGTAAACAAAGCACAGAAAATATCGGACTTTCCGGAAGACAACCACACACTAATCCTGAAGGAAAAGTACAAACAGTAAGAGTTGAACAGAGAGTAGGCAGAAATGATCCTTGCCCTTGTGGCAGCGGTAAAAAATATAAACATTGCCATGGCAAATAAAATCAGGAGTGTCTGATGAAAAAAATTGAGGCAATTATTCGTCCCTTTAAACTTGATGAAGTTAAAGAAGCTCTTGTTGAAGAAGGAATACGCGGGCTTACTATCTCGGAAGTAAGAGGATACGGCAGGCAAAAAGGACATACTGAAACTTACAGGGGAAGTGAATATCAGATTGAATTTATACCTAAAATTAAAATTGAAGTTGTAGTAGATGACACACTTCTTGAGAAAGCTGTTGATGCAATAGTTCGATCGGCAAAAACAGGGCAGGTCGGTGACGGTAAAATCTTTATTTCAGATGTTCAGGATGTAATTAGGATCAGAACAGAGGAATCCGGACCACAGGCTTTGTAGAAAAAAATACCTTTTTCTTTATTTCAAGGTTTGATAGTTTCAAATATGAGTTTAAGAAACAAATCTTTTAAATATTTTCTTGTATTAATACCGCTGATGCTTTTTAACAGATGTTCTGTCTGGGAAAATTTTACTACCTATTTCAATCTGTATTATAATACTTCAACACTGTTTGAAGAAGCAGAAAAAGAAATATTTTCACAAAAGCGGGATTTATTTTCTACCGAACCTCTTATTGTTCCAGCTACTACAAAAGCATCTCTTATTAAAGTTATTGAAAAAAGCTCTAAACTTCTTCAATTTTATTCCAACTCTACTTATGTTAATGAAGCTTTATTGATGCTCGGCAAGTCATTCTATTATCAGGGAAATTACTTAAAGTCAAAAAAGAAATTTGAAGAATTTCTTACTGCTGAAAAGAATGATGAAGAGGAGATAGTAGAAGCGAATCTTTGGCTTGCCAAATGTGCCTTTGAACTCAGGGATTTTAATAATGCACTTAGACTTTTAGAAGAAGTCAGAAGCAAAGCTGTTGAAGAAGGATATGAAGAGATTATAAAAGATAGTTATGTTCAAGAAATTAAGTACCGGATAAAAGAAAACGATCTTACAACTGCTATTAAACTTGCTAATGAATTTGCAGAAGTTTATGATGATGATGTTGTGCGTGCTCGGATTTATTACGAACTGGGCAATATGTATTCTAAACAGAATGACAAAGGAAATGCATTACTTGCTTATGAAAAGGTTTTTGAAAATGAACCGGATTTTGATTTGGAAATTGCTGCAACAATAAAATATGCAAATTCATTAAGGGATAATAATCAACCTGATAAAGCATTAAAGGTATTTGAGGATATACGGAGAAAAGATAAATTTCGCGAATCTTACGGCGAGATCGATTTTCAAATTGGCAAAACATTAGTTGAAATTGGCGATTATAACCGGGCTTATGATCAATTTAAAATTGTAGATACAACTTATAAAAACACTGCATTTGCTTCAGCTTCCAATTTTGAGATCGCTGAGCTATTCAGAACAAGATTTATGAATTACGATAGTGCAGGATATTTTTATACCAAAGCTGCAACAGCTACATTGCCTGAAGATTACAAAGAAAAAGCAAAAAACAACAATCAGCTTTTTATTAAATATGCTAATCTTAGAAAAGATATCAATCGCTTAAGCAAGCAGTTGTACTACTCACAAAATCCAACAGTGTTTACAAAGGACTCTTCGGATTATGTTGCCGATTCACTGAAACTTCTGACCGAGTTCCTTGAGCGAAAAGAAATGCAGGAAATCTGGGGTGGTGTTGATACTTTGTTAAATCCTAAAAACCCAAAGTTAAAAGATTCAACATTTATTAAGGACTCCATTTTTGTTCGTGATAGTCTGATTAAAATTGACAGTCTTATTCAGATCGGACTTTTTAATCCACAGGATTCAATTGGTTTAAGACAAAAGCTGATTGACTCACTCAAAACACAACGCTTAAAGGAATTACAAGATCCTAAAAACCCGAATAGTATATTTAAAAACAGTAAAGTAAGTCTTGATAGTGTCAAATTTAAAAGAAATCCGCCGCAAAAACTTAAGATCAGTATTGATTCAGCCAATACAGTGCTTGCAAAAAACAATCTTGAACTTGGAAATCTGTTTTTAACTGAATTAAATGCTCAGGATTCTGCCCTTGCACTTTACGATAACATTTTGGATAAATATCCCTCACCCGTTTATTATCCAAATACACTTTATGCTCTTGGGAGTTATTATCTGACTGTAAATAATAAAAGTAAAGCTGATAGTTTGTTTGAAATTATCTATGATAATTATAAGGATAGAACAATTGTTAATGCTGCAGCAAATAAACTAAACAAACCACTTATTAATCTTGGATTTGATCCTGCTAAAGATGAGTATGCTTCTGCGGAGGATTTAATGCTTGAAGGTAATTACTCTCAATCAATAATTAAATTTTATAATATTTATAATAAATTTCCAAAATCACCAATAGCTCCTCAAGCACTTTATACAACAGGATGGATACTTGAAAATGATCTCTTCATGCTGGATTCTGCTGCGGTTATTTATGATACTTTAATAGCTAAGTATCCTTCAAGTCAGTATGTGAAGATAGTATCAAAAAAAGTTACTGTATATAAACAGGAAAAAACAAAACAAGAGCAAATGTTAAAAGACAGTCTTGCTGCATTAAACAATAAGCATCTTACAGATAGTACATTAGTTGCCGAGAATGAAATTAAACAAGATGAAGAAAAAGGAACAGATGAAGCTCTTATTGTCGATAATGAGCAGATAAAGAAACATAAGAACGGCGAAAAAGAACCAATAGAATTTGTTAATCACAATGATAAATTCAAGCCGCCGATTAAGAGAAAACTTGAACCGCTTTGGGATCCGCGAAAACATTTTAATTAGTGTTAATCTCATTTTTATGTAATATGAAATACAGAGAACTTCTGGATTTGATTGAAGAAGGGGAGAATATTCAATGTGAATTCAAAAGAGAATTTTCAACTCCTGAAAAAATTGCCCGCGGAATGATAGCTTTTGCAAATACAAAAGGCGGTTTTATGCTGTTTGGTGTGGACGATGATAAAAAAATTGTTGGTGTTGATAGTGAAAAAGAAACTGCCGAATTAGTGCTTACTGCTGCAAAAAACCTTTGTGAACCTGCCGTAGATGTTACAATTGATTATAAGGAAGTTAATGGAAAAGAAATTGTTATCGTAAGCATTCCAGAGTCTGATACTAAACCTCACAGATTGCAGGATTACAAGCCAGAACTCGATATCAATACAGCAATAGTTACAATAAGAGTTAATGATAAGAGTGTTCTTGCAAGTAAAGAGATGATCCGGATATTTCGTGCACAAACAAATCAGGCTGCACTAAAGAAATATGTTCTTGGTCCTATTGAAAAAAATGTTTTCGAATACATTAATAAAACTGAAAAAATTTCGGTAAAAGAGTTAAGTAATCTGGTTAACATTTCTGAAAGAAGAGCTTCAAGAACTTTAGTTAAGATGGTCAGAGCAAATTTATTAATGATACACACAAAAGATAATGGCGAAGAGTTTTTTACTGCTGCGGTGTAATAACATAGGGCAAAGAGCTAAGTGTGAAGAATTTATTAATTAAATAAATCTTATTTCGATTTTTTCAGCCTCAATTACTTTATCAATTTTTAGCGGCTCTGAATTATCATCAAAATGGTAGATAATATTGTTTGGTTCAATTACAATATCAAAATTCTTTACAACATCATCCTTTGTAGAAAACACAAATACTTTTGTTAAATCGCCATAGTTCAAAACTTTTATTAAATATTCTTTATCGTTATCAACAAAAGTTTTTGTTGTCATCTTTGGCTTTAGTTCCTTTGAATCGGCAGCAAACTTGTTTCCATTTTGTTTTATCTCAGGAGCTTTTAATTGATATAGATAGATTATGTTTGGTAAGCTATAAGCTGGAATCTTTTCTGCTATTTTCTTTTTAAGTGATTCATCAGGTTTATTTACCGATTCTATCTTAAGCATGCTATAAAATTCTAAAGCTTCTGCAAATGAATTATCATTCTCAATAATTTGCTTTATTTCATCAGAAATCTGGTTATTAAAAAACACATAATTAAACAGATCCTGTTCAGTTATTAAAATATTTTCTTTTTTCTTGTTCATTGTAAATCTTCAATACTACAAATTTATATTATTTCGGAAAATTGTTTGGCAACTTTGTGTTCTTTGTGATTTATATTCTGGTGTTCTTTGTGGTTTACTTTACCACTAGGAACACAAAGGATTTCCCCAAAATCACTAAGTTCATTCTAATTCTTCAGCTATTTCTTTTTTTAAGATTTTATACAAATACTCAAAAGTGTTCTGGTACTTATTTTTATATTCATCAAAACTAAGATTTGTCATTTGTTCCATCAAATATTTATGCAGCCCGACATTTATTCCTCCATCCTGCATATCAACAACAATTTTATCTATTGCTTTTTTAATTAGTTCACCATCACTTTTTTCTATTTTGTTTTTCTCAATATAGCTTTCCTGAAGTTTACTAAAAGTATTCTTTACAGCTTTCTCTACAATTGAATTTATCTCAGTTACATTTTCCGTAATACTGTCTTTATAAATGTACGATGATGCATTCACCTGTTTTAACTTAATGACAAGAGCATTTAATGGAATAGCAGGTATTTTGTCTGTTTCTGTTTTTATAAATTCAAATATTTTTGAAACAACATTCTGTTTACTGTTAAATACAATAATTGGTAATTCGTCAATAAAATTATGATCAGGTAAGTTTTTTACTCCAACATTGCAATCTCCATTACTCCATTTTCCATTACTCGATTTATTTTCAACTATATAAGTTGTTCCAAGTATTTGTTTTTTGGCGTAACCGTTTTTCTCAATTAAGTAATTTATCGAATCCAGGATTTTAGAAAAGAAAGGATCGGAATCACGGAGTAAATTTGAAACATATTTCTCAGTACTTTTTGCAACAATCCTGTTAAGAAAAAATAATGCTTGTTCTTCACTTTCAATTTTTGGATTCCAATTATTAAAAGCCTTAATAAGTTTTATAAATAATTCATTTTCATCTCTTTCAAACATAGGAGCAATTGCATCAATCGCAAGTTCTTTAATCGTTACATCTTCAGCTAATAAAACTTTGTTTAAATTTTTATATCTGTATTTAAGATAAGTGCAGGCGTAATTGTGTGATAACTCAATGATATAATTTATTTCAGATCGAGTAGCTTTTCCAAAACAAATGCTGTTAAGAGTATTAAATATCGAATTATCACTTTTCATACACCACAAAGCTATAAAAAAGATTTTTGAAAAAAAGATTGTTTGGGTTTTCCGAAAACAAAAATGTTTAAGGTATAGAAAGACATAGCTTAAACGTATTATTTACTCATAAATTCCTTTTTTGAGGTACACAATGGTTAAACTATTTACTGTTTTAATTTTTGCAATATTTTTTACAAATATCATAATTGCTCAATCCACTCAAGGTTTAGTTGCATATTATCCGTTTAATGGTAATGCCAATGATTATAGTGGTAATGGGAATAATCCGACAGCCATATACGGTGTAACTTATGTTGCTGGTCAATTAGATACCGCCGCTAAATTCACATCAATGAGTTATTTAAACGTACCTGATAATAATTCTTTCGATTTTTCAAATGCAACAGGCGTAACTTTGGCAACATGGATTAGACAAGAACAGAATACTACAGGAATAATATTATTAAAGATTGGTGAGGGTGGCTACCTGGATGATGAATATAGTTTGCAAATAAACGCGAATGGGAGTTTAAGCGGATCCTTTAATGGACCAGAGTATCAACAAAAAACAATTATAACTAATACTACTTTAAACTTAAACACTTGGAATCACATTGTATTTATCTGGAATAAAGCGGATAGTAAAGTAACTTTTTATATTAATGGTGTTTTCGATACAACAACGACCTCAAACATAACCTCAATTCAGAATACTAGTACACCAATTAGAATTGGAAAACCATTAATTTCATATTTGAATTCCTTTACTGGCTCAATAGATGATACTAGGATTTACAACCGTGCATTAAGTGAAACGGAAATTCTCGAGTTGTATCACGAAGGTGGATGGAGCGGTAGAGAATTAAATACGATCATAATTACAAACGGTTTTACGGGAGAGGGGCTGATTCCTATAAATCCAATAGTTGAAACTAAATGGAAACACCTCCGATGGCAGTTTGCAATGGCTGATGCTGTTTCAGATAACAGAGATATTTATTTAATCAGAAAAGGAAATGTTTATCCCATTGAAGCAACTTTCTCACAATTTGCTGCCATATATAGTAATAGTACAATAGATTACCTTATAGACAATTATGTGGTCTCGAGAGCTATTAATCCAGATAAAGATAATGTTTTTATTTTTGATTGGACGTTAGAGTCGGCAATAAATGTACACGGTTTCGCAGAAGCTGCAGGAGATGTTCTTGCTGCCACACTCGTAAATTTAGCAAATGATTATTCATTTCTTTTAAAGCATTTACATTTTATTGGTCATAGCAGAGGCTGTGTGGTTAATAGTGAAGCTATTCAAAGACTTATATATTGGGCAGCTAATGGAATCTTACCAAGCGAAGTAAATCTTGATCCCGAAATTCATATGACAACCTTAGACCCACATCCTGCAGGTCATTGGCGTGGTTTTTTAGTCCCTATGGATGATGACCGTGTAAATTCATTCAATATAGGAGTTGCTGGATGGAAAAGTGGTAGCTACCTGACTAAATACATCGATAATTATTTTGAAACACATTTTCATCTATGGCAGAACCCGTTTAAGGGTTTAGATTATTTCCCAGGGCTCAATACAACTTCGCCAAGTAAGACTGACCTAACAACAAAATTACCAATTGATGATGCTCATGGCCTTGTGCATACTTGGTATTTTGGAACCATAAATACAATAGCCAATGAAGATGAATTTGGCGAGGGACCAAATATTCCAAGAACTGAATGGTATAATTCTAACTTAGGTACAACTGAGGGTTTTTTTCGTTCAAGAAATCGGCTTGGAAATTTGAGTGATATATATTCTCTTACAGAGAATTTGAAAGATGTAACTGAAGATACTAAGCTTTCAAATACTTCTTCGATATTTAATGGAAATTTTTCAAAATCTTTTTATTCAAAAGAACCAGGATGGAGCTATCAAGGAGGTGAGACTCCTCAGGTAACTTTGATAGGGGGAAACATTTCAGCTATCCTTACTAAATCTTCACCTGTACTGATACATAACTTTCTCTATTTTCCAGATGATGTAGAATATATCTGGTTCAGGACACGTACTATTTTTCCAACAAGTGATGTCATAGTTAAAGTATATATATCGGATCAGTTCATTACCAGTTTTCAATTAAACAGTCCTGATCTTAATTTTGTTTGGAAAAAGTTCGCCATACCTTCTGCTTTGAAGGGACGTACAAATACAATTAAATTTGAACTTGAAAATTCAGTCCCATTATCCACTCAAGTATTATTAGATGATATTGGATTCTATGCTATGAGAGAGATTATAAGTAGTGTTGCTTGTCCTGTAGATTTTCATATTTATGATAATTTGGGAAACCACACAGGACCTATTAATGATTCAACTTATGTAGAAGAAATTCCCGGCAGTCAATATTATGTTTATGAAGATAGTACTGGAGAAAAAATAAAAACTGTTTATCTTGAACCATTAGATGGAACGAACGAATATACATTTGTAATTGAATCACAAGACACAACAAGTTATTTCAGTTATGTTATTGAAGATTATTCGGATACTTCCAGAGGAACGATTACTTTTGAATATGACAGTATAGCAATTGAACCAAATACAGTCGCAACTTGCACACTAAACACTAATGTTCAAACACCCACACTTGAAGTTGATATTGATGGTGATGGAACTCCTGATACAACTTATGCTCCTAATGTTATTACTGGAATCGAAGATGATCAAAGAAATAATAATATTATCTCTATACCGAAAGAATATAGTCTTTCACAAAATTTCCCAAATCCTTTTAACCCAAGTACGAAAATAAGCTGGCAGTCTCCTGTCTCTGGTCAGCAAACACTTAAAGTTTATGATGTTTTGGGAAATGAAATTGCAACACTTGTTAATGAGTATAGAAATGCAGGAAAATATGAAATTGAGTTCGATGGAAAGAACCTCGCTTCTGGAATTTATTTCTATCAAATAAAAGCTGGAGAATTTATTGATACCAAGAAGATGCTTCTTTTAAAATAAAAAAATCTGTATTCACAAAAACCTACGAGGTTTTCTTAAACCTCGTAGGTTTGGCATTACCTCATTCCAACTCTTCTCTCTTAACCCAATTCCCATTTTGCCAATAAAGAATATTATTTTTAACAATCTCTTTATATTCTTCAGTATCTGTGTAAGGCGGTTTTAATACTCCGTGAGCAACAAGTGTATCTCTTTGCACCCTATAACTACTTATGATTACAATATCAACGTCTTTAAAATTGTAATCAATCCGGAAACTAATTGTTGCATCAGAATGATTATTTTTCTTTGCAAATGCAAAAGAAATTTAAAGAATCCAATACAAATATTGAATAAAAGTGTGTGTCATCACCTAAAAAATTCATTATATTTGCAAAAAATATCGGATGATTTAAATGAAAGATAATACGATTCTCGTATCGGTAGAAGTTGAAAAAAGCGAAGACGGATACTTAGCAAAGGTTCCCGGTATTCAGGGTGCATTTGCCGAAGGCGATACAATTGAAGAAGCCATTTTTAACTGTATAGATGTTGCAAAAATGATTTTTGAATACCGTAAAAGCAGAAATGAAAATCTTGGTTTCAATGAAATTTCACTGACAAAAAATTCTCGTCTCGCATTTAGTATGCCCGTTGGAATCTGAAATTGGCTAAACTCCGCGAATTAAACTACAAAGAATTAACCACTCGCCTGAAGAAATTTGGATTTGTTTATTACCGTTCGGGGAAAGGTTCACACGAATTGTGGGTGAGAAACTCAGATGGTAAAGCTGTTCCTGTACCACATTATAGAGGTAAAAATATCAGGAAAGGAACCGTGAGAGCCATCATAAGAGAAATTGAGGTATCGGTAGAAGAATTTTTTGGTTAGAAAAGTTAATCTTATAATATTTAATTAAATCAGTTCCTCTCATTTCTAAGCTTCTTTTGAATTACAAGCGGACTCTTTTTTAGCTTTAGTTTTCCCGAATACCTGGAAGTTATCAACAGTTTTTCTTTTCCACCAATTGCAGTTAAAAGCTCTTTAATTTTTTCTTTTCCGGTTTTCTTTTTAATAACCGTAACCACATCATTTTCCCCTCTTTTTCTAATAAAAATTCTCAATTATTACAGGAATGGGCAAATAAGCCAGCCTATCAGACTTTTTTATCAATCTGTCAATTGGCTGAGTGTACTGAAGGATGAAAATAAATGCACGATTTGAAGATTTTTAAATATTTCTAAAAGAAACTTAAAAAATTTTTTATTTGTTTTCCGAGCCTAAACTTTTTTCAATTATTTATTCTTAGTAGTTAATAGGATTTACTCAAAATTAAAAAGGTGATATAATGAAAAAATTATTCTTACTTTTGTTTATTTTTATCTCAATTATTTATTCACAACCAAGTTTCAATAATAAACTTGTAGCAGATTGGGAAGGTAATTGGTGGAGTGGAAATGTGAATATGGGCTCTTGGTTTCCTAGTTTTGAAGATCTAGCTACATTTAGCATTGATGATTATTCTTGGGGAGAAATCCGATCTATTTATCAAATTTCACTAGGAACATCAATTGATATTGAGGCACAAATTATAAATAGTTCGGGTGGTGTTAACTATGATGCTGCATTTTTTGGGATAGGAGATGGCTGGGCTAATTACGAAGGCAACAACTACGGTATAGTTTTTAGAAATGGCATTGTTAATTACTTTGAAGATAATGGTAATCAAAATATGACATTTAAAGATACTATAGGAACTTATGTAAGTGGAGAAATGATAAATTTTACACTAACGTTTAATAATGATGGAACTTTAACTGTGCAAGGAAACAACTTTTCTGGTACATTTACGCCTACTACTGTCATTCAGAATGCAAAATGGATTATAGCATCAAAAGATAGTAGACAAAGTCAAGGTTTTTACCTTAAATCTATTGATGGAATACAAATTATAACTACAGCAGATTGGGAAGGTAATTGGTGGAGTGGAAATGTGAATATGGGCTCTTGGTTTCCTAGTTTTGAAGATCTAGCTACATTTAGCATTGATGATTATTCTTGGGGAGAAATCCGATCTATTTATCAAATTTCACTAGGAACATCAATTGATATTGAGGCACAAATTATAAATAGTTCGGGTGGTGTTAACTATGATGCTGCATTTTTTGGGATAGGAGATGGCTGGGCTAATTACGAAGGCAACAACTACGGTATAGTTTTTAGAAATGGCATTGTTAATTACTTTGAAGATAATGGTAATCAAAATATGACATTTAAAGATACTATAGGAACTTATGTAAGTGGAGAAATGATAAATTTTACACTAACGTTTAATAATGATGGAACTTTAACTGTGCAAGGAAACAACTTTTCTGGTACATTTACGCCTACTACTGTCATTCAGAATGCAAAATGGATTATAGCATCAAAAGATAGTAGACAAAGTCAAGGTTTTTACCTTAAATCTATTGATGGAATACAAATTACTACAATCGCAAATGAAATCGGTGATTTAACTATCAAGAATTATTCATTATCTCAGAATTATCCTAACCCATTTAACCCAATAACCAAAATAAAATATGCAGTCCCACAACTCACAAAAGTACAGATAAGTGTATTTGATTTTCTAGGAAGAGAGGTTGTTACCTTAGTTAATCAAGATCAATCGACCGGCAATTATACGATCGACTTTGATGCAAGCTATCTTTCAAGCGGAATTTACTTCTACCAATTAAAAGCTGGAGGTTTTATAGAAACAAAGAAGATGCTGCTTTTAAAATAACAATTAATATTCTTAGTAAACCTCCGATGTTTTTTAAACCTCGGAGGTTTGGCTATTCTCTTTTTTTTATTCCAACTCTTCCCTCTTCACCCATTTCTCATTTTTATAAAACAGTAGTTTGCTTTTTATCAGATTGCAGTACTCTTTTGTATCTGTGTAAGGCGGTTTTAATACTCCGTGAGCAACAAGTGTATCTCTTTGCACCCTATAACTACTTATGATTACAATATCAATGTCTTTAAAATTGTAATCAATTCGGAAACCAATTGTTGGCTCGGAATTATTTTTAACGTTTGCAAATGTGAAAGCGTACTTGTGACTTTCTTCTTCATCTGAAAAGCCGCCATTCCACGGACTTGGTGTTCTAACTTGATGATATATTTCATAGTCTGTTTTCGGAAACCTGATGTAGGATTTCATATCAGCAACGGGATAATTTCTGATGAGATATTTCTCTGTTGTCGGTCTTACTTTCGTCAGACTATCAATTTCATAAACAAAAAAGACAATATCTTCAAATCCATTGTCGTAACCGAATCCCACAATTTCCGGTTTACTATCAGAATCAATATCTTTAATAAATGCACCCATTATATGTCCCGAAGCCCAGAACGTTCCCGGCTGTCTCCTGCCATCTAAGAGACTGATTCGTGAAATAGCAGAAGAAAAAGAATTTAAATTGTTTGATATCAGGAATAAGCTTTTTTCACCATTAACTGTAAATGTATCGCACAATAAACTACTATATTCTGTATTCAATTCTTCCAGCTCAGAGACGACCTCATCCTTAAAAGAATATTTCCAAATTAAATTACCGGCATAATCATAACATTTAATGTAAGGATCACTTATGTCTTTAGATATTTCTCTGGCAGTTATTACTTCGTTAACTCCATCGGAATTTATATCTACAATCATTGTTAATGATTTTAAATGATTTTCTTGCCTAAGTAAATGTTCCGGGACACCAATATTTTTATCCCAAAGTATTTTACCGCTTTTATTTTTTATATAAATTTTTCTTCCATCAGATGAAAAAAATGATGGATTAGTATCAATGTCTCTTATTACAAAAAAAGAAATAATTGCTGAAAGAATAAGTATTGCAGAAACTGCAGCCCAATTCTTCTTAACAAACTTTCCTGTTCTTACTATTACTTTCTGTTTATTTATATCAACAAGATCACGCCTGTTTATTACATCTGTAAAAGCTTCAACAGAAATTATTTTTAATTTTCTTTTGGGATAATCTTTTTGAAGTTGTGTTAAAGCAAAATAAGCATAAGTTTCTTCGCATTTAGGAATTACAAAGTTTTTAATTTCTGAATAGAATAAAACCTTAACTTTTTGTTTAATTATTTCTTCACCGGTTGTAAGGATTTTACCTTTGTTATCAACTCCGCCTGTAAAAGCTGTTTGTTCTTTTATATTGATAACATAAACAGGATTATAAAATTTTAATAGTTGTTCAAGAAAAGAAACTGTTAATGCAATACCAAGCGAGTTGCCTTCATAAAAACCCAATCTTTTATCAAAACTGATTATGACTTCGTGATGCTTATATAATTTCTTTAAATATTTTTTAGATAAATCAAGAGCAAGTTTCCAGGAAGTATTAACCTGAGTTTCAATTCTTTTTTCAAGATCAGTTTCGCTTGGTACAATTATTAACTTATCGGCATCTGTACTTTTATTAATTCTAATGGTTACAGAATCAAGTATTCCGTAAAATTCAGTTGATGATTCCTTATCAATTAATGGAAAGTAAGCTTTATGTTCATTTGGTGTTGGATTTTCTTCACCTTTAAGAACGTTATTAAGTAAACTTAATTGGGTATTTATTCTATTCTTTTCAAATACAATAGTTGAAAGTTCCGGTGAAAAACAATTAAAATTTTCAAGAGAAGTTAATATTAAAACCAAATGTTCTGTATATGCCGGATCTGTACCGCAGACTTCAAACTTTTTTACAGAAGATAAAAATTCTTCAATAAATTCTTTTAGAAAGGCTTCGCAAATTCTTTCAGATTGAAGATTAAGTATAGAATTAAAATACGCTGTGTATAATTCTACTTTTCTAAAGTGCGAGGTGGCACTTAAAATATTTTCAAACAGCTTAGTTCTTAACTCTTCAAGCTCAATGGGATTTGGTTTTGTATCATTGTCGTTTTTCACAAACAAAACTTTTTTATACAAGAAAATATAATATTGTTTTAGAAATCTGATTCATATAAGAAAGAAATAAATGCAGTAATTTGAATAACAGATCTCTCTTACTATTCTATTAGACCTTCAGTCCACAATTTAAATCTCACGATATTTTTCCATAGAACCTCAATATTTTTTTCATCATATGTTTCACCACTGTATGAACCTATGTTTTTATGTGCAATTATTTTTTCTAACTGTACTATTGCTTATTTGTTTTCATAAGTATTTGTTACTACTCATTAAGTAGAGTTACAGTTTGATTATGATCTTCTCCTGGGCATTTAGCTCCGCCATATCTAATGCTTATAGCATCAGAATAAGCAATTGAAGAATAAATAATCGATACGCCTGAAGCGTTCCATTATTCATATTCTATTGCCACTTCTGCTCCATTATAAAAATTATCTGCCACAATCTTATAGTTTTTTGTCAGAGATTTGTCGATAGTTTTACTTATTGTTTTTCTAACCATTTAATAATTTCTTAATCTGTTCTCCACATAAATATTTACCTCCAGTAATCACATCTGCGATTGGAGGCTTATTACTTTTTGCTCTCTTGACAAAATCTGATTTTGATATATAAAAAGGTGCTAAAGACACGCCAAACTTTTTATATAATTTTATACTCAAAGTTGGAATAATTTCCTCAAAAATTTTTTTAGAAGATGCCATTTTATAAATAATACAAATATCCATATCGCTTTTAATCGTCTCTTGTTTCCGAGCAACACTCCCAAATAGAAAAACACTTATTGAATATTTCTTTAGGGCTTTTGTTATTTCTGCTGATATGCATTCGACAAACTTCTTTTCTGAAGTAAGAATAGGCATGATTACTTCATTAACAAAAAATGATCACAATTGAGTAAGAATAAATGTTCACTTCGATCTCTTATGCGAATAACAACACCGAGTTTTTCAATAAACTTAAAGTAATTAAACAATTTTTTGGGGTCAACCCTGCTAAACGGGCAGCTTCATTTCCAGAGACTCCCATAACATAATTTCTTAATGCCCTCATTACTGCAATATTAGACCAAGTTGAAAATAACTTGTTCAGGACGTCATTAATAATCATAATTCATCCATTCCCTTTTAGATACATATACTTCTTTTTGGAAACAAAAATAATTATATAAATATTAGCTTCAAATATTTCACTTCACTTTCCCTCATTTAGATCTTGAACTATATTTCTTACAAATTGATTTTATTTGATCGATAAAAGATCAATCCTTACACCTTACCATCAAATATTTTTCTTAATTCAAAGATTGCTATTCCGTAGGCAACTGCAACATTAAGTGATTGTTTTATCCCGTACTGAGGAATTTCGATTGAGTAATCACAAAGATTCAAAACTTCTTGAGATACACCTGAAATTTCATTCCCCACAACCAGACACATAGGAAAGTTGTATTGTTCAGTATGATAATAAGGTTTACTGTTTTCGGTAAGTTCCAAAGCACATATCTTCATTCCATTTTCACGAAGATTTTTTATTGCGTCAATAGGATTTTTAATATACTCCCACTTAACACTTTTAGTTGAACCAAGTGCAGTTTTAAGAACATCTTTATTGCCTTCATTAGAATTATCAAAAGGCGGATGCGGAGTGTATCCGCAGAGAATTATTTTTTCAATCATAGCGCCATCAGAAGTGCGGAATATTGAGCCGACATTATATGAGCTTCTGATAGAGTTGAGAAGAACAATTACAGGAAGTTTTTTTACAAGTTCAATGTTTTCGAGAGTGCTTCTGTTTTGTGATATCTCATCGTGCGATAATTTTCGCATACTAATTAGTCTTTTCTTTAGAAAGAGATTCACTAATTGTTTTATTAGCTAACTGTCCACAGGCAGCTGCAATATCATCTCCCTGTGTATAACGAATTGTTACGGTTATATTATTATCACGCAAAGTTTTTACAAACTCATCAATTACAAACTTTTGTGAAGGTTCAAGTTCTTTTGCAAAACCTGTTGGATTCATGTGTGCGATTGAATTAAAAGGAATAACATTAATTTTACAAGGAATTGAATTGCATAATTTTATCAAAGCATTTAGATCATCTGATCTGTCATTCAAATCCTTAAGCATTACATATTCAAATGTAATACGGCTATCTGTTTGTTTTGTATAATATTTTATTGCTTCAAGGTTTTCGGACAAAGAATATTTTTTATTTATCGGCATTATTTTACTTCTGGTTTCTTCAAACATAGAATGTAAAGAAAATGCAAGCTTAGCCTTCAATCCGCTGTCAGCAAGTTCAATAATTTTAGGGGCAATACCTGCTGTTGAAACAGTAATTCTTTTTAAACTGATATCTCTTGTTTTTTCTTCAGCAAAAATCTGAAGTGACTTTAAGGTATTTGAATAATTGAGCAGCGGCTCTCCCATTCCCATATAAACAATATTTGAAATCTTATTTTTGCCGAATTCTTTTGATGCCATCAAAAACTGGTCTATTATTTCTGCCGAACTAAGATTGCGTTTGTAACCCATCAGTCCGGTTGCACAAAACTGGCAGTCGAGCGGGCATCCTGCCTGTGTAGATATACAAAGAGTAATTCTTTTTGGTTCCGGAATTATTACTGATTCAATCAGATGTTCATCAAAAGTTTTAAACAAATATTTTCTTGTTCCGCTTCGGTTTGATGTTTGTGTTGAAACCAAAGTTAGAGAGTTTAACTCGCAGTAATTATTTAGTTTTTTTCTAAGGTAAGTTGGTAGTGTGGTCATTTCGTCAAAACTTTGCGCCATATGCCCATATATCCACTCAAATAACTGCTCTCCTCTAAATTTTTTTTCACCAGCTGCTACAAAAAAATCTTTTAATTCTTTTGGAGTTAGTCCTTTCAGTAAGGTTTTCCTTACCGGACCCTCTGTTTTTAATTCTTCCGTCATAACCTGATCTTCATTGTTTTTCTTGACAAAAATACCAACCAGTTTTTCCCCGAGATTGATACATTTGAATTATTAGTTTATTTTTGGATAAAATAAATACTATTAACAAGCAATTTAAAATTAAATGTTTTATTAAAATTAAAAAAGGATTTGCCATGAATTTCAATCTTACTGAAGAACATCTTATGATCCAGGAATCTGCAAAAGATTTTGCATTAAATGAAATTGCATCCTCTTCAGTTCATAGAGATAAAACTGCTGAGTTTCCGTATGAGATAGTAAAAAAAATGGGTGAACTTGGTTTTATGGGTATGATGGTACCACCTGAATTTGGCGGGGCGGGTCTTGATACTATCAGTTATGTTCTGGCAATGATAGAAATTTCTAAAGTTGATGCAAGCGTTGGTGTGATTATGTCTGTTAATAATTCATTGGTATGCTATGGCTTGGAGAAATATGGGTCAGACTATGTTAAAGAGAAATATCTGATTCCATTAGCCAAAGGTGAAAAGCTTGGAGCTTTTGCTTTATCAGAACCTGAGGCAGGCAGTGATGCAACAAAACAAAAAACAACTGCCGACAGAGAAGGTAATTATTTTGTATTAAATGGGATTAAAAACTGGATAACAAACGGCACTACTGCTGATTATGTTTTAGTTATGGCAACTACAAATAAAGAATTAGGTCATAAAGGTATCTCTACACTTGTTGTTGAAAAAGGAACACCCGGTTTTGAACATGGAGTAAAAGAAGATAAACTCGGTATAAGAAGCTCTGATACTTGTTCATTAACATTCCAGAATTGTAAAGTACCAGCTGAAAATGTGGTTTGGGAAGAAGGAAAAGGTTTTAACTTTGCGATGAATACATTAAATGGCGGCAGAATCGGAATCGCATCACAAGCTGTCGGTATTGCAGAAGCATCGCTTGATGCAGCAGTAAAATATTCTAAAGAAAGAAAAGCATTTGGGCAGACAATCTCAAATTTTCAGGCTATTCAGTTTATGCTCTCTGATATGGCAGTTCGAGTTGATGCTGCCAAACTGCTTACATTAAAAGCAGCCGCAGCAAAGGATGCCGGCAAACCTTATTATAAAGAAGCTGCAATGGCTAAACTTTATGCATCAAAGGTAGCTGTACAAAATGCACTTGATGCAATTCAGATACACGGCGGTTATGGATATGTTCGCGAATATTTGGTTGAAAGATATTTGCGGGATGCAAAGATAACTGAAATTTATGAGGGAACTTCTGAAATTCAAAAGGTTGTAATTGCAAGAGCCTTGCTTGATAATAAATAAAAATAAACTATTACTTCTGGTATTGCTGCTTTTTGTTACTGCACATTCTCAAACCGATTGGGTTAGATGGGAAAAATCTGACCCGGATTATAAAATATCAGCCGAAACAAACGCAAAACAATTTGATTTTTCAATTAACTCTTTTAGTGATCTTGTTTTGAAGCCTGTAATCAACGCATATAGATTTTTCATTTCAGATGTTGATGGGGATAATTGTCCTTTTTATCCAACTTGTTCTGCTTTTCTTTTTGCAGCAGTTAAACAAACAAATATTTTTCAGGGTACATTGATGTTCTTTGATCGGTTTTCAAGAGATACAAACATTTTTGAAAGAGCAGAGCATTATCCGTTTTATGGCAGGCATCATTTTTATGATCCGGTTGATTTGTACACCCTTGATAAAGAGCTTATTAAGATAATTCCCGCCGGAACACAGGTTAAAGAAACCAGATGAAAGTTCTTTTAATCCAGATAATCATTTCAATAACTGCCCTGTCTCAGAATATAAATTTTAATTCGCCAGAAAACATCAAGCTTTTTGCCGATTATCTGTTTTGTGATCATGATTATTTAAGAGCTATTGATGAATATGAAAAGTATTTGAAATTTTCTGATGAAGACACTGTCCGGTTTAAAATTGCTATAGCTTTTTCTGCTATTGATGATCAGACTAATGCAATAAGATATTTCAACAAACTACCAGAAACTTCACGGTTTTATCAATTAAGCAGGATTGAAGAGTTGAAATCATTATTTAAACTGAAATTATTTTCTGAACTAAATTCAAAAGCAAATGAATTATTCTATTTAAAATCCAATTTTTCAAACAGTGTGAAAAAAATTGTTAATCTTTCATATTTACTAAACAATGAATTAATGCCTGCTGAAAAAATATTTTTAGAACCTTTTGATGTTCAGGAAAAATCTATTGTTCAAAACTTTTATTTACGTAAAACAAAACCTGCTTATAAAAGTGAAATTCTGGCTGGAGTTTATTCAACGTTAATCCCTGGTTTGGGAAAAATTTATACAGAAAACTACAGCGATGGAATCACTTCATTTTTACTTACTGGATTATTTTCATATTTGGCTTACACGAATTTTAACAATAATCATCCAATCCGCGCATGGATTTTTACTTTAGCTGGTGCAGGATTTTATGCAGGCAATATATATGGCTCAGTAGCTTCAGCACAGATATTCAATGCGAAAATTAATTTTGATTTTATAAATGATATTTATTCTTTTATTGAAGAAGAAAAGTTTTTTATTCCCGAATATGATTTTTGCAATTAAGAAAATAATATTAGTTGTGATGTTATTAGTCTGCCCGTGTCTGGCACAGAATTCTTTGGAAGAACAATATAATTATGCAAGAAGTTTATTTGAACAGGAAAAATATTTTGATGCGATAACTGAATCCAAAAGACTCTTGTTTTTTGATGAACAAAAGCTTTATGAATTTGATGCTAATATGTTAATAGGATTATCATATAAAGCCGGTGCTAAGTATAATGAAGCATTAAAATATTTTATACTCTCTGAGATTAATTCAAAAAATGACGAACAATTATTTAATGCAAAAATACTATCTGCAAGAACAAATACTTTACGCAGAACCACACAACAATCTGAAAAAATACTAAACTCACTGCTCGCCAGCCCAAAATACTTTAACAAAACGAAAGAAATAAAATATTGGTTAGGGTGGAATTATATTTTTTCAAACGAATGGGAAAGAGCTGCAGAAATATTTTCAGAAGAAAATCTGGATTCTGCTTTAGCTGTTATTTGTAGATCAGTAGTTAATGATTCTTACAATGAAAGCTTTGCAAAATATAGCTCATACGTTATTCCCGGATTTGGTCAGTTTTACACCGGAGAATATTTAAATGGTCTAATTTCTCTTGGATGGAATGTTCTGTTTGGTTATCTGACAATCAACTCTTTTGTTGAAGACAGAATATTTGATGGAATTATCACAGGAAATTTTTTGTGGCTTCGGTTTTACACTGGTAATATAGAAAATGCTGAAAAATTCGCAAAAGAGAAGAATCTTACAATTATTAATAATGCACTTGAACGCTTACAATTTGATTTTTATGGCAGCAAACCCTGATAAAAATAATGTTTTTAACTGTACATTTGTATTAAATTAAGTATTATTTTTTAACTACAAATTAACATAATCTATATTGTTAACTCCAAATAAATTGAAAGAAGGAGGTCCAATGAAAAATAAAGGGATGATGATCGGCTGTGCAATTGGAGGAGTAATTCTTTTAGCACTCGCAATGCTGTTCTTTTGGGGAATGAGTACCTATAACAATATGGTTTCACAAGATCAAGCTGTTATGCAGCAGTGGTCGCAGGTAGAAAACCAATATCAAAGAAGGGCAGACTTGATCCCAAATCTCGTGAACACAGTAAAGGGTTATGCTGATTTTGAAAAAGAAGTATTGACCCAGGTTACTGAAGCCCGCGCAAAAGTTAGCCAGTTTAATATAACTCCGGAAGTATTAAATGATCCGCAGGCTTTTGCAAAATTTCAATCTTTGCAGGGCGAATTGAGCGGAGCTTTATCAAGATTATTGGTTACAGTTGAAAATTATCCTCAACTTAAAGCAAATGAAAACTTTTTACAGCTTCAGGCACAATTAGAAGGAACTGAAAATAGAATTTCTGTTGAGCGTAAGAAATTTAATGAAGTAGTTCAGCAGTACAATACTACAATTAAAAGGTTTCCTGCATCTATGTTAGCAGGGATTTTTGGCTTTGGTGAGAAACAGTACTTTAAAGCGATTCAAGGTGCTGACACACCACCCAAAGTAGAATTCTAAAATGAAATACTTCATTTTTCTGTTTGCTTTTTGTACTGTTTTTGTTTTTGCCCAGCCTGAGATACCGAAACTTAAAATGTGGGCTAATGACTTTACCGGTACTCTAAGTGAAACTGAACTGAATGATCTTAACAATAGATTAAGAGCTTATCAGGACACTACTTCTACTCAAATAGTTGTCTTAGTTATCTCTTCACTTGAGGGCTATCCGATAGAAATGCTTTCGGAAGAAACTGCAACAAACAACAAAATTGGAACAGAAAAAAATAATAATGGGGTTTTGCTTTTAATTGCCAAAGATGATAAAAAATTGCGGATTGAAGTTGGATATGGACTTGAAGGAGCTATTCCGGATGCGATAGCAAGTTCAATTATAAGAAATGAAATCACTCCAGAATTTAAAAGCGGAAATTTCTATCTCGGCATTTCAAATGGAATTGATGCTATTATTAAGGCTATTGGCGGAGAATATCATGCTGATGATTCTAATAACGGATCAGGTGATGAATTTCCAATTATGTTTGTAATCATTTTTTTAATTGTAATCTTTTTAATTGCTCGTAATTCTGGACCGATGTCACCCGGAGGGATTTATCGTACCGGATCAGGATCAAGCGGATGGTCAAGTGGAAGCAGAAGCTGGGGTGGTAGTTCGGGTTGGAGTGGGGGCGGCGGATTTAGCGGCGGCGGTGGTTCTTTTGGTGGAGGCGGCGCTAGCGGAAGTTGGTAAATCTTTGAAATTATGCTTGTTTTTTAAATTTTGCCTTGAAGAAGAGCTTAAGTTTTTATAAATAGCATATAGATTTAGAAATTATATTAGTATTCAAGTTCTGTTAATAAATTAAGGAGAAAATTTATGGCAATAATGATAACTGAAGAATGTATCAATTGTGGCGCTTGCGAACCAGAATGCCCAAATACTGCAATTTATGAAGGCGGAGTTGATTGGGAATTAGCTGGTGTACATTACAGCAAAGATGATGCTGCTCCTTCAGGTGCGACTGGTTTTTATTCAACCGATTTCTTTTATATTGTTCCGGATAAATGTACCGAGTGTAAAGGATTTCACGATGAGCCGCAGTGTGCTGCTGTTTGTCCAGTTGATTGTTGTATCCCTGATCCAAAGCATGTTGAAGATGTTGATACATTATTGAAGAGAAAAGAATATCTTGACAGTATAGGAAGATAAATTTTAGGGTGGGAAATCCACCCTTTATTTTTATTTCATTTCATTACGACCTTTCTAAAATCTTATTTAAATTTACTCTAAATTTCTTCAGGTATTATTCTATGCAAATTGGCAAATATAAACTTAAAACAATTGTTTCTGGTAAGATCGGTTTAGATGGCGGTGCGATGTTTGGAATAATACCTAAACCGCTTTGGGAAAAATCAAATCTTGCCGATGAACAAAACAGAGTTACTCTTGCTACAAGAAATCTTTTGCTTATCAGCAAGGATAAGAAAATCCTGATTGATACTGGTATGGGAAATAAGTGGGATGACAAATCAAAAAATATCTATCGTATTGATCCTGAACTCAGTCTTGAAAAGTCTCTCGAATTAAACAGTATAAGCCCCCTTGATATTACTGATGTAATTTTAACCCATCTGCATTTTGATCATACCGGTGGCTCAACAAAAATTGAAGACGGTAAAATTATCCCTTCTTTTCCAAATGCTAAATATTTTGTTCAAAGGAAAAATTTTGAATGGGGTATGAATCCATCCGACAGGGATAAAGGAAGTTATATCAAAGAAAATTTTGAACCTTTAGCTAATGCGGGAGTTCTGACTTTTATTGATGGTGAACAAGAGTTTGATGATGATATTTCGTTTAAAGTTATTAACGGTCATACAATTAGTCAGCAAATAATAAAAATATCTGATTCATCTAATACACTTCTTTATTGCTGTGATTTAATTCCATTCGTTTCGCAAATCAGAATCCCGTATATAATGGGATATGACATTCAGCCATTAGTAACAGTTGAGGAAAAGAAAAAATATCTTAAGTTAGCTGCTGATGAAAACTGGATGCTATATTTTTGTCACGATCCTGAATTTGCAATTGCAACTGTAAAACATTCTGAAAAGGGAATAGTACAGGATAAAGTATTTAAGGATTTTCAATAGTATTAAAATCAATCAGTTGAAAGAGATTCTTTAGAATTCTTGGTGCAGTCTTTCCTGATTTACGCTGAAAATTAAAATGATAAGATTCTGCAAATAAGTTCAGAATGACAATATGAAATTTCTAAAACATCAAGTACTTAACTGAGCAATTTATTAAACCTTATGCCGCAATTAACTAATCAAATAGTAATAGAAAAAGCAAAACTGCTCGGATTTGATTTGGTTGGATTTGCAAAAGTGAATCTGCTTGAAAGAGAAACTGAAAAACTACAGTTGTGGCTTGATAAAGGATATCAGGCAACTATGGGTTATATGGAAAGAAATTTTCATAAGCGAAAAGATATCAAGGAGATTCTTCCTTCTGCTAAAAGTGTTATTTCACTCGCACTTAATTACTATACTCCATTCAGGCATATCGAAGAAAAGGGAAAGGGAAAAGTCTCGCGTTATGCCTGGGGAAAAGATTATCATTTTATTATGTGGGAAATGCTTGAAAAGCTTGAGAGCGAATTAAAACAAATTGAACCTGAACTTGAAACTAAATCGTATGTTGATACCGGTCCGGTTATGGACAAAGTTTGGGCTGTTAAGTCTGGTTTAGGATGGATGGGGAAGCACACAAATATTATTAATCCAAACAAAGGCAGTTGGTTTTTTATTGCAGAGATTATTACTAATTGGACATTTGATTATTCGGATATAATTACTGATCATTGCGGTACTTGTACTGCGTGTATTGATGCTTGTCCAACTAAAGCGATTGTTCAGGAATATGTTGTTGATGCAAATAAATGTATTTCCTTTCAGACAATTGAAAATAAAGGTGAGATTTTACCTGAGTTGAAGGGAAAATTTGAAAACTGGATTTTTGGTTGTGATATTTGTCAGGATGTTTGTCCATGGAATAATAAATTCTCATTCACAACTTCAATTCAGGATTTTTACCCCAAGAACAAAGAGCTTTCTCTTGATGAAGTATTAAATCTGGATAACAAAGGCTTTAATGAAAGGTTTGCTGAAAGTCCGATTAAACGGACAAAGCTAAAAGGCTTGCAAAGAAATGCTGGATTTCTAAAAGATGCGGACTAATCAACTTGAAACTTCCTCAACTTATCTGAATCTTACCTGAGTGAAAAATAAAAATTTTGTTAATTTGATAATTCTGGAGAAAAAATGTCTGAACAAAGTGGTAAAAAAAATCATTTTAGAGTATTAATAATAGGTTCGGGACCGGCAGGATTAACTTCTGCAATTTATACAGCAAGAGCTGGACTAAATCCTGTGATATTTGAAGGAATGCAGCCTGGCGGACAGTTAACAATTACGACTGAAGTAGAAAATTATCCGGGTTTTGAAAATGGAATTGATGGTCCGGTATTGATGGATGTTATGCGTAAACAAGCTCAAAGATTTGGAGCTCAATCATTTTATAAAGAGATAACAGAAGTTGATTTTTCAAAACGACCATTTAAATTAAAATCTTATGAAGAAGAATACACAGCAGATTCTATAATCATCTCCACCGGAGCATCAGCAAAATTGCTTGGATTAGAAAGTGAATCCAAATATATGGGATATGGTGTTTCTGCTTGTGCAACCTGCGATGGATTTTTCTTTAAAGGTCTGAAAGTAATTGTTGTCGGCGGCGGTGATACAGCTATGGAAGAAGCAAACTTCTTAACAAAATTTGCAAGTGAAGTTACAATCATTCATAGAAGAGATGAATTCAGAGCATCAAAAATTATGTATGAAAGGGCATTAAAGAATCCTAAAATTAAATTCTTAACTAATAAAGTAATTACGGAAGTTTTAGGCAAAGAAGAGGGCGGAAGAAAGAGTATGACTGGTGTGATGTTAAAAGATACTAAAACCGGTTCAGTAACTGAATTTACTGCTGATGGATTGTTTATCGGGATTGGACATCAGCCGAATACAAGTCTATTTAAAAGCATAATTGATATGGACGAAACAGGTTATCTGATAACTAAACCAGGGTCAACTTACACTAATATTGAAGGTGTGTTTGCAGCCGGTGATGTTGCTGATAAAACATATCGTCAGGCTGTTACTGCTGCAGGTACAGGTTGTATGGCTGCTTTGGATGCAGAGCGCTGGCTTGAAGCACAGGAATAATAATAAATTATTTTTAAGAGGATTATCTCAAGAATAATTTTATCTGTCATCTCTCAATAAACTAATGATGATAATCTTGAGATAATCCCTTTTTGTTTTATGTGTCTTTGTTTTTCATTTTGTTAGCGATAATGTTAGCTAATACAAATCCAACACCGGTGCTAACAATAAGAAACAGTGGAATCCAGTATTCTTTGCTGCTCCAATCTTGAAGCATCATTCCGATACCTAATCCTAAACCAAAGAAGATGGAGATAATGCCGATCTTCATCAATCCAAGCCCATCTCTTTTCTTTTCCAGAAATTTTTTTATTTCCTCGCCAGAAAGACCTTTTTCAATTAGCAGCTGTTTTTCTTTTGATTCCAGATAAAAAGCAACAATGATTACTATCCCAACAACTAATGTTATTATTATCGGAATAAATACTGCAATAACTTCGGAAGCCATAATTTTCTCCTTTTTTAATCCTTAATGAAAGATATGTTTATAAATCTTAATTTGTTTTCTATTACATTTGACTTGACAAAAACATTTTAGGTTACAATTGAATTGAATCAAGGCTGACATTATAATTGAGCATCTAATTTGTAACCTTTCTTAAAACGGATTAGTCTATAATGATAGTGAAAGATCTTTCAGATATAGAAATTATTGAATCAGTATTAAAGGGAAATACTGCGGATTATACTGTCATAGTAGATCGTTATAAGAACAAATCTTTTACGATGCTTAAGAGAATGTTAAAGAATGAATTTGATGCAGAAGAAGTTTTAATGGATTGTTTTATGAAAGCTTATAATAATCTTGGTTCTTTTAAATTTGAATCGAAATTTTCTACGTGGTTTTATCGAATAGTTTATAACACTGCATTGACTAAATTGTCAAGTATAAAACGAAAAGTTGAAAATGAAATGCAGACAATTGATAATCTGGACTATCTGGAAAGTAAATACAGCGCAGATGATTATAATAAAATAGAGCTTTCAGAAATAATAAATAAAATTATAAATGAATTACCAGCTAAAAATGCTGCTGTAATATCAATGTTTTATTTAGAGGAAATGAGCAGTGAAGAAATCAGTCAGGTTTTAAATATTTCGGTGCCAAATGTTAAAGTGATACTGCATCGTTCACGCAATCTGTTAAAAGACATAATTCAAAAAAGGAATTTAAAAAAGGAATTATTATGAGCAACATTAGCGATGAGATGCTGAATAAGTATATTGATAATGAGCTTAGTGCTGAGGAAGTTAGAATAATAAATGATGCGATTAAAAATATTCCGGAATTGAAATCAAGATACCTCGCTCTTGTAAATGCAGACAAAATTTTGCACAAAATGAATTTAGAATCAGTTACTCCGGATTTTTCAAAATCAGTTCTGCAAAAGATTCAACGCAGAAAAGTGTTAGCAAAACAACAGAAATATTTTTTATTTATCGTCCTTTCCTTTTTGGGAATTATTGTACTTGGAACTGTTGTTTACATATTCTATCAAATCATATCCTCTTCAGCACCTGAGTCAAGTCGGGTAGTTACCACTTATTCTAAAGGTTTAGGTAATTATATTTCAGATTTGTTCGGAAAGAAAAACATTACAATCTTCGGTTCAGTTTTATCTTTTGTAATGTTGGTATCTGCTTATTTTTTTTACGAATATCAAAAGAAATCAAAAAATAATTTTACTCACTGATTCACTATGTACTCCTTTCTCTAATCAGAATTTTCTTCTGTTGATTTAATTGCAGCTTTCGGCTATCTATTAATTCCCTTATCATTGTTATATTTGCACCCTAATAAATTTAAAAATGATGAAAAATAAATCAGGTTACGCAGCAATAATTGGTTTGCCTAATGTTGGCAAATCAACTTTAATGAATGCTTTGCTCGGTCAGAAAATTTCAATAATAACGGCAAAGCCCCAAACAACAAGAAAAAGGATTCTTGGTATTCTATCCGAAAAGGAATATCAAATAATTTTTCTTGATACACCGGGAATCTTAAAACCGGTTTATCTGCTTCAGGAAAGAATGATGGAAGATGTTGAATCATCAATTAAAGATGCAGATGTTTTTATAATAATTTTTGATGTCAGCTCAATTGGTTCACTAAAAGAATCAGAAGAGAATGAAATTATAAAAAACCTTATGGATGATGATTCGAAAGTTAAAATATTAGTACTCAATAAGATTGATACAATACCGCAGGATAAAGCTGTTCAGCTTATACAAAGATATGAAGACACAAAAAAAATTAAATCTGTAATTCCTGTTTCAGCTAACTTAAGCTTTAACATAGAAAGATTAAAAAACGAAATTGCAGAAAACCTGCCTGAAGGTCCAAAATATTACGATGATGAAATTGTATCTGATCAGAATGAGAGATTTTTTGTTTCAGAAATAATTCGCGAAAAGATTTTTGAACTTTATGAAGATGAAATTCCATACAGTTGTGAAGTTTTAATTGCTGAATTTAAAGAAAGACAAAGCGCCAAAGATTACATCAGTGCAGAAATTGTTGTTGAGCGTGATTCTCAGAAACCTATTATTATTGGCAAAGCCGGCAGGGCAATAAAACAATTAGGCGAAAAATCCCGCCAAGCAATTGAAGAATTTTTAGGCAAAGAAGTTTATCTTGAACTGCGAGTTAAAGTAAGAGAAAAGTGGCGCTCAAATCCAGTATTTTTAAAATCGTTTGGTTACATTCGTGAAAAAGAAGGTTAAGGTTTAGCCTGAAATAAAGCTCAGAACTATGCACTCATGAAAAAATATTTTGGCGAAACTGCATTATTTTCAATGACGATCATTTGGGGTGCTACATTTGCCTTAATGAAGGATGCTTTTTCAGATATTTCTCCAACATTATTTGTTGGTATCCGATTTACTATTGCAGCGCTGTTAATCATCCCTTTTGCTTTTAACAGACTGATTGTAATAAACAAACAAACTTTTTTAGCCGGCTCAATACTTGGAGTTTTTTATTTCTCCGGTTTTGCTACTCAAACAATCGGACTTAATCTTACCACTGCAACAAAATCTGGTTTTATAACCGGAACATTTGTTGTCTTTATTCCAATCTTACAATTGATTATTGAAAGACGAAAACCCGGCTGGTTTAATCTTATTAGTATTGTTTTAGTGCTTATAGGATTGCTTATGTTATCAAGCGGAGGAGATAATGTTATTAGTTTTATGCAAAAACTTGGCTCTGATTTTAATCTTGGTGACCTTCTGACCTTAATCTGTGCTTTGTTATTTGCTTTTCAGGTTGTGTATGTAGATGTATTTACTAAAAAGTACGATTACCTTCCAATGGTTTTTGTTCAGCTTTTAATTTCTGCTATTGGTGGATTTTTATTAGCCGCAGTGTTTTCTGTTACTTCTCTTGAAACTGTTAGATTTACCCTGACTGGTAATCTCATCTTTACAGTTCTTTACACTTCTGTTTTTGCATCAGTACTTGCAACAATAATTCAGTTGAAATACCAGAAAGTAGTATCACCTACAAAAGCAGGAATAATTTATTCCATCGAACCTATTTTTGCCGCTGTCTTTGCTTACTTTTTACTAAATGAAAAAATATCTAATTTTGGCTTGATTGGATGTGTTCTTATTTTTTTAGGGCTGATATTGTCAGAAATATTTTCAACTAAAAATGAATAATAGTAAACGGACAAAAATAATCGTTAACGGACTTGTTCAGGGAGTTGGTTTCAGATACTTTGTGATGAGACATGCTGAAAACCTTGGGTTGAAAGGCTATACGCAAAATCTGTTTACAGGCGAAGTACTAACTGAGGTTGAAGGTGATGAAGTATTGATACTTGAATTGATTAAACAATTAAAAATTGGTCCATCAAGAGCGCATGTTGTTAACTGCTTTGTTGAATGGTCAGAGAATAAAAATGAATTTTCAAGATTTGAAGTTCGATATTAAACATACTCATCTTTCTTTGCGTGCTAAATATTCAATCAATTCACGCATTGCATATAAAGTTTATCAAGGCTAACAAAGAGAATTAAATGAAATTAAATTTTAGAACAGGCTTTGGATTTGATGTTCACGCTTTTGCTGAAGGAAGGAAGTTAATTATCGGGGGGATTGAAATTCCTTATGATAAAGGTCTGACTGGTCATTCAGATGCCGATGTGCTTTTGCATGCAATATGTGATGCTATGCTTGGTGCTTTAGCACTTGGTGATATTGGTGTTTATTTTCCGGATACAGATGAAAAATGGAAAGATGCAGATAGCAAGCTGTTATTAAAACAGGTTAATGAGTTAGTAAAATCTAAAGGCTATGAAGTCGGGAATCTTGATTGTGTTCTTGCTTTGCAGCAGCCGAAGATTTCTCCTTATTCTGCTGCGATTAGAAGTAAGATTGCAGAGATACTTAAAGTAGATATTGAACAAGTTTCATTAAAAGCATCCACTACGGAAAAACTCGGCTTTGTTGGAAGAAACGAAGGAGTTATTTCTTACGCCACAGTCTTACTTGTAAAGAAGGAAATTAATGATTGAAGAGCTGCTTACCCACTTATCAAGCTTAACCCCAATCTTGATTTATGTTTTGCTTTTCACTTTTGCTTATATCGAAAATCTTTTCCCTCCATCGCCGAGTGATATTGTTATTGTAATCGGAGGTACATTAGTTGGAACAAATTATTTACATTTTATCCCAACTCTTATCTTTGCTACCGGAGGAAGTATTGCAGGTTTCCTTACAGCTTTCGGTATAGGCTGGTTGTTGGATAAAAAACTAATTCACTCAGGAAAATTGAAGTTTATAAATCTTCAGACAATTGAAAAAGCAGAAACAGCATTTCGTAAATGGGGATATTATTTAATCGTTGCAAACAGGTTTTTACCCGGCACAAGAGCAGTTATTTCATTTTTTGGAGGAATGAGCCGTCTTGATGTACACAAAACAATGTTTCTTTCTTCCATCAGTTCGCTGCTATGGAATATTATACTGATTTATCTTGGAATTTTTTTTGGTGAAAATGTTGCTCTTGTAGATAGATATCTTAACACCTACAGCAATATAGTTGTTGCAGTAACAGCTATAGTAATATTGTTACTAGTCATTAACTATTTTATTAAGAAGAAAAGAATTAATTGAAATTATTTAATAGAAAAAATAAGATTGAATTATCAGCTGAAGAAAAAAAGATCAGAAAAAGAGAAAGGTACTTATTAATCCTTTCTGGTTTGATGTTTGGTATTTCATTTACTCCGTTTCCTTTTCCGTTTACTCTCTTTTTATTTATTGCTTTTGTTCCATTCTTTTTTGTTGTTACTAAAAGACAAAGTTTAGCTGATGTTAATAAAGCTTCTTACCTGACATTTTTTGCAATGAGTATTACCACAATATACTGGGTCGGGAGCTGGCAAAGTAAAGCTGATCCGTTTTTAATGTTGAGCGGTGTTGTACTTGTGTTCTTTCTGCCCTGTGTGATGCTTATAAATTCATCTCTTTATTTTTTATCAAGAAAAGTTTTTAAGAAGGATCTTTCTCTATACTTCTTTCCGATGTTTTGGGTTACAGGAGAATATATTTTAACATTAACTGATTTAAAATTTCCGTGGCTTACAATCGGGCACGGCTTGACAAAGTTTACTTCTTTTATTCAGATTGCTGATGTTGTCGGGGCATTTGGTTTATCTTTTATAGTATTGTGGATAAACATTTTCATATTTAAAGGATTGAAACATTTTATAGATAAATCTTCATCCGGATTATTGAATATATCTGCAGCAGCAGGAATTTTTGTTCTGATTATTATTTATGGCTTTATAAAAATCTCATCATCGGATGAAATTGAGAAGAAAATAAAAGTTGGAATCATTCAACCAAATATTGATCCCTGGAATAAATGGGAATTAGGAGGTTTGGGACAAATACTTGATAATTATTTTGAACTATCACAAAAATGTATTGATCAAGGTGCGAAATTAATTATCTGGCCAGAAACAGCTTTACCTGTTTATTTATTATCGGGTGGTTACGAAAAAGAAGTTGATACAATTTATTCTTTCCTGAATGCTAATAAAGTATCATTATTAACTGGTATGCCCGACTTCAGGATTTTTGGTGCTGATCCTCCAAAGTCTGCAAAATATAGTGAGATCGGAAAATATTTTTACGGAACTTATAATTCAATCTTATTACTGCAAGATGATTCTTATGAAGTTCAAAGATATGGTAAGATTCATCTTGTACCGCTCGGCGAACACACACCCTTTGTTGATCAGCTTCCGTTTTTAGGTGATCTTCTAAAATGGGGAGTAGGAATCAGCGGCTGGAATATCGGACAGGATACTACAGTCTTTAATTTTTATGATAATGGTGACACTGTAAAAATCGGAGGCTTGGTTTGTTATGAATCTGTATTTCCGGCATTCCCAAATAACTTTGTTGAACGCGGCGCTGAGTTTCTGACAGTAGTTACAAATGATAGCTGGTATGGTAAACTTAGCGGACCTTATCAACATAAAGAATTTGCAGATTTACGTGCAGTTGAAAACAGACGAGCTGTAGTTCGTTGTGCCAATGGAGGAATAAGCTGTTTGATAAATAAATTTGGCGTTACTGAAGTTGAAACTGAAATGTTTACCCGAACTTATTTGGTTGTTGATGTTCCATTAAACGATCAGATAACTTTCTATACTAAATATCCGTTGATAATTCCGGTTCTGTCATCTGCATTTGGATTCTGGATTTTTGGTATTAATATTTTAATGTGGATGAAGAAAAAATTTAAGTTATAATAATTAATATCATCGCGACCAAAAGCGAAGTGATATGTAATTATTTATTTATATTGCTTCGTTTAGTGAAACCATGTTCGCAATGATATGGAGTAAAAAATGATTGACCTTAGAAGCGATACAGTTACACGTCCCTCAGAAGCAATGCGAAAAGCAATGTATAATGCCGAAGTAGGCGATGATGTATTTAAAGAAGATCCAACAGTAAACAAACTTGAGCAATATGCTGCTGATTTACTTGGTAAAGAAGCAGCGCTTTTTGTATCAAGCGGAGTGATGGGAAATCAGATTTGCTTAAATATTTTAACAAAACCCGGTGATGAAGTTATATGCGAACGTGATGCCCACATCTTTAATTATGAATCTGGTTCACCAGCTGCATTAAGCGGTATTCAGCTTAATCCGATAGATGGTAAATATGGAATTATTACTGTTGAACAGGTTGAATTATTTATCCGTCCCTCTTCTGCTTATTATATGCCAAGGACAAAAGTTATTGAAATAGAAAACACTCATAATCGTGCTGGCGGAACAATCTGTCCGATTGAAAATATTATTGCATTAAAGGAATTAGCAAAAAAATATAATCTTAACTATCATCTAGATGGAGCAAGAATCTGGAATGCTTCTGTTGCATCCGGCATTTCTGTAAAGGATTATGCCTCACACTTCGATTCAGTTTCCTGCTGCTTATCAAAAGGATTAGGCGCACCGGTTGGTTCTATCATTGCTGGGTCAAAAGACTTTATCAAAGAGGCTTACCGGATTCGAAAAGCCTGGGGCGGGGGAATGAGACAAGCCGGAATTATTGCTGCTGCCGGTTTGTATGCTTTACAGAATAATATTGATCGGTTAAAAGATGATCATGAGAAAGCTAAATTTCTTGCCGAAAGAATTAATGCAAATACAAATCTTGAGATTGACTTGAAAGCAGTGCAGACAAACATTCTGCTTTTTCGTCCAAAAAATATCTCTGTTGAAGAAGGAATAAAAAAATCCAAGGATAAGGGATTACTTCTTTCAATAGGTAAAGTAGATTTGATACGCGCTATTACACATCTGGATGTTTCTTTTGATGATGTTAAAAAAGCTGCTGATATAATTGATGAAGTATTTAGTTAATTAAATTGTTGGATTATCTCATTGTTCAATTGTTTTAATTTTAACAATGAAGCAATACAACGATGTAGCAATGGAAAAATAAATGGAAATAAAAGATTTTACACATAAGACATCAGTTAAGGTACGCTTTCACGAAGTAGATATGCTTGGTGTCTGTAACAACGCCGTTTACATAAATTATTTTGAAACAGCGAGACTTGAATATATTAAAGCTGCCGGCTTAATTCCTAAGGGAGGAATTTTTTCAGACGGTAATTTGTTTTTTATGGTTAGGAATGAAATTAATTATCGCGGACATTCTTATTTTGATGATGAGTTGGATATTTACTCCAGGATATCATATATAAAAAAATCTTCTTTTGGATATGATCATATAATTGTAAATAAAAAAAGCGGTTCAATCATTGTTGATGGTAAAGGAGTAGTAGTTTTTGTTGATCCCAAAACAAGGAAATCAACACCATTAACAAATGAGTTTATTGAAAAGATTAAAACATTTGAACCTGGAGTTGAGATTCTTCAATAATTGTCGTTGCGAGTAAATCCTCGAACTAAACAATATAATTTATGGTTGCGGATTGCTTCACCCCGATAGAATCAGGGATTTACAATGACATTCTTAATTCATTATTTGGAGGTTAAAATGCGTAAACTAATCTTTGATATTGAAACTTGTTCTGTTCCTTTCGATTCTCTTTCTGATAGCCAGCGGGAATATTTATTAAAGTACTCTGAAAAAGAAAATGATCCGGTAAAGAGAGAAACAATGAAAGATGAGACTATTCGATATACCTCGCTTTATCCCTTTACTGCAAGGTGTATTGCAATTGGCATGTATGATGTTATGAAAGATAAATCTTATGTGTACTACGAATCAGAAAAATCAGAAGAATGGAATTCTGAAAATACAAATGTATTTTATAAAGGCTTAACTGAAAAAGAAATGCTGGAGTCATTCTGGAGAATTGCAAAATATGTTGATCAATTTGTAACATTTAACGGGAGAAATTTTGATGTTCCTTTCTTAATGATGCGTTCTGCAATTCTGAAAATTAAGCCAAGCAAAAACTTAATGGCATACCGGTATGGTGATGAGCATATTGATCTGCTCGAGCAATTTACTTTTTACAGTACAACAAGAAAATTTAATCTTGATTTTTATTGTCACGCATTTGGAATTGAATCTCCAAAATCAAAAGATATATCGGGAATGGAAGTGAAAACCCTTTATGAAGCAGGTAAAATAAAAGATATCGCAGTCTATTGTTCAAAAGATATTTATGCTACTTATCAGTTGTATAAAATTTGGGAAGAGTATTTAGCTAATCGTTAGTGTAAAATGGAAATTCAAATTACAATTTATTCTATAATATTTTTTTTTCTTCTGATGGCTGTTAGTGTTTATAAAGGATATTTATATCAGATTAAACAAAAATCAGGCAGCATAAATAAACCAGAGTTATCCGTTGTGATAGCAGCAAAGAATGAAGAGGAAAATATTCCTTTGCTGTTTGAATCATTAGATAAAATAAATTATCCTGTTGAAAAATTTGAAGTAATACTTGTTGATGATAATTCTACCGATAAAACTAACGAGCTGATTAAAGAGTATATCAAATCAAAGACAAATTATAAACTGATAAAAGCGGACAAAAAAAAGTTTGAAGGTAAAAAAGGTGCATTGCAACTGGGTATTGAAAACTCAAAGTATAATCTAATCGTTATAACAGATGCAGACTGCAGACCTGAAAATAATTGGCTGAAAGAAACTGCTGGTAAACTTGATGCAGGATTTGATTTTGCATTCGGTGTTTCACCGATAAAAAGCGGAAGTTATTTTATTCAGAAGTTAGCTGCATTTGAAAACTTCAGAAATACCTATTTAACTATATCAGCAGTTGGATTGAACATACCTTATTCTGCTTCTGCAAGAAGTTTTGCATTCAGAAAAAATTCGTTTAATCGTGTTGGCGGTTATTCCAATACTACCCAAACAATTTCCGGTGATGATGATTTGCTTTTGCGCGAAGCAGTTAAAAGTAAAATGTTAATTGGTACTATTGTCGAACCTGATACATTTGTTTTTTCTGATCCGCCCAATTCATTAAAAAGCTATCTAAGGCAGAAGAGCAGACACCTTAAAACTTCTCTTTATTACCTGCCTAAGCAAAAACTTTTTTTAGGTTTGTGGCATACCGTAAATCTAAGCTCATTATTTTCAGTGGTTCTTTTCCCAGTTTCATTTAATTTTATCTTTCCTTTTACAGTGAAACTTGTTTATGATTTTTATGTTGTTACCAAACATCAGGAAGAACTTGGACAGCATTTTAGTTTCTGGCAGATAATTCCTATGCAAATCGCATTTGAAATATTTCTGATAATAAACTTTATCAACTCACTTATTGGTAAACCTGAGTGGAAGTAAATAGCAATACCCCCATTTGGCTTGACCCTTTGCATCCAAACTTTTTAAGGTGGGAAAAGTCTCGCAAACTATCGCTTGAGCGTGGTAGATTTGTCCGGTCAATCATTGAACAAAAAAATAAGATAGAAAATTTCTTAATTATTGACCTTGGTTCAGGTGAAGGCGGAACTACAAGAGTGCTTGCAGAAGATAACTTTGTGGTTAGTGTTGATCTAAGTTTGATAAGACTACAAAGGCAGAATAATTCTGATATCAAATTCTCTAAGATTAACGGTGATGTAACTAATTTGCCTGTCAGAGATAAGTTTGCAGATTTAATTATTGTTCAGGATGTAATCGAACATTTAAATAATATTCATTCTTTTTATGAGGAAATTAAAAGAGTATTGAAGCCGGATGGAATTGTCTATTTGAGCACTCCAAATAAACTTTCATTTATTAATCTGATTTCCGATCCGCATTTCGGATTACCGTTTATTTCAATACTAAAACGCCGGACAATAAAAAAATATTTTTTAAAATATTTTCGTAAAAATGACTTTTACAGAAATGATATTGCACAGCTGCTATCACTTAAAGAATTGATTGAATTATTTGCCAAAGATTTTTGTTTTGAGCTGAATACTAAATTAGCAGTTGAAGAATTGTTTGATGGAAATAAAGGAATAGTATGGAGTGACATTCATTTAAAGTTTATCTCATTTTGTAAGATAACCCGTATTGACACAATTATAAAAAAAATAGCAAATAATAAATCAGGGATTGTAAACAAATTTATTACCCCGACATTCTATTTTGTCTTCACCAGGAAAAGTAGCTGATTAAAGTTTATGTTTATCAATAAAAGTGTTCTTTACAAATCCTAATTTACAATTACTTTCAACTTAAAATATTTTTATTAACGCTTTTAATTAAATCTAATATTCTGAGTAACCTCTGGCACTATTTTAATAGTATCATTTTTTTTGTTTCGGTAAAATTTTGTCCTGAATTTGATTCAGGATCTGTAGCTTGTAGCCGATAATAATAAATACCTGAGCTAAGATTATTTTTAGAGAATTTTACACTATAATTACCAGCAGGTCTATACTCATTAACAAGAGTTGCTACTTCTGTTCCCAAGACATCAAAAACTTTAAGTGAAATTAATTGTCTGCTTTTGGTTTCGAACTCTATTATAGTTGAAGGATTAAACGGATTGGGATAATTCTGATTCAATTTGAAATTACCGGGTATCCCTTCCTCTTTCTCAACATCAGTTACAATAAAATGTGCACGAAAATCATCAAAATATATTACACCATTATCTTTCTTTCCATCATTTGTTTCAGCCAGGTATGTTCTTACCCATTTTATCGGGAAATCAAGAATAGCAGAAGGATTTACCCAACTGGGAACAGCATCACTCAAATTTATCTCGATATATTTCCAGGTATCTGTCCAGTTAATTCCCGGATCACCGCTTGTAAAGTCAATTAAAAATGTTTCGTTGTCTTTGTCCTTAAACTCACCTCTTAGCCAATGTTTTTTTCCATCGCCATAAACCTGCAAACTAAGTTTACTGGGTATTCCAGATATTTGAATCTCTTTATTAAGATATAATGCACTTGTACCCCCGGTTGTTAAACTGTAAATTAATTTTCCCGAACCTGGTTCAGAAATATAAATAGTACTATCAAATGAAAAGCTGCATTGAGCGAGATTAACTCTTGTACCGGTTAAAGTATATCCGGAAAGATCGGAAAAATCATCAAGCATTACTGTAGTTGAAGTTCCAATAAGTAGTTCAGCAGTTCCGCTGACACTATCAATTGTTGCAATTATCTGTCCTGAGCCTGTATTACTTGCAGTAAAATATCCGCTGGGATTTATCGTTCCTAAATTATTAGTTACTGACCATTGAAAATCACTCTGTAGAAGAGAAATAGTGTTGTTATAATTATCATAAGCTGTTGCTGTCATCTGCTGTGATTGACCGGGCTGTAAAATAACCGGATTCGGTGTTAAAATTATTTGAGAGATTTTAGTAAGATGAACAATTACCGAATCTCTGATATCTCCTACTTCTGCATAAATAAAACCTGATACTGTATCAAATGAAGCAGTAAACTTTCCGTTTTGAGTTATACTGCCGATTAAGGGATCACAACTCCAGACTAAAGAGCCGGCAGGTATTGTAACAGGATTATAATATTCATCAAACCCTTTAGCAGTCAGAGTAATGCTCTTTCCTCCATTGATGAAAATCTCGCGTGGATTTATCTTTATAGAAGCAAGAACTCCAGTTGGTGCAGTGCTGATTAACAAAAGACTATTTGACACTGACCGTTCACCAGCGGGGTCCGAAGGGCTGTTAACAATATTACCTCTTACAACCATTGTGGATGACCCGCCTCCATCAAGATTTAAACCATTATGTACACTCCAAGTTTTCATATAATCGCCAAGTTCCTTATAAGTCATACCGATGCTTAGCAAAGGTTGTCTGCCGTCAACAACAAACATGAAAAATTCAGTTGTATCCTGATTAAATCCTACAGAAGTGCGTGGATGACGATCTCCATTATCAGGATTAACAACGCCATTTTGAACCAGCCAGGTATTTCCGCCAATTAACTGGTCAAGACTTGGCAATGAGGGTAATAATTTTAAAACTATTTTTATTGTATCACCAGTTGAAAGATTATTTTCAATAAATGCACTTGCACTGCCGTGCCCGGAAATCACTGCTTTATTATTTCCTATAGCAGCATTTCCTACTCCGGAAATAACTGTTTCAACCAAACATCTTATTGTATCATTAACCAGCCAGTTATCAATTGGAATAATCCTGGCTTCTGTACCGAACTGATTAGTTGATGTAGTAGCGCCCATAAACGAGTTATAAAAAATCAGTTCGTTATTATTTCTGGTTTTGTTAACGCCTGAAATATTTTTAATGCTGTCAGTTGTAATTATTGAACCTGAAAAACTATTTAATCCGATAACAGGTTTTTTGTAAACATCAAAACCGACATTAAGCCAATTATTGTTTGATTTAAGTAGTTCTCCATTTGCTACCTGTGATCCGATTTGCTCTCCAGTGCTTGTATTGTAAAAATCACCATTAATTGCAGCAACAACTTTGTGTTCTTCATAATTGTTTCTTAAAGCCATTGAAGATGTTTTTTCAAATGCAAGTAACTTATCCCCTGCTTTTACAGATTGAAACTTAAGCCACGGATTCTGAAGATCAATTTTAATAATGTTAATATTCCAAGGACCAGAATCAAGAATCTGATGATAATGAGTTACGCCGGGTCCAATTTGAACACTATCCAGAGAACCTGGAAAACTTATTGAGGAGATTAAAATTGCAAAGAGAGAAATTGCGGTTTTCATAATAACTCCAAATTAATTTCCTGTTGACAATTTTATTAAATGACACCTTTAAATTAACAATAATGTATCAAAACAATCTAAATAACTCTACAATGGTTAAAAAAAATTTAATAGGATTTAATAAAGATCTTAAAGCGGAATGTTATATTCATAAAAAAACCCTGATACTTTCGTACCAGGGCTTTGCCTTAGTTTCAGGCCTGGGGGTAAGCCTTTCCTAAGTACGCTCCAAAATTAACAAATTAACTTAGAAAAATAAACTAGTACTACTCTGTTTACGTTGGTAGGGAAAAGCATTCAGTGATTAAAATTTTAAAACTAATGAGGGTTCAAGTAAGGGTTGTTTGAATAGTTTTAATGATAAAAAATATAGTTGGATAAAATTTTAATTTTAATATTACTCAAGTATTAAACTCCGGATTAATTTCTTTATGACAAAATTGCCGCCGTTTATTAGTGTGAACTTAGAATCTAATTGTATAAGAATTAAGTAGTAATGTTATTCTGTTTACCACTTTGTAGTAACTTCTGAAAAACTGTTGTTATACTCATTTTTAATAATTTCTGATTTTATATTGAGGAATTTTAAAATAATCCTGCCTTAGTAGGTAAAAGGAAATTCTAAACTTTTTAATTAAAAGAATAGTTCATCAGCATCCTGTAAATAACCTTTGATCACTGCCAATCTTGACGCTGTATCCTAACTAAACATTTTCATTAAATTAGTTTTGATTTTTGAATAAAAAACATATTTTTGAGCAAGCATAGATTTTTTATTGGTAAAAGACTTTTGTTTTAATTGTTCTCAATTAATGAACATTTCTTATAAATTACTTTTAATTGAGCAAAAAAAAGTGATCAATAATAAAGTAATAATAGTATAAGAAGTTTTTATTGGTTTTACTCAATTCTGTAAATAAAGTTTTATTGTAATTAGATTTTGTAGTTTGTTCTCGGTATGTAAAAACCGGAAATTTGGATTACATCAATTAAGCTTGAAAGTTAAAATGTAACTGACCAAGCGAAGCTGTGTTTAAACAAATATTAATATTGGAATTATTGCTTTATGAAATTACTAATTACACTCCGAAAAATTTCTGATAGTTCATTTAACCGTAAATTTGAGTTTACACAATATCCTGTAAAATTGGGAAGAGAAGCCGATAATGATATTGTATTAGAAGATCAGAGAAAAGTTGTTTCAAGAAATCACGCCAGGATTATTAATACCGATGGTTTATTACAAGTTGTTGATCTTGGTTCTGCAAATTTTACCTACTTGAACGGAAATAAATTATTTCCGAATGATGAGAATGCAATAAAAAACGGCGATGTGATTAGAATTGGCGATTATGAACTTGATATAGCAGTTGAACAAATCAAGGTTGAAAGCGCACCTCAGTGGGATGATCAAAAGACAATGATCTTTTCAAATCCGTTTGTTGATGAAGTGCAAAAAATATCTGATTCCATACTTAAATTATCCGAAAAATATTTCTATGATGAGTCTCCGTTAAAAAGTGAGATGCTTAGAATGTCAATAATGCAGGGGTTGGATGGACTTTTATCAAATGATGTTAACAAAGTATTATCAGAATATTTTGCATCTAAATTTTTAGATCAAAGTTTTATCAGCTCTGTTAAGACAGAACCCTCACCAAAAATAATAACCGAAGAAAAGCCTCAGATAAAATCAAACATCGAAACTTCCCACTCTGCACCAACTACAAAACCACAGGTTGATTATTCATTCAGCTCATATTTTTCTGAATCTGTGGATGTACTGCTTGATACCATCACAAAACTTATCCAGGGTTATTTACAATTCAGGCAGGAGTTTTTTGGTGTTACTATTTATCAGACTATTCCAACCGGGTCATTAAAGGATATTAAGGAATATTTATTTAATCCCGATCTTTCAGCAGAAGAACAAAAGAAGAGAATCAGTCTTATAAAAGAAGAAACTCAAAAATTACTTACGCATCAGATTGGAATACTGGAAGGATACAGAACATCGGCAACTGAAGGCAGTCAATCATTACTTCAATCTCTTGATCCTGAAATAATTGAAAGAGAAACATTAAGCAAACAAACATCCGCAATGGATAATCTGATACCAAATGCAAAAAAGGTAAAAATACTTGAAGCGATAAAAACCAATTATAAAAAATATATTTCGGATCCGTATCATTTGGAAAAGAAATATTTCAGACCGCCGTTTATCAAAGGATATCAGAAAAGAATATCTGCCAGGAACGAAGTAAACGAATATTAACTTTTACAAATCAATTTAACTTAAAAAATATTGTTGATAGATATGAAAAAAATAATCTTAACACTTTTACCAGTCTTTACAATGCTTTTATTTTCCGGATGCGGCAGCGGTAAAGAATATATACAAGTAAGTTTTAAAAGTTATGATAACTCAAACGGCGGTAATGCTGTTGTAGTTACAATTTACCAGTTAGCAAATGCTGATAAATTCCGTCTTTCAAGTTTTGAATCTCTCACTAAAAATGCAGTTGCGGCTTTAGGGTCTGATCTTATCCCAAATTCTGTTTATGAAAAAACAATGGTACCGGGTGAAAGTTTTAATCTTGATGAACTTGAGATAAAGAAAGAAGCAGCTTTCCTTGGGGTTTTGGCGGATTTTCATTCACCTTCTGCAGATGGATGGCAGAGCGTTGTTGATTTAAAAGATGGAATAGACAAACTAACAGTTAAGGTTCAGGATAATTCAATCTCTGTTCAGGTTGATAATTAGTTCATTACTTAATTAAAGATTTTTCCAAGCATTAAAAGCGATTACAATTTTATGAAAATGCAAAAAACAGTTTGGTATGAAGGAATGAAACTGGATCCTCATCATTTCCAGCAAACAGACAGATACAATCATTATTACATCAATTCCAGATTATCAATGATCAACTCCAGCAATTGGGGATTAAAAAAAATAATGATTGATAATGCTTCACTTTCAGGCGGTAATTTCAGCCTTATAAACTGCAGCGGTGTAATGCCGGATGGAATGATATTCAATATCCCTGAAAATGATTCTGCACCTAAAAGCAGAAATTTTGAAAGTATTTTCTCTGCAACTGCTGAAAGGCTTAGTGTATATCTTGCCTTACCGGTAGAACATTCTTCAGGCAAAAATTGTCAGCTTGAAGATTCACAATTTAATGATCCTTACAGATTTGTAATGCAGAATACTGATGTAATGGATTATAATACAGGAACAAATCTTAGAAACATTGGAATAGCCAAACCTAATTTTCAATTTAAGTTTGAAGATGAATCTTTAGAAGATTTTGTTTCGATAAAACTTGGCGAAATATCAAGAAGTTCCGATGGAAAATATCAGATGGAGGTGCAATATATTCCACCATGTCTTGAAATCTCAGCTTCAGAAGTAATACTGCAGCACGTTAGAAATATATTGAGCACACTCGTTTCTAAAAGCAAAGAGTTAAAAGCACAGACAAATATTCAAAAGCCTGAATTATCATTAACACAGGTTGAAGTTCTCTTAATGCTTCAATCAATTAATTCCTTTATTCCATTGTTAAATTATTATCATAATTCAAAACATATTCATCCCGAAGTGCTATATTCTTTTCTATTAACAGTAGCGGGGCAGTTATCAACTTTTTCCAACTCAGAGTTAAGAGTTGATTCATTGCCAATTTACGATCATAAACATCTTACAGAAATATTTGAACATGTTGTTAATGAGATACAAACTATGTTGAATGTTCAGAAGACAGTTGAGAGAAAGGATCTTGTTATACAATTAAGAAGACAAGCTGAAACTTTATTTGTCGGACAACTTTCACCAAATCATATTCAGGCACAATTCTTTATCTCTGTAACGGGTGATATTCCTGAAAAGAAAATAATTACTGAACTGCCAAAGAACATCAAAATATCTGCTTACGAAGAAATCTTTGCAGTTCATCAAGCCGGCATACAGGGTGTAACGATTGAATATGTTGCACGACCGCCAGCAGGAGTTTCTGTAAATGAGAAAGCACAATATTTCAAAATAAATAAAGAAGGCAGATTCTGGGAAAAGATAGTCCAGAAAAACAATATAGCTTTTTTTATTGCTGCTGAATTTAAATCATTACAGATGGAGTTGGTTTTACTGTTTTAGTTTATTGATCACTCTGATTAAAAATATTTTTATAGGGTTTTTAAATGGCACAAGATAATCCGATGGAGAAAAAGAAAAATCTTTCTGATTTAGCTTCTGAATGTCTGATACTTATTTTACAATTAAGAGCAACAACTAACTACGGCGCTGCAAATACACTTAAATCGCGTGTGCTGGAAATGTTCGAGAGATTTGAAAGTAATGCAAGAAAAATCGGTGTGGATAATGAAAGGATAAAACATGCAAAATTTGCGCTTGTTGCATTGCTTGATGAAACTATCATCAGCTCCGAATGGTCAGAAAAGAGCGAATGGCTTACCGAACCATTACAAATAAAATTATTCGATACATTTAACGCAGGGGAAGAATTTTTTACTTATATGAGTGAATTGCGGCAGAGAAGCAGTGCAAATAAGGATGTTCTTGAAATATTTTATCTATGCTTAAGTCTTGGATTCAAAGGCAAATATCAGCTGCAATCTCCTGAAAATTTAAGAAGAGTAATAGATGATCTTAATCTGGAATTACATCCTGAAGCATATCGTTCATTAGATGCACTTTCACCAAACGGAAAACCAAAACAAAGTATTGTACAGACTGTTAACACAGGTTTGCCTTTATGGATTTATCCGGTTGGTGCCGCAGCATTGCTGTTGGTCTTATATGTCATTTTATCATTCTCAGTTTCCGGAAAATTAGATGATGTTATGGATATTCTCAATTCATTGAAATCATAATGCGGTATTTTCTATAAATCTTTTAAAATTATTCTTTTATTACTATGGGTAAAATTGCAGGAATCTTAAAAAGTAAAAATATATTATTAGCTCTCGGCTTAGTAATTCTGATATTTCTTGTTATTTATCTCGGTTCAGTTATACATATAACCTGGACAGTTAGAATCGGTATAATAATTTTTATTCTGCTTGTTACTGTTATTGTTATTCTTTTCAAGAAAATGAAAGATGCACAGAAAGCAGGACAAATTGAGAACTCAATAAGCAGCTCATCTGATTCACAAATGTTAAGCCCGGAAAAAAGAGCTGAGATAGACCAATTTAAGAAGCAACTTGAAGCCGCAATAACAGCGTTAAAAAATTCAAAGCTTGGACGCGGAAAAACTGGTAAAGCTGCACTTTACAGTTTACCATGGTATATGATAATCGGACCTTCTGCAGCGGGTAAAACAACAGCAATTCAAAATTCCGGATTAGAATTTCCGTATGGTAAAGATTCTGTTAAAGGTGTGGGAGGAACACGGAATTGTGATTGGTTCTTTTCGACCCGTGCAATATTTCTGGATACAGCAGGCAGATATATATCTGAATCTGAAGACAGACCAGAATGGGTTGCCTTTCTTGAAACTCTGAAAAAGAACAGAAAGAAAAAACCAATCAATGGGGTTATTGTTGCGTTAAACATCGATGAGATAATCAAGAATGATAATGCTCAGTTGTATGAACATGCTAAAAATATCAGAGGAAGAATTGATGAATTAATTTCTAATCTGGGTATTGTCTTTCCGGTTTATTTTGTATTTACAAAATGTGATTTGATACAGGGATTTGTAGAATACTTTGGTGATTTTAGTGAGATAGAGCGCTCGCAGATCTGGGGCTCTACATTTAGTTCGCAGGGACAAATTGAAAAAAATCCTAAAGAAGCATTTGAAAATGAATTTAATAAATTATCCGAAGTTATCTATAAAGCAAGAACTATCAGGCTAAGTAATCCGCTTAAAAGAGAACAAAGAAGAAAAGTTTTTTTATTCCCGTATCAGTTTAATTCATTAAAAGAAAAACTTACATATTTAATTGGTGAAGTGTTTCAATCAAATCCTTATCAGGATAATCCGATTTTCCGTGGATTTTATTTTACTAGCGGAACACAAGAGGGCGCCCCACTTGACCTGGCAATTAAAAAAATAGCTCAGCAGTTTAACCTTCCACCAGCACAGGGCGAACAGTTTGATGAGATGCTGGAGACTAAAAATTATTTTATTAAAGATCTTCTTAATGAAGTCGTTATTCCTGATCAGAATTATGTTGTAGGTCAAACTGCATCTGTTATTAAGCAGGGCAATGTTACAAGGCTTATAACAATAGGCGCATCTGCATTTGTGTTTTTATTATTTGGATTATTCTTTCTTTTAGGCAGAAGCGGAAGTTCTGAAGCACTTGATAAAATAAGTGCAAAAGCAAATTCATTCAGCAAGATTAACTGGAGCGGCGATTTACTTAAAAACTTCACTCAGGCAGATTCATTAAGACAGATTATTGTTCAGATAGAGAATAATGATTTCAACAATTCATTTTTTAATTTCGGATTGGATAGAAGCGAAGATGCACTCGATAATTTAACCAGTCTTTATTTAAATAAAACTAATCCGTTCTTTACACAGTATATATACAACGATATTATTAATACACTTACAAATTATTCAAAAGGACAAGAATATTCTGGTGAACAAATTTATAACAATCTTAAAGCTTATCTATTGCTTGGCAGCGAACGGTCAAAGCTGGATACTATAAATCAAAAAGTATTAATTAATACTTTTACTGGCATTCTTAAAAATAAATTTCTTAATTCAAATTCAATTGTTTCTTCTGCAGATAAGGATTCTTTGAATAATTATTTCAGAAATTACACCACATTTTTTACAGAGAAATTATCCAATCCGGCAGTTTATCCTATTCAAAATGATAACACTCTGCTAAGTTTGGTAAGAAATAAATTCCAAAACAAACCGAGTGCTGAAAGTATTTATGCAAGAATGAAAGAAAATGCCAGAACTCAATATCCTGCAGAATTAACTTTAGGACAATTGGTTCAGGGAAAAACCGGACAGATAATGTACACAGATATCAGAATACCATTCATTTTTACTTTAGATGGATGGAGGAATTATTTTGAGCAGGCAATATCTGAAGAAAGCAAAAATCCGGGTAAAGAAGATTGGGTGCTTGGCAAGTCTCAAAACAGCCGCTCATATTATGATAATTATAATAGCGAAGATATGAGAAATCAACTGACTGATTTATATATCAGAGATTATACACAAACATGGGTACAATTTTTTCAGAGCATAAAATACTCTGGATTTGAATCAATACCATTTGCGGCAAACAGTTTAAAACTACTCAGTGATCCGGGCACTTCCCCATTAGTGCTTTTATTAAAAGTATTTGCCGATCAGTCAAGCGTATTAGCAAATATCAAAACACCTGTTGATTCAACTAATCCTTATGCAGCTTTTTACAGCACCGCAAGTAATTCTGATATTAAGAGATTAAGAAAATTTGTTGTTGGTCCTGAAGATGGTTCTGCTCCGCCTGATTTAAATATTATAATTATGCAGTATGGGATGTTAAATGGAATACTTGAAGGACTAAAAGGCGGACCTGATTTAGTAAAAGATTACGCTATTAAGGTTATGAATCAGCAGGCGCTTGATTATCAAACTGCTGTTAAGACAATACAGAGTGCAATATATAATGTACCGGAATTACAATCATTGTTAACCGAACCAGTCAATGCAACCTGGAGAGCAACTCTTTCTGATGCAACTTCATCAATCAGTGTTCAGTGGAAAACCAAAGTTGTTGATGTATTTAATAAGATTCTTGCCAAGTCATTTCCATTTAATGATAAAGGAACTGATGCACCAATACAGGACTTTGATGAATTTTTTAATCCGCAAACCGGGGTATTTTGGACTTTTTATAATTCTGAGCTAAGTTCATTTATCAAGAAAGATGATTGGAAGGTTAATCAGCAGGAAGGAACCGGAGCCAGTTTCTCTGCTGATTTACTTAATGCACTGAAAAAAGCTGATGAGATAACAAGTATGCTTTATAAAGGCGGTGAGTTAAATTTAACATTTAAACTCAAACCGCAATTACCAGATTCAAAAACTATATCAGATAGAAAAGCAACGGTTATACAATATTACTTAAAAATTGACGGTGTGATTGATAATTATAAAATGGGTGCACCTTACGAAACAGTTTTTAACTGGCCTGATAAAAGTTCTTCTGGTTCATCTTTATATTTAACATTAAATGAGTTTGGAACTTCTGATATTAAATCTTATAACGGTGATTGGTCATTTTTCAGACTTCTTAATGATGCATCTATTTCAAGAGGCAATTCTGCATCTCAGTTAATACTCAGCTGGAATTTCGCAAAACCGAATTTATATGATGTTACTGCAAGTTATATCTTAAATGCCGGAAGTTCAAAACATCCGTTTTCTCAGAATTTTTTCAAATCATTTAAGATGCCTAATTCACTTAACTGATTTATGTTAAATGATAATAGCACAAATACTAAAAATGTTACCACCGGCTTTTTTGGAAAGCTTACAGGGTTTGCTGATTTTATTAAATATAATGCTTCAGGTAACGAAATATTAACAGTTGATAGCTGGCTTCAGGAAGGATTGGCACTTGCCAAATTAAAACTTAAAAATGAATGGAAGAACTATTACGATAAAATATCAAATATAAATTTCATTTATCCGTTTACTGATACTGATAATATTACTATCGGAATTATGGTTCCAAGTTGTGATAAAAGCGGTAGAAGTTATCCCTTTTTAGTATTCAGGAATATTGAGAAAAAAGCAAACGAGCCTAACTATCTGATCCCTTCTTTTTATAACAGATTGTTTGTGAGTTTTGAAGAAGTAATTGAAGAAAACAAAACGATTCAAGATACAGCAGATTTAAAAGCAGTGATGGATAATCTTAATCAGTTCGGATCAAAAAATCCAAATATATTTAATGATTATAAAAATTTTGTTTCAAGAACTGATTTGAACAGTCTGTTTGGATTTGATGATAATGAAGTAATTCAGTTAAACAATTATCTGGAAAATAATATTAAAATATTTCTGCATTTAATTTGTATTAAATATAAATCAACAGGAGTTCAATCAGATAGCAATTTAATCATAAGCTTTTACATTCAGTTAATACAAATATTGTTTAAAAATCCAAATACATCACCGGCAGTTTTCTGGATTAAATATGATGATAATTCGGGTGTAATATTTTTTACATTTTCCAAACCGACTCCTAAAGATTTTATAGACCTTTTATTAAACAGCAACAATTCAGAGATAACTGTAAATACAACTGATCAGAATAGTATTAGCAATGGTAAAAATTTAATTCAGGATGGTTTGATGATAGATTATAATTTAAACTTAACTGAATTTTTGAACTATATTAAAACTCATCTTAACTAGTGTTTAAAATTATAAAGCGGAGCTAAACAGAGATGCCTGAAATTTCGGAGCTTGAGATACCTGAAGTAGTACAGGATTACTTAGAACCAATATCGGATAATCCGCCAGTTGGTAATGATGCAAGTAATGAAGAGGAGTATTTTGTCCTTAATATGGAAATTCAAAAAACTACTCCGGATTATAAAAAGTGCATTGAACTCAGCAGAACCATATTGACAGAAAAAAGCAAGGACATAAAAATTGCAAGCTGGTTAAGCTTTGCTATGTTCCGTACCGAAAAAATCAAAGGATTACTTAACGGTTTAAAAATTATTTATCATTATTTAAAGAACTATGAAAATAATCTTTATCCATCAAATGCAAATTATAGAAGTAAAGCAATACAGTTTTTGAATCAGCCGAGATTTTTTAAACTGATAGAAAAAGAAAAACCTGATTCAACAAATGCAAAAGAATTTATTGAAGCTGATTTAGTATTAAAAGAAATAGTGAACGAATGTGCAAAGCTGTTTCCTGATAATCCGCCTGTATTAAAATTTATTGCTGAAGCCTTGGCAGATCATGCCGATACTGCTAATAAAATCTTATCTCCATCAGCAGTAAAAACAGAACAACCAACTGCACAGCCACAACCGGAAAAGCAAGCTGAAACTATTACAAAAACTGTAAGTGAAACTGCACCTGCTCCAAAAGAGATTGAGAAACCGGTTCAACATGCTGCACCCGTACAGCAGACTGCTGCTCAACCAGTAAAAGTAACAAATGAAAATGATGGCGTTATTCAGTTGAGGCAAATATTAACTCAGTTTTTTGAACAGATTGTTGATGGAAATAAAAAAGAAAAAGTTCCCGATTCCTTTTTTGTATTTGGAATTATCAGACAACTACAATGGGGCAGATTAATAAAGCCGCAGGAAACAGATGGAATTACTCAGATTGAAGCTCCGAACAGCATTATGCAGACTAATATTAAAAAGTGGTTTGAAAATTCTGAGTGGGATTCGTTGATTCCCAGAGTTGAAATAAACCTTCTTAAAGCCGATGGTGCTTTTCCATACTGGTTTGATGCACACAGATATGTTGTTAAAGCTCTTGAACAAAAGGGCGGTAATTACACTTTGGCAGCACAGGATATTAAAGGACAACTATCTCAGCTTGTTAACAGAATACCTGACATTTATAAATTAAAGTTTAAAGATAAAACCACTCCATTTGCTGATGATGATACTGTAAGATGGATACTTGAAGATGTAATGACTTCAGCCGCGAAAGCAGAGAATAGAGATCAGATAATATTACCTCCGATTATGGGGGAAGACTATGAACAGATAAATAATGAATATAAACAAGCTTGTATAGAATTGCCGAATAATATTGAAGCTAATATTGCTTCGATGCAAAAAGCTATCGGTTCTGATGAAAGAAGAAAAGGAAAGTTTTTAAGAAGACTCAATCTTGCAAATTATTGTATGCAGGCAAAAATGTATGATCTTGCCAAAGTTCATTTAACTGAATTAATTGGTCTGATTGATGAATACAATATAACACTTTGGGAACCAGCGCTATGTACATCGGTATGGCAGGCTATGTATTTGGTAAACAAAGAAATTATTGCAAAGACTAAAGACAAAGAATTAAAAACTGATTTGGAAAATGATCAGACAGATTTATTTAATAAAATTGCAAAATATGACAGTATAATTGCATTAAAACTTAAACAAAAAAAGGAGCGTTAATATGGCACGACCAACAGCACCAAAGATTGCGCAGCGTGTAAAAGTATCAATACTTCCGAGCAGCGATGCAAAGGAAAGTGTTGAACTTGACTACAGAATGATGATTCCGGGAAACTTCAGCAGAAGTGAGCCAGGAAGCCTTGGTATGATCAAGGACAGGAGATTGCGCGTAATAGCAAACAAGGGCGACTATCAGAGAGTTTTAAAGGATATCAATCCTAAATTAAAACTTACTGTAAACAACAAACTATCTGATGACCCTGAATCCAAAATGGAGGTAAATCTGGATTTCAAAGAGATCAAAGATTTTCATCCGGATGAGATTGTTAAAAAAGTTGAACCGTTAAAGCAATTGCTTGATGCACGTGAAAGACTCAAACAATTAAAGGTTGCGGTTCTTAAAGATGCAAATCTTAAAAAGGCAATTGAGGGAGTTCTTAAAGATGGCAGCGGAAGTATTGATGAATTACTTGCTAAGCTTGGAAGCTCTCAGGATAAAGAACAAAAATCTAATTAATATCTTTACTTATAATTAAAAAAGCGTGGAGGCTTTACAAAATGGAAAATGAAAAAACCACCTCAACAGGGCAGGAACAAAAAACTCAGGAAACCTCTGTTGATAAATTATTAACCATGCTGGATGATACTAAGAAAGATGCAGTAGCAGAGTTTATAAGTAAGGTTGGCAAGGAATCACAGGTATTTAAAGTTACTGGTGCGCTTGTAGATTCTTTTATTGCTGATATTGATACTGTTCTTAGTGCCCAGATGGATGAGATTCTTCATAATGAAGAATTTAAAGGACTCGAATCAACTTGGCGCGGTTTATTGTTTTTAGTACAAAATACAGAATTCAGTAAACCGGTTAAATTTGAACTTCTTGATGTTACAAAAGAAGAACTGTATGAAGACTTAAATGAAGCAGCAAACGGAGAAGGATATGAAAAAGACTCCGGTTTCTGGCATCACGTCTATTGGGGCGCTTATGATAAAGTAGGCGGTCATTCTTATACAGCCATCATTGCTGATTTACAAGTTGACAACTCTGCACAGGATATAAATTTACTTCAGCATTTATCTGTACTTTCAGAATCCGCACAAATACCATTTATCGGTAACGCTGGTCATAAATTCTTTGGCGAAAAGAGTTTTGGAGATGTAATGAACAACCGTTTTTTAGTTGATCAGATAACCGATGGTGCAGAATATACTGCATGGAGAGCTTTCAGAGATGATGACAGATCTAAATACATTGGATTAACTTTGCCGCGATTTCTTGGAAGACTGCCATATAGTGCTGAATCTGAACCAACTAAAAACTTCAACTATAATGAGGGAGTTTATAAAGAAGGTAGTGATAACAGCTTGTGGTGCAATGCTTCATTTGCTCTTGCTTCAAATATGGTTAAGAGCTTTGAGAAATGGGGCTGGAGCGTAAAAATTGTTGGAGTTGACTCCGGTGGAAAAGTTGAAAACCTGCCAACTCCTACTTATGAAGAACATGGTCAGAAAAAAGTAAAAGTGCCAATCGAAGCTTCTGTTGGACAGGCAAAAGACCAGGAACTTTGTGATCTTGGATTCATTCCTCTTGCTCACTGGGATAGAACAGATTATGCATGTTTCTTTGAGGTACCATCTGTTAACAGACCAAAGAAAATAAAGAATGACGCTGAAGCCACAGCCAATTATGCTGTAGGTGCAAGATTACAATATACTATGCTTGTTACCAGAATTGCTCACTATCTTAAATACAGACAGCTAATATTTGTCGGTAAGAATGCCGGTGCTGGTGATATCGAAAAGGATATGAAAAAATGGTTAGATACTCTTGTTGCAGATTTTCCAAATGCACCTGAATCTGTAATTGCTGAAAGACCTTTAAGATCATATCAACTGCATGTTGAGGAATTACCTGAGAAACCCGGCTTTTTCCAGATTAGTGCGGAGTTTAGACCTCATGTTGCTATTACTGGTATGGATGTTAATCTGAAACTAATCGCATTCCATTCTTCTGAAGAAGGCCAATAGAAATCGGATACTCTAAATAAATAATTTATCAATAATAAAAAGGAGCACTACTATGGCAGTTAAAGGTGAGATCGTAATCAAAAATCACGAAGGAAATGAACTGAAAGGTCCTCGTGACAATGGGAGCAGTTTAGTGTATGAATTTGCTCATGAAGTTTATCTCCCTTATGAAAAGGAAGAAAACAAAATTCAAGGATCAAGAAAGATAACCGCCTTTACTATTGTTAAGGCAATTGATCCGCTTACACCGCAGTTGTATCAGATTTGCTCTAACGGACAGATGTGCAAAGAAATTAAAGTTACACTCTATAGGATCGGAATGCAAACTGGTGAGGAAGAACCGTACTTCCATTATACACTTAAAGATGCAAAAATTGTTTCAGTCCAAAATTGGATGCCTCCGACTTATGATCCCAAGAATGAAGGTGTTGGACATCTTGAAAAGGTTTCAATGCTGGCAAGAACATTTATCTGGGAGTATATTGAAGGCGGTATTATGTTCGAGGAAAATACTTTCTAATTAAATTTTATGATGATTATGAATGATATTCCGATTATTCACAATCATTTTATTTAGTTTAATTATTTATATGATTTATTTATAGCACAGACTAATGCTTGTTATATGCAGGCAGGTCTGTGTTATTAGTTTACTGTTGCGTTAACTTAATTATGCTGCGGATACCTTTATTTGAGCTGCTGATTAAGTTAGTTGAAGTAATACGTATTTTATAAAATCTAATCTAATAACTGACATCAATTGAAAAACTTAAGCCTCTACGATTTATTAGTTGGACAATTTTCATCTGAAACAAAGAATATAGATGAGACTGATTTTTCAAAGCTCGATGATCTTACAGAAGAACAAAAAATAAGATCAAGTATAATTGAAAACTTAAGAATGGTTTTATCAACCAGACAGGGCTCTGTTCAGCATCTGCCTGATTTTGGAATGCCTGACATTCTTCAGTTATATTTTAATTCTAACAATTCAATTGATCCGGTTAAAAAAGAGATAAAAAATGTTATACTGAAGTATGAACCTCGTATTGCTAATGTTGAAGTTCATAAAACAGATTTTGATCAGGAGTCGATGAAGATAACTTTAAAAGTGGTTGCAACCATAAAAGATATACCAAATAAAGAAATTTTACTTACAGAATTTTCAACTACCGGTTGGACGAAAGTTATGTTTGAGAAGGATACAAACTAATGGGGATAGAAAAATATTTCGAACGTGAATATAATTTTCTTCAGACCGCTGGTGAAGAGTTTGCTAAAAAACATCCTACACTTGGCTCTCGACTCAGAATGAGCGAGCGTGAAAGAAAAGATCCGTTTGTTGAAAGACTATTTGAAGGTTTTGCATTTCTTGCAGGAAGAATTCAGGAAAGACTGGATGATGAATTTCCTGAAATTGCCGGAGGTATTCTTGAAATATTGTTTCCTAATCTTTTAAAACCATTTCCTTCGTGTTCAATTCTTCAGTTAAAACATAAACCAGGGGCAATATCCAAACCAATTGTTGTTAATAAAGGCAGTGAAATTCAAACCACCTCATCAAAATATAAAGTCAGATATAAAGTATATGCCGGAGTTTCTGATAAAAGCCGTCTAACTGAGAAAGAAGAACCTGCTGATTTTATTTTCCGCACAACTCAGGATGTAGTTGTAAGACCAATGGCTCTTTCAGATGTTACCGTTGAGGACTCAACTAAGGGAAATTCAATTCTGAAACTTAAAATTCAGCCTGATAGAAATGTTGATTATGAATCTCTTCAAATGAATAACTTTCAGATATATTTACAAGGCGCTGCATCTATTAAATATGAACTGCTCTATTTCCTTACAAATTTTGTTTCCTCAATTTCGGTTAAAGAGTTATCAGATAATAAAGCACCATATACAGAGATCAAAGATTTCAGAATTGAAATACCTGATTTGTTTACTGAGGATTATTCAATCAGGGATAATTCAATTCTGCCTTATTCAAAACAAACATTCAGCGGATATAAACTTCTTCAGGAATACTTTTCTTTTCCTGAAAAATTCTTTTTTATTCAGATAAATGGATTAGAACAGTTTAAAAGTTCAGGACAGTCAGGCGCATTTGAAATTAAAATAGATTTTAACAGAAGAATTGTAAAAGAAAAATGGGCAACAATAAAAAATATTTCTTTGCATTGTACACCGATAGTTAATCTATTCAGCAGAATGACTGAAGAAGTAATTGTCAATCAGCGTTTGCCGGAATATTATATAGTTCCTGATATTGACAGAAGAAAAAGCAGAGAGATATATTCAGTTGATAAGGTTTCGGGAATCAGTGAGAGTAAAATTGAACAATATAAATATATACCGATTTCTTCACACGATATTCTTGATACAAGTGATCCGGATTATAATTATAAAAGGTTTTTTTCTGTATTCAGAAGAACTCAAATAAGCGATATGTCAGAAACATTTATTCGTTTATTTGGACCGAGTATGGAAGAGGATGATTTTCCCAAAGAAACATTAAGCATTCAGGCAACTCTTTCAAACGGGTTTTTACCGGCTTCATATTTGGAAGTTGGAGCCATTAAAGAACCGATAAATTTTCCTGTTGGCATAGAAGCATCAAATGTTACTATTCCAACTGATGTTCTTGAAGGACCTGACAAGAGCAATTATCTCTGGTCACTTATTGCTAATCTATCAGTCAGTTATACAAGCCTTTCAGAAGTTGAGACGTTAAAGAGTATTCTTAATCTTTATAACTGGTTCAAAATACATAATCATCCAAATAAAAAACGTATTGATGGCATATTAAGAATAGATAAACCTAAAATTATCAGTAAGATGAAAAACAGAAGTATTATCCGCGGAATAGAATTTCATATTACTATTGACCCAAATGAGTTTGAACACGGTGCGGGTGATATCTATCTCTTTGGATTATTACTGAATAAGTTTTTATCACAATATGTAACTGTAAATTCGTTTGTGCAACTAAGGATTACAGAATCCGGAACAAATAAAGAATATTTATGGGAACCGATAATCGGGAAAATACTGCCGCTGTAATTGAAGATCTTGTAAACAACGGACCATTGTATAATGTCTGGCAGGCTACAAGAATTGCTGACAGCTATGTAAAAAAATTACATCCTAAAAGGGAAGAATCTATTTTTGAACAGACCGGAATTAGATTTAGACCTTATGAGAAGTACGAATATCCTCCGACAGACATCAAAAAAATTATATTTGAAAATGATGAGGTTACATTTCTTGTTACTTTTTTGGGTTTATATGGCATTAATTCTCCAATACCAAGATGTTATGTAGAGCAGGTTGATTTTCAGCAAAGGATATTAGGTGCAGGACAGGTTCCGTTACAAAACTTTCTTGATATTTTTAACAACAGATTTTACTGGTTGTATTACCAGTCATGGAAAAAATACAGATTTTATCTGAATCTTAATTCCAATGAAAATAATAAAATAATTCAAAGGATTAGTTCCTTTAGCGGCAGGGGTTTCTTTGGAAAAAATAAAAACAACGAACTTTCAGATTATGCCTTACTCAAGTTTTCCGGTTTATTCAGTCTTAGAGTAAGAAACAAATCCGGATTAGAAGTTTTACTGAATTATTTATTTCCGCAATTTGGAAATAAGATAAATGAGTTTGTGCCAACCTGGCTTGAACTAACAGATGCACCCTTGCTTGGAGATGATAATAATATTCTTGGTGAAACAAGTTTTATCGGCAGACAAGCACTGGATTATACCGGAAGAATAAGTGTCGAAATTGGTCCAATGTCATTCAGTGATTATTTAGAATTTCTGCCCGGTAAAACACAATCAAAAAAACTAACCGAACTGCTGGCAATATATCTTAACGATGGACTTGAATATGACTTTTGCTTTAAGATAAAAAGTGAAACTATAACTACTATTGCCTGGAATGATGATAGATTAAAGCTAGGTTCAACACTTTGGCTTGGAAAACCACATTCCGAAATCATTTCAGTTTATATGCCTTATGAACAACTTTTTGAGATAAATTAAAGTTTCAACATTCACTGTTTTAGTTCACTCATCAGCAAAAAAATAATTTAATGTATAATAGTTCTGATGAGAATTAATTATCAAATAAAAATATTTCCTGGAGATAAAAATGCAGAGTAAGGACTTAAAATCACTTCTTGTAAAGCTTAATAACTATCTTATCAGAAATCTTGATACGGCAACTGGTTTAGGAATAAATCGCTCACATTATGAAATTACTTTTGATCATCTGCTTAATTGTTTAATCGAAGATGGAATGGGTGATGTACCTTTGATTCTTAAACATTACAATATTGATGCGGGTGAGGTACAATCCCGGGTGATTAAGAATCTGGAAGAGATGACAAAGGGAAATACAGGCAAACCAAAACTGTCTCCATTGCTTGCTGAACTTCTGGAACAAGCATGGATAACAAGCTCCGTCCATCACCACGAAACGAAAATCAGATCAGGAGCATTGTTTGAAGTTTTTATAGCATCAGAGCAGGCAATAAGCAGCAACTTGTTAAATATTCTTGCACCTATTAAACAGGAAGAATTAAAGACTGAGTTTTATAATATTCTTAAAGGCTCAGTTGAAGATGCTTCAGTTGCATCTGAAATGCTATCAGCTGAAGAAGCAAAAGAAATTCCTGCCGATGGAACAGTCCTTGATTTGTTTACTACAAATCTAACAGCTCAGGCTAAAGATGGAAAGATTGATCCAATCCTTGGAAGAGATGATGAAATCATTCAGGTTATTGAAGTATTATCAAGAAGAAAAAAATCCAATCCAATTATTCTTGGTGAACCGGGTGTCGGGAAAACTGCTTTGGTAGAAGGTTTAGCTATAAAGATCGCTTCTGATGAAGTGCCTGATGTATTGAAGAATAATCAAATCTATTCACTTGATTTAGGTTCTTTACAAGCAGGAACAAAAATGAGAGGCGAGTTTGAAAAAAGATTGAAAGCTGTAATAACAGAAATAGCAAATTCGCCAACACCGGCAATTTTATTTATTGATGAAGCACATACTCTGATTGGTGCAGGTGCTTCTGCAGGCGGAGGTGATGCTGCTAATCTTCTTAAACCTGCACTTGCAAGAGGTTCGTTCAGAGCAATTGCAGCTACAACATATCTTGAATACAATAAATATTTTGCTAAAGATGCTGCACTTGAAAGAAGATTCCAGCCGATATATGTCGGTGAACCTGATGATGATAAAGCTGTGTTAATGCTGCGCGGTATCAAAACCAAATACGAAGGATATCACGGAATTCATATTACTGATGAAGCGCTTGAAGGAGCGGTTAAACTTTCCAGAAGATATATTGCCGGAAGACAATTACCCGATAAAGCAGTTGATTTACTCGATACTGCAGCAACAAGAGTTAAGATGTCATTAACAAGTAAACCGCCTAAACTTGAACTGTTGATCAGCGAATTAAAATCTACAGAAATGGCAATCAGCTCACTTAAAAAAGATTCTGATATGGATCTTGCTTTTAATAAAGAAAGCTTTGAAGCGCTAAAAGTAAAAAAAGAAAATCTTGAAAAAGAGGTTAAAGAAAAAGAAGATAAATGGCTGAAGGAAAGTGAACTGACACGCACGCTTATGGAATTAAGGAAGAAAAAATTTGCAGCAGCTAATAACGGTGGAGCAGATAAATCAATCATTGATGAAATTGAAAAGGTTAAAAAAGAACTTAGTGAAATTCAGGATGTAAGACCACAGGTGTTTGCAGAAGTAACTAAGAACACGGTTGCAGAAGTAATCGAAGCTTGGACAGGAATTAAGGTCGGTAATATGACTAAAGATGAAATGACTACTATGCTGCAATTAGAAGATGAATTAAGAAAGCGTGTTTTAGGACAAGATCATGCAATTAAACAAATAGCCGATGTATTACGGGGTGCAAAAGTCGGAATTAAAAAAGAAGAAGGACCGATTGGTGTTTTTATGCTTATCGGAACAAGCGGTGTTGGTAAAACCGAATTAGCCAGAGCAGTTGCAGAAGTTTTATTCGGTGATGAAAGATTTATGGTTACTTTGAATATGACAGAATATCAGAACGAATATAATACATCAAGATTGATTGGAGCTGATCCGGGTCTTGTTGGATATGGCGAAGGTGGTGCATTAAGTGAGCCGGTCAGAAGAAGACCTTATTGTGTTGTTTTACTTGATGAAATTGAAAAAGCTAATTCAAGTGTAATAGATCTTTTTATGCAGGTTTTTGACAGAGGTATGCTTCAGGATGCTGACAGAAGAAATATTGATTTTTCAAATACTATTATTTTTATGACATCCAACATTGCTTCGGATGTTGTATTTCAAAAGTATAATGAAGGGATGAATTCTCCGGAAGATTTACTCGAAGAGTTAAGACCATATCTTAATCAATATTTTAGACCCGAGTTTTTAGGAAGAGTTAAACCAATTGTTTTTCTGCCATTGAATGCCGAGGCAATGCGTCCGATTGTTGAGATTAAATTAAATAAAATTAAAAAACGTTTGATGCAGAACAGAAAACTTGAATTATCATTTGATAAAAAAGTTGTTGATGATATTCTTGAATCCTGCACAAGAGCAGAAACAGGAGCAAGAAATATTGATGCAATTATTGATAAAAAACTGGCACCCGAAATTTCCTCTCAGATGATTGCCTTTATGGCTGAAGGCAAAGAACCTGATAAACTGATGGTTACAAAAGCTAAAGACGGTTCATTCAAATATAAATTTTCTTAAGACTGGATTATTATTTAGTGATGACATTTTGATTGACGGTTTAAGAGAATGAATCTGTGAAGCAGTGAATTAAGTATGTAAAATTATTAAAATGAAATTTTTAAAAAGAGGTAAGTAATGGTTAGTTATAAACACAACCAGCCGCATTATGAAATACATTTTTCTGAAGTGAAAAATGAAGGTATTAATGTGTTGTCTTTTGAAGGCAGAGAAAAAATTTCAGAGCTGTTTGAATATCAGATCAGATTTATCTCTGATAATTTTGAGTTGGACTCTTCTAAAATCCTGAATAATCCCGCTGCACTTGTTTTTAATCGAGGTGATGAAGACCCATTTAAAATTCACGGAATAATTTCAAACTTAGAGCAATATGGCAAATCAAATGAATACAATTTTTATAAAGTTACTTTAGTTCCCTCGCTTTGGCGGCTTGGTCTTAATTATCAGAATGCTGTGTTTGAAAATTATAAAATAGAAGACTTAATTAAGACTATATTCAATAAATCCAGTATTGATTTTAAAATTGATTTAAAGAGTTCATACCCTGAAAGTGAGTATTTGGTTCAGTATAAAGAAACAGATCTCAATTTTATCAACAGACGACTTGAACATTATGGTATTTACTATTATTTCGATCACTCAAGTGATAAAGATATAGTAGTAATTACTGATAATAATAATAACCTGCCTAAAATTGATTCCAAAGAACCTATTAAATTTAATTTAAACAAAGACCCGTTTGGTGAAGATGAATCAATTCATGAAATAAGCTGTAAGGAGAAAGTTGTTACAGGTCTGGTAAAACTAAAAGATTACAATTATATGTTTCCTGAAAAACAATTGATTGGTCAGAGTCAGATAAATAACAATGATCCGGGCTTTTACTATGATTATGGAGATAATTTTCTGAATGAAAATGAAGCTGAATTTCTTGCGAAAGTAAGAAATCAGGAATTTATTGCACAGAGTAAAATCTTTTACGGAGTAAGTGATTGCAGATTGTTCAGAGCTGGTTATCGTTTTAATATGGATAAACATTATCGTAATGATTGGAATAACGAATATATTTTAACAAGTATTACTTATAAAGGACAGCAAAAAAGTCTTTTTGCTTTTTTGCCTGATCAGAAAAAGTATGAGCCAACTTTTGAGTGTGAGTTCGAAGCAATACCATTCAGTATCGAATACAGACCATTGAGAAATACACCAGTACCAAAAGTAACCGGTATTATGAGTGCTAAAATATTATCAAATGCCGGCGACGAATATGCATCCATTGATGATCATGGAAGATACCGGGCAAAGATGAATTTTGATCTTAGTGATGAAGGAGCAACAATGCCTTTAAGGCTTTCACAGTTTTATTCAGGACCCGGATATGGAATCCATTTCCCGAATCATGAAGAAACAGAATTGCTATGGTCTTGTGTTGATGGAAATCCTGACCGCCCTGTTGGTTTGGGTACCGTTCCAAATCCATCTACTGCAACTCCTGTTGCTCAGAAAAACAGAAAACAAAATATCATACGAACTGCATCCGGTAATGAAATAGTAATGGATGATTCATCACGAGAGACAAAAATTTCTTTAACCTCATCAGGTAATCATAAGCTCTCTTTAAATGATGCTGATAAAAAAATTGAAATTATAAGTAAAGAAGACCATAAACTAATAATGAATGATGAAGAACAGAAAATTGAAGTCATCAGTAAAGAAGGGCATAAAATTCTGATGGATGATAAAAATACCAAACTTGAGGTGATGACAAAGAATGGTCACTTTATGAAAATAGATGATTCCGGCGGAGGTGAAAAAATTCATTTCTCGGATAAACCGGGAAACAATTATCTGACAATTGATATAACTAATAATAAAATTGTGATAGAATCAAAGAACGGTGATATAGATATTCTTGCACCTAAGGGAGAAATAAAAATCCAATCCAAAAATCTTACTATCGAAACAGAAGGGGATACAAAAATCAATTCCGGTAATATGAAAACTGAAACCGATCAGGATTATGAGCTAAGTTCTGCTAATATTAAACAAGAAGCTAAAGCTGATCTTAAGATTAAGGCTCTCAACATTACAGCAGAAGCAAGTGCAGAGCATAAAATTAAAGGAATGAATACAACCGTTGAAGCTGGTGTAAATACTCAGGTCAAAGGTTCGTTAGTTACAGTCGAAGCCTCAGGAATAAATACAATTAAAGGATCCTTAGTTAAAATTAATTAATAATAAACAGAGATAATACAAATGAGTTTCGCTGCAAGAATGGGTGATACTTGTGCACACGGAGGTGCAATTGTTACCGGCTGCCCGACAGTATTGATTGGTAATATGCCAGCCGCCCGGGTTGGTGATATGCACATGTGTCCGATGGTTACACCAGGTACACCGCCTATTCCACACGTTGGAGGACCAATCCTTCCGCCCGGCAGTCCAACAGTTTTAATTGGTGGAGTGCCTGCTGCAAGAATGGGAGATATGGCTACCTGTGTTGGTCCGCCTGATTCTATTGTTATGGGTTGTATGACAGTTATGATTGGTACAGCAGGCAGTGGAAGCGGAAGCGGAGGCGGTGCGGGATCAAGCGGAGCTGCTTCTGCAAATGCAGGTGCAAGAAATGCTTTATCCGGTAATGTCGAAGCTACAACAAGAAATGAACATTGGATTGAATTTGAATTACAAGATGAAGCTGGAAATGCAGTTAGCGGAGTTAATTATCTTTTAACCGATACTGACAATCAGGAATCTGCTGCAGTAGTTAACTCCGATGGAAGAATAGCCCGCGATGCATTAAAAGAAGGACAATGTAAAGTGGAATTATTTGATCTGTTTGGCGCTGAGTGGTCTAAGGAAAAAGCAAAGATGGGTGACAAAATAAAACTTAAAGTAAAATCAATCGGTATAAAAGATGGAAGTAAGGTTGAGTTCAGGATTTTTGTTAAAGATATTAATTACAGCGACCATTTATTAACAAAACTTGATGCTGATATCAATAGTGATAAGGCTGAAACAGAATGGGAGTTAAAAGTTGATGAAGATCTGATTAAGATTGTTGATTACAAAGAAAACATCGGCAGATACTCACGTCCGTTTTTCTATTTTGATGCTTACTGTAATGAAATGGTTGCTAAATCCGGAATACTGGATGTTGATGATGATATTGAGATAGTTTTTAAGGATGAAGAAGGTAATATTTTAGCCAACAAAGAATATCAGATTTATCTGCCGTCAGGAGAAATCAAGAAAGGAAAACTTGATAGTAACGGAAAAACAAAGATTGAAAAAATCCCGCCCGGTAAAATTAAAATTTCGTTTAAGCCCTAAGTGATTATATGAGTAATGGTGATCAAAATAAAGTTGATGTTATTTTCAGCGATATATTTGGGAATGGCAAATCTTCTGCATTAACCAGTAAAAAGAACGAACTTATTCTGAAGTTTGTTAAAGTGTCTGTACTTGAAATGGAAGATGTCCTTTTCCATCTTAACAGCTGTGTGTTAATGCCTGAAAATCCAAAGGGGAAAAGCTCAGAAGATGGTGATCTTCAATCTAATGATGAGAGTCTGGATATAACTGGTATCAGAGCGCTCGCTGTTGTTTTTAGACAATTTGAATTTGATCCGGAGGTAAGAATGATCATAACCGGTCATACTGATACCTCTGGTACACCCGAATTTAATTTTACTCTTTCGGATGAAAGAGCAAAAAATGTTCTTTACATATTAATCGGAAAAAGAGAAGAATGGGCTGAGTTATCATACAACAGACATAAAGTGGAAGATTATCAGCAGATAATGAAATACTTTGAACCAAAATTAAATTGCGGATGCAACCCTGGAGAAATTAATGATAAATATAATGATGCTACAAGAAATGCTACACAAAAATTCTTTAATAAGATTGATTCAGCAAATGCTGATAAAAATTTTAAGTTAGTTAATAATGACTCTAAACATAGATGGCCTAAAGAAATTTGGGAATATGTTTATGATCTTTACTCAAAGGAAATAGCTGAAGCGCTTGAAATTTCAATTGCAGACCTGAATGCAAGAAGAGAATCAGATGTTAAATTTATTGATGATAAAAACCCTTTTTTAGGATGTGGTGAATCTTTCCCGATTGAATCAAAAAATAAAGACAATTACAGATCACAGCGTAACAGAAGAGTAGAAATACTATTCTTTGATAAAGATGAAATTCCAGAAATAAATTGCCCTGCAGTAAAGAATCGCACACATAAAGAAGAAGAGTGCCCTCTTTGGCGGAAATTTTACTTTAAGCAATTATACATAGACCCTGCTGATTTAAAGTATGTTGTTTATAATCTTAAATTAGTTTTCTACGACAAGATTCAGAAAAAACAATTACCGGTGCCTGATGGTTTAACTTTTAAGGTTTATGAAGATAATAAGAAAGAAATATCCAGCGAAACAATTTATAAAGATGACACTTACTTTATTAAAGTTAAGTTTGGGAAAAAGATAAAAAAGCCGGAAAGAAAAGAATTTTATTTTGAATTTGAAGCAAAAAATAAATGGATATTTACTCAGGATGACAGCACTGATCCCGTAATTGTTGAAAAAACTATTGAGGAAATAAAAAAATTAACTTTTGTAGAACGTCAGAAATATTATGATCTGCCATTAAAGTGGTCATCAAGAAATTATTGGACACGTTACGATGGAGATATAAATAAAGGTGATAGGTTTGAGAAAGTATTTAAAGATGAACTTGATTTGAAACCATTTGGCGATAAGGTTACTGATAAAGAAAAGCCGCTTACTTTTTCATTGGATGATATTGTATTAGTGGATTCTTCCAAAAGTCAAATTTTATCTGATAAAAAACCGAATGGTACTGCTTTGGCTTTGGATGATAATTCTCGTTATGCGTTGTTTTGTATTGATTATGATACTATGGAAACGGTTGATGGAAAGAACAAGAACTTACGAAGGATGAAAATCTATAATCCGGATACTGATCAACCGGTATTTACAAATTGTAAGTTTAATAAAAATCTTATAACCGATGTACCAATATTTACCCGGGTAGTTTATTTTTGTAATAACTTCTACGATATTGGACTTCAAAGATCCGGCGAAGGGGACACCTCTTTTGATTATAAAAAAAATCATGTTGTTGGTGCAAGACTGGCAATAAAAGACGATACATCTTTGCATAAATCAAAAAGTGTGATTGCAACTGATGCTGCTGATAGGACTAAAGCATACGCATTAACTGGCTGCGGTAATTACGAAATGCATTATTTTCATGACTGTGCTGAACTGGATGGTAAGCCGCTTAACTATTTAATAGTCTATTGGAATTGCAGATTTATTTTCAATCAAGGCGGAACAGCAGCTGATGTAACAAATCATCGTAAAGAAGGAATGACTAATGCGATGACAAGGATGAACAAAAACTATTTAATTGAAAAGCATTCAGGCTCAGAAGATATTTTACTCAGACTTTTCTTTTATATGGAAGCAAAAAACGATACCAATGGTGACAGACATAAATGTTTAGTTAGTGTTACTGATAACACAAATGGCGCCTGGATGAGAACCGGTGATGCTAAATTCCGCAGCAGAGATTACCAGGCTGACCCTACTTATTTTGGTACGCCTGATCCAAATAATTCTTTGAAGGACGTTGATGGAAACACTTATGCAGTTCTAACCAATCACCATGAAATGGGTCATGCTACAGGCAACTGGGATTCTTATCTTTATAATTATGAAACAGGCAGTAACGTGTGGATCGGACTACCAAGATATGATCAGCCATATACTGCTGTTGGAGGTCCATATAGGTTTGATGAATTAGCAAGAATGTATCATAACCGTACTCCGCGTATCAGAAATTATTGGAAATATATACTTTGGATTAATGATGAATCCGGTTCTGGTAAACAATTAAACGAATTTCTGAAAGACACAAAATTTAAAATTACTTTTCAAGGGCTTAAGCACAAACATAATTTTTTTCTGGACGACAAATATCGGAATGTTGAGTTAGCCTCTTATTCAATAAACAATCATTTAATTTCTCCCAATCATAATGTAGATTTATTAATATATAAACTCGGTGATGATGAATTTTCAATTATGGCGAAAGAGGGTCAGACATTTAATGGTATTCTTGTTGTTCAAATCCGGCTTGCATTAAAGTTTATCAATTCTAGTACTGAAAATTGGAATTTTGAATCTCAACGAAGCTGGGCTCAAAGATTGAATAATGATATTGGTGTTATGCTTAATAATAAGTTTAGAGCAGCAACATCGAACAGTAACGACATTAAAAATTTATTTGTTGCTTTTACTCCAGGTTATCAGGTTTATACAGGTACAGCTCCAGCTAATTCCCAGTATGATATTGAAGTAACTTTCAGACTTGGAAATAATTTTACTACTTCAGGAAAAAGAATACAGGTTGATTGGGATACTGATAAAGAAAAGATCATCAGATATCTTTTTGGGAAAGAAACCGGAAATGGAAACCTGATAAAAACAGATTTTAGTACAATAATTAATTGGGTCGGCAGCCCTGGAGTAGGCAATGCTAATTATACTATGTTTGATTTATAATTTTTTTTTAGTTAATAATATGTACACACAGTATTATTCAAATTCTCGCCACGATTCTTTTATTAACTCAATTCCAAAAGTTAATGGCAAAATTCTAAGAGAAATTGAGATCGGTGATAAGAGTGCATCTAATCATGAAATCAGATTAATCTTAACTGATGGTAAGGATTATTTTCTGGATAACATGTCCGAAATAATCTGTTTTAGCGGGGAAGGGAAAATTAAATGGAGGCGATCCAAATGGTATGGTTCGCAGGTTGTTCTAAATAATAAGCTGCTTTTCTATCAGTCAGCTGCCCGTAAAGATGATATGGAAGCAATTGATTATCAAAATAACATAATGATTAGTAAGTACCCGATAAGCGGGATAATTGATGAATCACAACTAATACTTTTCCAACCAGATGCAGATGGTTTAATAGCTCAGATTTATTATTCAGATATTGTTGATACTTCAGTACCGGAATATTTAATCTATCAGGCAGCAAAAAAAAGTTTAGGTTTTATCTGGCATAAGAGATATTATAATCAAATTTGTCCGTCATTACCATTAGTTAATTATGAAAAAGGTTTTGTTCTAACCTTTTCACCAACTCAGGGGCAGATATTTATTTTAGGAAAAAAGTCGGATGAAGCCAATCCGGATTACAGTTTTGATTTACCAAAGGATTATAATTCAGTTTTTGCAAGCAGTTCCCAAGAAGGTGATATTTATTTAGCTTCTTCTTCAAAACATTTTGTAAATCTTAAGTGTATAAGTTTTGATGGAAAAGAAAAGTATTCTGTTGAGGTTATAGATGATTTTGTTGATGCAAGACCTGTATTGTGTCCGCCAATCTTAACACCGGATGGATTTGTATTTATTCTTACTAACAACAAAGTGTTTTGTATTAAAGATAAGAAGCTTATTTGGTCTAAATTAATCAGAGGTATTAACTCTGCAACAGCATTTGCTGATAACTCCATTATCATTGCTGCAGAAAATAAGCTGATAAGACTGAATGCAAAAGGAAATGAATCATTAAACTTTGAAGCTGAGGGAAAGATTTTTGCACCGCCCGTTTTAGATGATCAGGGAAGGCTGATGTTCTGTACAAATACAACTGTATATCTGATGGAATAAAAATGTCTGACCACAAAGGAAATACAGGTAAATCAAATAAAATAAAACTTAAGTCATCAATTGACCGGGTAATATGGACAGCCGGAATCGGGTGTAATGGTGCAGAGGTTGGGCTTGAGATTAATACACACTTTGTCGGTAATAACTCTGAAGTTAAAATAGAAATATCTGATGCTTCAGGCAAAGTGCTTGATACCATTAAAACTAAGATTGCCGGTAATTATTTATTAACCAAAATAAAAATTCCTGAAAAAGCAAAAGATGAGTTATACGCTGAAGTAAAGCTATCAAAGCTTGGATTGAGTAAAAAATCCAATTGTTTATATGTTTACCTACCGCCGAAGATTAAAAATCTAAAGTGGGATAAACAGGAAGCAAGGAGAGGTGATGTCTTAAAGATTTCTGCAGATGTTACCGATACTTATGAAGGAGCTGAATGTAAGGTTTTAATTTTTGAACATGATGATGATGGCGCACATGATCTGATCGCAAGTCTTAAAACAAATGTAAAGAATCAAAAGATAGAAGTTGATTGGGAATTTAAATTTCAGACTGACACCAAAAACATACCAACCGATCAGGAGACAGAAAAAGGATATAAAAACCCTGAATATTTTTTTCGGGTTGATGTAGGCGGTGTTTATGCTGATTCGGATTTATTAAAGTTTAAAGATTGGATTGAGATAAAACTTGAGGATCAGGAAGGAAATCCCTTGAAAGATATTTCGTATAAAATTAAATTTTCTGATGGAAAGAATAAAGAAGGGAAGCTCGATTCAAATGGATATGCAAAAATTGAAAATGTCCCGCCTGGTAAATACGAAATTGAATTTGAGAATATTAAAGGCATAGGCAAATCAAAATAAGAATTACAACTAATTAACTTATAGATAAACAAGTTATAATATGACTGACGGAACAAGTTCTGGTTCATCAGGTTCGTTAAGTGCTTTTAGATTAACATACGAGAGACGGAAAATTATTGTGGCTCAAGGGCTAGATTTTCGTGATGATGACCTAAGAGCAAGAAAAGCCAGAGACAGCAGATATTCTGAAGAACCATTAGAAGATTTTTTAAAAAATAATTTTACTTCAAACTTTACTGCTTTGGATTCAACTCACTTTGAATATATCAGTGATGATCAACAAGTACATTTTTTTATTGAAATTGTAAGAAGTAAAGATGATTTTTACAAAGCATTGGAAACACCAGGGATTCATGTTATCTATGCCGGACACTCGCGCTACGGCAGAGGAACCTGCTTTGATCCTGATATTTCATCCGATAATTATATTGAAGGCGATAGATGGGAACAGGGTGATAGTAATCGTAATGGAATATTTCGCCTTGCGTATCCATTTGTTGGGATTCCGTTTTCTGACATTTTACACCATAAGTATAAATTTGCCCCGGTTGCAGTTGAGGAGAGACCTCCATCAATTAATGACAGACATCCCGAGGCAAAACTTGATTTAAGAAGAATTACTTTACCAGATTCATTAAAGAACTATGTGCTGGATGCATTTAAATCTCCTTCAAACCGCTATTGGGGTTTTTTCAAAAGAGAAAATCACATTTTACTTCATGCAGGCTGGGAAAATACCTTTAGTAGCCCTTATGACTTAGGAGCAGTAGAATTGAAATGCAAAGTCTTCTGTCATTTCGGATGTAGTTCTAAACTCCATTATTGGAAAATTATAAGAAAGAATCCCTATAAAAACTGGGCAAGAGATATTCCACCTACCGACCGGTTTGCATATTTTTCTGACAGACCCGGTGATTATAGAGGGTGGTGCTACTGGTTATTTTATATTTTGAGTTATTCAGAAGTAAATGCTTATCAATCATGGTGGCGCAGCCTTGAATATGCCAAAAGATCAACAAATAATTTTCTGAGAAGTAGAAGAGGAAAAACAAAGTTTCAACTTTACTAAAAACTTCAAGAGTTCAAGAATGAACAGACTTTATATTATTTATCTTCTATTTGTATTCTTATTATCAAGCTGTAATGATTCATCAATAAATGAGGAACCAAAAATGGAAAACAAGAATATCTCATCGATACTTAAGGAGATTAAATTACAAGACAATAAAAAGATAGACACACTTAGCAAGGTTATATCAGAAGAATCAAGAAAAGATGCAGTTGAATTAGTAAAAATTCTGCACTCCGATAAGGAAGAAGAAGCTCAAAAAGCTGCTATGGTATTATTGTCCATAGGCGACTTAGCATTTACTCCTCTTATGGAATCGTTAGATACAAAAAATGCTGATAATTTTGTTTGGGAAACAGATGTTTTGGTATCTGTTATTTTAAATAACAGAAATAAAATTACTTCTGTAATTAATTCCATGCTTCTTGATAAAAGAAAGCTGGATGATACAGAGCCTCAAGCCCTAATGGAGGAACTACCTATTCCTCGTCGTGTTTGTGATGAAGGGTATCTTATGCTACGCCGACTTACTGCATTTAAAGAAACAGAAGAAGACTTAATGATGAATGAAAGATTATTTTTGAACATGACTGATGATCAGAAAGATAAGGAAATTGAAAGAATTAAATCTTCCAAAGAGTGGATTTCTCTTATTGAGCATTTATCTGATGAAGGTGTAGATTAAAATGGATATCCCGGAATATTATAAACAGTTTCAAAATCAGCCTCCTAAAAAGGAGGAAGAAGTTAAGCTGCCGGAAAAAGCTGAAGCCTCTTCTACTGAAAAGCTTCAGCAAAAAGCTGAACCTCAAAAGCAGTCACAACAATCGCAGCAGCCTGCAGTAAAAGACAAAACAATTCCGTTTCAAGGCAATGGTTTTTTGTTAGAGCAGCTTGAAGATTGGAAAGATAAAACAATTTACACTTTGGAAGGTCCCGTTACAGATGGGATTAAACATAATGTTATTGTTACAATTGATACAGAACCAGCTGCTGAAGATCTTACTGAATATTCCCAGATACAGATACAAACACTGGAAAGCGAATTAAAATCCTGTATGCTTCTTAAACAAGGTGCAACAAAATTAACAAATGGCAGCGATGCCTATGAAGCAATTTTTAGCTGGTATCCTACAGATGATTTAAGAATATATCAGCATCAGATTTATGTAATGGGTAATAAAAAAGCGTATAAACTTACGGCAACATTTACAAAAAAAACAAGACAAACGATTGGGCCTGCTGTATTAAGAATGATGCTTAGTTTTAATCAAGACAAAAAATAAATACTTTATCTTAAAGAATTGACATTATGCTTCTACTATGGGTACAGAACCTACATCAATAAAAAATGAACAGAATAAAACTATTGTCCGATTAACCATAGAAAAAGGAGAATCACAAAAGAAAGAATACTTTTTTAAAGACACTTTTCGTATCGGACGTGTTGATACCTGTGCAGTTAAGATTGATGATGGCTTAGTAAGCCGTGATCATCTGGAGATATCTTATAAAGAAGGTAAATGGTTTATTGCTGATCTGTTTAGCAGTAACGGTACCTATCTGGATGGAAAAAAAATTGATCACATTATATTATCCAATCCGATTAAACTTGAATTGGGGAAGAATGGTCCTATAGTTAAACTAGAATTAATTAAAGACACTGAAAGCAAACCATCATCAACTTCTGGTGCATCCGATACCGATAGTTCTTTGCAAAGTTATATCCAGCGTTACTTTGAACAGGAAGGTAATAATCCTAATGCCGGCGATCATACAAGAATGATACAGCAGGCATTTAAAGTTGTTCAGAAAAAGCAATCGAAAAAATACTGGCTGATAATTGCTCTTGTTGCATTTATTGGAATACTTGCCTCAGCTTATGCAGTTTATCAGCATATTAAAGCTAACGAACAAAAAGAACTGGCTGAATCAATCTTTTATCAGATGAAAGGGATTGATATTCAGCTCTCAAAATTATCATCTGCTGTGGAAAATGCCGGTAATACTGAAGTTGAACAGACTATTGAAAAAATGCGCGGTGATTATAACAGAATGGAAAAAATTTACGATAAGTATGTTGGTGAACTTGATGTTTATGATCTTAGTGAAGAGGACAGGTTGATTCTTAAAATGGCAAGATTATTTGGTGAGTGCGAAATTAATATGCCTGAAAATTTTGTTGGAGAAGTAAAAACATTTATTAACAAGTGGAAGTCATCTCCAAGATTAAAATCAGCAATAACACGTGCACAGGAAAACAATTATATCCGACCTATAATTGAAGCGTTTTTAAAACAGAGCCTGCCTCCACAGTTTTTTTATCTGGCATTGCAGGAAAGTGACTTTAAGTTTGATATTGTTGGACCAATAACACGATACGGATATGCAAAAGGAATGTGGCAGTTTATACCAATGACTGCGCGGCAGTATGGTTTGGAAACAGGACCTTTAGTTGAGCTAAATCAGTACGATCCCTTGGATGATCGTTTTAATGTACCTAAAGCTACAACTGCTGCTGCTAAGTATATTAAATTTATTTACCAGACTGAAGCTCAAGCTTCTGGCTTACTTGTTATTGGCTCATACAATTGGGGCGAAAATAATTTCAGAAAACTTGTCAACGAATTACCCGAAGATCCGAAACAAAGAAATTTTTGGAATTTACTTGTTAAGTATCGAGAAAGAATTCCAGATGAAACATATAACTATGTTTTCTATATCTTTTCTGCCGCAGTAATTGGTGAAAATCCAAGATTATTCGGGTTTGATTTTGATAATCCATTATTAAGTAGTTTACAGCAACTCAATTAACTCTAAAAGGTTGAATCTATTGAAAGAAAAGCAGCAGCTTAGTATAAAATATTTTGGAGCTTCCGATATTGGTCTTGTAAGAACTGAAAATCAGGACAGCTTTGGTAAATTTCCAAAAGATGGTTTAAATATGTACCAATCCAAAGGCATTTTGTTTATGGTTGCCGATGGAATGGGTGGACATACCGGAGGTAAAGAAGCAAGCCAGACAGCGGTTGATGTTATTGGAAACGAATACTTTTCTTTTGATTCTGAAATTATTTCCAGTGCGCTTTTATATTCATTTAAAAAAGCTAATTATAAAATCAATCAAACTTCTCAGGATGCTCTTCAATTCCGCAAAAAAGGTACAACTTGTTCGGCTCTTGTAATAGAAAATGACAGGGCACATATTGCCCATGTTGGTGATAGTAAGATTTATAAAATTTCTGATGATAATATAATTCAGTTTACAAACGATCATACAGAAGTTGGGGAAATGGTACGTAAAAAAATTATTACGGAGGAAGAAGCAAAAAATCATCCTTCCAAATCTGTATTAATCAGAGCTATGGGGATTGAAACCGATCTGGAAGTTGACTTGATTGAAAATATTTTAATAAGCGGTGGCGATTGTTTCGTTTTGTGTTCAGATGGTCTTTCAAAAGTGCTTCCTGAAGAGATAAAAAAGATAGTATTAAGTAATTCTGAAGAGGAAGCCTGCAAAAAACTGATTGCCCTGGCAAATGATCGCGGTGGAAATGATAATGTTACAGTACTGGTAGTCAAAATAGTTGATGAAAACTTGAATGATAATCAGATTAAACAAACACCTGCAGTTAAAAAGAAAAATTCCTGGTTTCCGGTTACAGTATTATTATTGCTGATCATTTTAATTGCTGTCTTTATTTTAATTTATCAGAAAGAAATAACTGACCTTTTTTCTAAAAAGAATATCACTGCTGCTGATAGTACTATGGTTAAGGAAGAAATTATTACAGATGAAAATCCTGATGCACTTTTGACTGAAGCGAATAATCTGTTATCTGAAGGTAAACTTGATAGTGCAATGGTTCTTTATAATTTAATTTTAAACCAGAATCCGCTGCATATTGGTGCATTAAGTGGCAGAGAGAATGTGATTTTGAAATATATTCAAGCTGGTAATGAATTATTAGCTGTTAACAAAAAAGATGAAGCTTTGTTAAATTTTAAAAAAGCTTATACACTTGATCCAAATGATAAAGAGTTAAACAATAAAATAATGATAATTGAAAAATCTGATAATAAAAATTTATCCGATAACAATAAAAATCCGAAGGTAAATAAAGACCAGCTGAAAAAACAGCTTGATGATAAAACAGTAAACAAAGATGATGATGAAAAGGAAATAATCTTTGCAAACTTTAATTTAAGTAATTGGGAAAAACCCGGATTATCGGCAGGCGATTTTAAGAATAATGACGATAGAATAGCGTTTCTGAAAACAAATAAATCTAAAAAGATTTTTTTTAAACAGGCAATGGAAGATATTGACTTAAATGTTGATGTTCGCTTTGATGAATATTCTAATGAAAATGCAGGCGTTATTGTTGGATATAACAGAGATGAAAACAGCGGGAACGAAAATTATTATTTATTCTTGTTGAACAATTCGCGTAGTTATTCCTTAATTAAAGTTAATGATGATAAAAAGGAAACAATTGTAACCGGCAAACAGATTATGGATACAGGTAAAAAAGGATTTCAAATAAAGTTGAAATGTCTTGGTCCCTGGATAATGATATATAATGACAATAAACTTTTAGAATCGTATCTTAGCAGCGATTTTATTAAAGGTAAGTTTGGTTTTTTTGCTGACTCAAATGTTGAAGTTGAATTCAGCAATCTTACAATTAAATCAGCATTCGAAAAAAATTAAATATAGTATTATACATTCGGTAATGTAAATGGATTCATTAATTGGTAAAACTGTCGATAGCTATCGCATCCTTGAAGTGATTGGAAGAGGCGGTATGGGCGTTGTATTCAAAGCGCTTGATACTAATCTTGAAAAAATCGTTGCATTGAAAATGATTGATCCTTTTCTTGCAAGGGATGAGAATTTTGTCAGAAGATTTAAGACAGAAGCAAAAGCATTAGCAAAACTCGAAAACCCAAACATAGTTGGTGTATATGCTTTAAGGGAAACAGATGCCGGTTTCTTTATGGTGATGGAATATGTTGAATCTGTACCATTATCCCAATACCTTCAGGAAAATGGTCCGTTCAATATTCAAGATGCTATATCAATAACTAAGCAGCTTCTTAATGCTATTGGTCATGCCCACAAGGTTGGTGTAATACATCGCGATATCAAACCAAGTAATATTCTTTTATCCGGTACTAACAAAGTAAAAGTAACAGATTTTGGTCTGGCAAAAGTAGTTGAACAAAAAGGTCCTGCAAGTACAGTAACTCAGGCAAGAGCAGGAACTTTATATTATATGTCTCCAGAGCAGGTTAAAGGGTTAAAGAATGTTGATTTACGCAGTGATTTGTATTCATTAGGAATGACTGTTTATGAAATGATTGCCGGTAGGGTTCCGTTTGATAAAACTGATTCTGATTTTACTATTCAAAAAATTATTGTTGATGGAGAAATTCCTTCACCAGTAAAATTTAATGCCGGTATTCCGAAAAAATTTACAAAAATTATTTCCAGATCAATCAACAAAGATCCTGATAAACGGTATCAAACTGCTGATGAAATGCTTGAAGATATATACAGCTTTGAAAGAGAATATCATCCTGAAAAAGGTAAAGGCAAATCTCAGGATACTACAATTATTGAACGTGTAGTAAAAGAACCAACTGTTAAACAAAGCAGTAAATTTGATTTTAAGAAACCCGCTGTTTTATTCCCGTCTATAGCTGTTATAGTGTTATTAGCTGCTTCTTTATTTTTATTTCTACCCGGTGGCAATTCGACAGATGAAACTTATTTGTCAATTACTTCAAATCCTTCTGATGCTGATATAATGCTTAATCAAAAATCAATTGGAGTTTCACCCGTTAAGGATTATAAATTGGAATCTGCCGGAAAAATATCTTTAACTGTAAGCAAAGATGGATTTTTATCTGTTGATACGATTATTACAGTTGAATCCGGTATGAATGAAAACGTTTCATTTAATTTAAGACCAATCCAAAAAGAGAAAATAAGTATTACAACTAATCCTTCGGGAGCGAAATTATTTGTTGATGGATATCCAATTAACAACTCACCAATCGAAAATTATTCCATTAATTCCGGTAAACACAGGATAAGAGTTGAAAAGGCTGGATTTAATGTTTTAGATACAGAAATTGATGTTCAGAAAGAAAGCTCGAAGCTGTTTAATTTTACTCTTACAAAGGATCCTAATTTCAAAGGTTTTGGAATTTTAAAAATAGATAGTAACCCGGCTGGTGCTACAGTATTTTTAAATGGTGAAGCCGTAGGAAAAACTCCTTTTCTTAATAATGAACAGCCAGTTGCTGATTACAATTTAGTATTAAGACAGGATGGTTATACTGATTACACTGAATCATTTAAGATACTATTAAATAAAACGAAGACTATCAATAAAAAATTATCATCTGCAACCGAAACATCAGCAGATCAGTTTGGCAGATTAAAAATTACCTCAAAACCTTCAGAAGCATCGGTATATCTGGATGGTGCATTTGTTGGTTCTACACCATTTAATAATTCAAAAACAACTGCTGGTAAGCATAAATTAGTAATTAAGAAAAAAGGTTTTGCTGATTATAGTGAAACAGTGGAAGTTGAAGTAAGTAAAACAACTACACTTACTGCAGAATTGATTTCATCTTCCGGCTCATTGGGTAAGGTTGAAATCCTGGTTCGTCCTTATGGAAGTATCTATATCAATGATGAATTAAAAGCACAGGATACTAATTCTCCCTTTAACACTGAATTACCAGCAGGCAGATATAAAATTAAATTAACACATCCAACATTAGGTTCAACGCCAACAATGACTATTAATGTTACTGGCGGCAGTCAAAAATTTGTTTATGATTTAAGCAGGATAGCAAAGCTTACTTTAATTTCTAACCCGCCGTATTGTGAAATATTTATTAATGGAAGTACAACCGGAAAATATACACCTGTTCAGCTGCAGCTAAAACCCGGCACATATAAAATCGTTCTCAAAAAAGAAGGATATGTAAATTCAAAAGAAGAAAAATATGAGGTGCCATATAGTATTTATGAAGCAGCAAATGATCGTGAAGACAGAAAAGAATTTGAATTAACTAAATCAAAGTAAGTTCAATCTTTAAATAAATTGAGAAAAAAAATTGATTAAGTAAAGGTTTTAAATATTATTTCTAAGGAGGTTCAAATGAAAAAAATGATTAACAGCATAACACTGATTGCAGCAATTTTAATTATTGCTCCAATTCTGACGTTTAATGCTGATTCAATTAAATTAAATGTTCTTTGGGCACAAACTCAAGATCAATGTACTGAACAACTTGATAAAGCTGAAGAAGAGTATCAAGCTGGTAAATGGACAGAAGCAATTGCACTTATTGAACAATGTTTAAAGAAAGAGAATGTAGGAGAACTTGAGAAAGGCAGAGCATACAGGATCTTAGGTTTGGTTTATATTGCAATTCAGTTGGAAAAAGAAGCAAATGATGCAGTGAAGAATCTTTTAATAATGGTTCCTAATTATAAAGTTGATCCGGTTAAAGATCCGCCGTCATTACAAAAAATAATCGATAATATGGCACTGACTTTAAATCCTAAAATTTCAGGTATTTCACCCAATAATGTTGATCAAGGTGAAAAGGGTATTAAGTTAAAAGTAACAGGGACTAACTTTGCGTATGGCTCTGTTGTAAAATTTAATGGTGTCTCTAAATCAACTACTTATGTCAGTTCCACAGAGCTTACTGCTGATGTTCTTACTAGTGACTTAGCAAAAACAGGAGAATATGATGTTACTGTTTACAGCCCAATAATGGGTGGTAAAACTTCTGAAGCAGAAAAATTTACTGTCCAGAAAGCCTCTTCATTCCCTTGGACCTGGATAGCTGTGGGAGGCGGTGTAGTAGCAGCTGCTGTTGTTGCGGTTCTGACTTTGGGTAAAAAAGATGAATCAACAACACCAGAGGTAATATTAGCTGATCCGCCTACAAGACCTTGACATTTTAATTATTTAAGTAATTTATTAAGTAATGAATTAAACTGATTAAAAATTTAAAGACGAGATTGAAAATGAAATACATAACTAAACTTTTAATAATAATTTTATTTTTCTCTGCGCAAATACTTTCACAAGAGAAAAGTACATACCGGGATAACGGTGATAATGCTTTGGAAAAATTTATTGAAATACTAAAGCATACTCTTGCAGATTATAATGAAAATCAACAAGTTAATTCATCAAGCAGTACCGAAAGATTACAAGCGAATTTAGATTTCTTAAGTTCCCTGAATAGCAATTCACTTTATAAACCTATGGCTGAGAAGAGATTTTTGCCAACTGAGCGAACTTATCAAAACTGGGATGGAGTTGCCTGGGCTAATGCTAACAAATATTTGTATTCTTATGATAGCAGGGATAATAACACTCAATATACTTATCAAAGTTGGAATGTTTCAGCTTGGGAAAATAGTTTCAGATATTCCTATTTATATGATCAGAAAGATAATCAAATCGAAATGATCTATCAGACTTGGAATGGAAGTACCTGGGTTAATAATTCTAAATACCTCAACACCTATGATCAAAATAATAATAGAACTGAACAAACTTATCAAAACTGGAATGGTTCTGCCTGGGTAAACAGCAGCAGGAGTGTCTATACATATAACTCATTTAATAAAATAACAAAAATTGTATTTCAAATCTGGAACGGGTCGTCCTGGGATAATAGTTCACAATATATTTATACCTATGATTCTAACAGAAATGAGATCGAAAATTTATATCAAACCTGGAGTGGAACGGCTTGGAATAACTATTCCAGAAGCTCAAGTACATTTAATCAAAATAATAAAATGACTGAGCAGATTTATGTTACTTGGACGGGCATTGCCTGGGTGAACAATTCAAAATATTCATATACTTTTGATTCAAATAATAATCAAATAGAGTATCTAAGTCAGACCTGGAACTCAACAGCTTGGGAAAATGATCTTAAGACATCCTACACTTTTAATGCACATAATGATATAACAGGATTGATTTCTCAAGACTGGGTTGCAGGAGCGTGGGTTAACCTAAATAAATACTCTGTAACCTATAGTTCAACTTATAAGTTTACAGAGATATTATTTCAATCCTGGGACGTTTCAACCTGGAGAAATAATCAAAAAAATTCTTATACATACGACTCAAACGATAATCTAACAGAACAGACAAGTCAAAATTGGAATGGTAGTTCCTGGATAAATTCAAGCAGATCATTATTTACTTACATTACCGGACATTATCCAACCACAATAACACTTAATACAAGTTATACATTTGGTGATGCTACTCAGACTTCAAGTTATAAAATGATCGGTTTGCCAGGTGCAAATATTATTCCGATAAACAATATAATCAGTGGTACATCGGGAGTAAAAGGAGACTGGCGTGCTTTCTGGGATCCGGGTACTGGTGCTTTTACAGAATTTGATGGCAGTGCTGTCTTTAATTTTGAACCGGGTAAAGCTTTTTGGGTAATAAGTAAAAACTCTATAACCGTTAATCAAAGCGTTAATTCTGTTATAGTTGAAGATAATAATTTTTATGATATTCCTGTTCATAGTGAATGGAACCTTATTTCAAATCCATTTGATAAAAATATTTCCTGGCTTGCAGTCCAGAACTCTAATGCTATTACACAACCTATCCATTTCTTTCAGAATGGCACTTATACTAATCCAAGCTCTTTAGAACCTTATAACGGATATTACTTCTTTAACAACACAGGATTACCTGTACTTAAGATACCTTATTCAACAACATCAATTTTACCAAAGCAAAACTCAGTAAACAGCAATGAATTGGAGATAACACTTACAGATAATTCAGAAGTTAGAGCATCTGTGAATATTGGAATTACAGAGCAGGCTAACGAGGGTGTTGATATGATGGATGTTTTTGCACCGCCTTCACAGTTTTGCGATGTAAATATAAATCTGGTCAACAATAAACTTGAGACTAACTATAAATTTCTGCAAAAAGATTACAGACCAATTATTGACGATGGGCAGGAGTTTGAGTTTAATGTTAAGAATTTATCAGACCAATCTGTAAGTATGAATATAACCGGAACTGAAAATTTTGCTGACAAGGAAGTTTATTTATTGGATAAAAGCCTTTCCAAACTTTATAATCTGAAAACTTCTGAATCATTTAGGATAAGAGAAAATACTGCTTCAAAAAATTTCAGCATTCTTGTAGGTTCAAGTGAATATATATTGCAAAAGCAAACCGGAATGATACCGACTGAATTTAGCTTATCTCAAAATTATCCTAATCCTTTTAATCCTACTACAGTTATCAGGTTTGCATTACCTAAACAAAGTAATGTTACCCTTAAGATATTTAACCTTCTAGGTCAATTAGTTACGGAGGTGTTAGATAATAAAACATTTGAAGCTGGTTATCAGGAAATAGAATTTGATGGAAGACAGTTAGCATCAGGAGTTTATTTATATATGCTTGAAGTTAACTCTGCCGGAGAAAAACAATATATCCAAACTAAAAAGATGCTGCTGATGAAGTAACCCAAAGAAAATTTTCACTTTTCTTTTTACCCTGGCAAATTATTGTCAGGGTTTTTTATTTTAAATTATTAAACTGGCTAAAATCCTTTTGTAAAATCAGAATTCAGAAAAAAGCTGTTAAGAAATACATTGCCTTAAAAATAACTTTTTTAATTATATTCTCTTTCAAATTGATTTATTTATTTTCAAAACTATTTTGAAAAAACAGATACACTCAATCCCAAAACTAATATGGATAATACTCAAGTAATCAGAAACTGGTATGTACTTTATACTCGTCCGCGGGCTGAGTTTAAAGTTGAGCGATCGTTGAAAATTAAAGGAATCGATGTATTTCTGCCTGTAAAGAAAACAATTAAACAATGGAGTGACAGAAAGAAAGTAATTACTTCGCCGCTCTTTACAAGCTACATTTTTATTTATACTGATGAGAAAGAAAGATTACTTTCCCTGGAAGATAAACTGATTGTCAGGTGTTTATGCGATGGGCGAAAACCGGCTGTGGTTCCGGAATGGCAAATTGAAAGTTTAAAAATGATGCTTCAGAAGGATTTGGAACCAAAGATATTTGAAGGGTTGGTAAGCGGTGACAAAATTCAGATAACAAATGGTCCGTTAAAGGGAATATCTGGTGTTATAATCAAAATGAAAAACAGTAATCAATTAGCTATATCTATAGAACTTATAAATCGAACTGTAATTGTTCATCTTTCAGATGAAATATCTTTTACAAAAATTTGAATGATATTGATTGAGCCTTTTAATCTTTACAAAAAAATAAGAATTGAGAAATAAAATGTCAGATAACAACTACAAGACTTCTATGTTTAAAAACGATGCATTAAAAGATAAAGTTATTTTAATAACCGGCGGCGGTACTGGCTTGGGAAAATCAATGGGGAAATATTTTTCAGAGCTTGGTGCTAAACTTATTATAACCAGCCGCAAAATTGATGTATTGAAAAAAACCGCTGAAGAAATTTCATCACAGACCAATAATGATGTTTTTCCATTTGCTTGTGATGTTTCTGATTATAAACAGGTTGAAGTATTACTGAAAGCCTCTTTGGAAAAATTTGAAAGGGTAGATGCATTAGTAAATAATGCCGCAGGAAATTTTATCAGCCCAACAGAAAAATTGTCAAACAGAGCATTTGATGCAATTGTAAACATCGTACTTAAAGGCACTTATAATTGCACACTTGCCTTTGGTAAACACTGGATAGAAAATAAAAACAAAGCAGTGGTGTTAAATATTGTAACTACTTATGCCTGGACAGGATCAGCTTTTGTTGTTCCGTCTGCCGCTGCTAAAGCAGGAGTTTTGGCAATTACCCGGTCACTTGCTGTTGAGTGGGCTAAATATGGAATTCGTTTTAACGCTATAGCTCCCGGATTGTTTCCTACAAAAGGTGCTTGGGATAGACTGCTGCCAGGCGATTTACAAGAAAAACTTGATGCTGTTAAAAAAATTCCACTTAAAAGAGTTGGCGAACATCAGGAGCTTGCAAATTTAGCTGCTTATCTGCTCTCTGATTTTTCTTCTTTTATAAATGGTGAAGTAATTACAATTGATGGCGGTGAATGGTTAAATGGAGCCGGTCAGTTTAATCTGCTACAGACTGTTACCAGCGAACAATGGGGTGAGATTGAAAAGATGGTGCGGGGCGTTAAAGGAAGTTAGATGGAAATGACAGATTTAATTTTATTGATTTTTTACTGAAGATAAATAAGTAAGTTAACTCCCCGGTCTGAAACCTGTTATTTAATTATAACATCTATTGTAAAACAATATTCTTTTTAAGCAGGCTCACGATGTTATTAAAATAGATCCCCCAATACTTTTATCGTCAGAATATCTTTACCCAAAATACTTTTCTAGTTTAAGTGTTCTTAATGTGATTTTAACCTTTCAGCATTTTAATAATTATTATAGTCAGTGAAACTACAGAATATTGAAGGGTATTTTTTAGATGTTTTTATCCTGCTTTCCTTATATTTCCTTACGATATTTTTAAACTATTTTAAATCAATCTGAATAGCTGATGAAAGAACCATTGGTAACATTTGAACTTGCGAAAGAGCACGGTTTAATTAAAGAAGAATGGGAAAAGATTTTAAAAATTCTTGGCAGGGTGCCAACATTTACAGAGCTTGGGATATTTTCTGTGATGTGGAGCGAGCATTGCAGTTATAAGAATTCCATAGCTCAATTAAAAACTTTACCCCGAAGCGGTGGAAGATTACTCGTTGAAGCCGGCGAAGAAAATGCCGGACTTATTGATATCGGTGATGATCTTGCAGTTGCTTTTAAAATTGAAAGTCATAATCATCCTTCAGCAGTTGAACCATATCAAGGTGCTGCAACCGGTGTTGGCGGAATAATGCGTGATATATTTACTATGGGCGCACGTCCTGTTGCCTCTTTAAACTCACTTCGATTCGGATCATTAAAAGATGCCCGCACAAGATTTTTATTTGATGGAGTTGTACGCGGAATTGGAGATTATGGAAACAGCTTCGGAGTTCCAACTGTTGCCGGAGAAGTTTATTTTGATGAATCATATCAAGGTAATCCGCTTGTTAATGCAATGGCTGTCGGGATTGTAAATAAAAAACACGTTGCCTCTGCTATAGCAAAAGGAGTTGGAAATCCTGTGATGATTGTAGGGTCTTCAACCGGCAGAGATGGAATACACGGCGCTACTTTTGCATCAGAGGAAATTTCTGAAAAATCTGAAGCTAAACGCCCTTCTGTTCAGGTAGGAGATCCGTTTACTGAAAAACTTTTGCTCGAAGCTACTTTGGAAATAATAAAAAATGATTGGCTGATCGGAATACAGGATATGGGTGCTGCGGGAATTTCATGCTCTACAAGTGAAATGAGTGCAAAGGGAAATTCTGGTATGAAAATTAATCTTGATAAAGTGCCTTTGCGCGAAGATGGAATGACTGCCTATGAAATAATGCTAAGTGAAAGTCAGGAAAGAATGTTATGTTGTGTTAAAAGAGGTTATGAACATCATGTGAAAGAAGTTTTTGAGAAATGGGATTTGCATTGCGAGATAATCGGTGAAGTTACAAATGATGGTTTACTTCACATTGATTATGAAGGTAATCCTAAAGCATCAGTACCTGCGTATGAGTTAGTGCTGGGCGGCGGAGCACCGGTTTACATCCGAGAACAAAAGGAGCCCGAGTATTTAAAAGAAACCAGAAAATTTGATCAGAATACTTTGCCTGAACTGGAAGGCATTAAGGAGAACTTTATAAAAGTTTTTTCTTCTCCAAATATTGTTTCTAAGCAATGGGTTTATCAGCAATATGATTCAATGGTTAGAACTAATACAATAGTTGGACCTGGTTGTGATGCTGCTGTTATTTTTATTAAAGGAACCAACAAAGCACTTGCCATGAAGACTGACTGCAATTCACGGTATGTTTATTTAAATCCTAAAGAGGGAACTAAAATAGCTGTTGCTGAGTGTGCCAGAAACATAGTTTGTACAGGAGGCATTCCATTGGGAGTTACAAATTGTTTGAACTTTGGTAATCCATACAAACCCGAAGTTTACTGGCAGTTTGCTCAGGCAATATCAGGAATGGGAGAAGCTTGCAGAAAATTTGAAACTCCTGTTACAGGCGGCAATGTCAGTTTTTATAATGAATCGCCTGAAGCTGCAGTTTATCCTACTCCTACAATAGGTATGGTCGGTTTAGTAGAAGATCTTAAACATATAACTACATCATATTTTAAAGATGAGGGTGATGTAATTTACTTGCTTGGTGAAGATAAAGAGGAGATTGGAGGAAGCGAATACTTAAAAGTTGTTTACAATAAAGTTACCGGCGATTCACCATCAATTAATCTTGATGAAGAAAAGAAATTGCAGGATTCTCTATTAAACCTTATCAGATTGGGATTGATAAAATCCGCACACGATATATCTGAAGGCGGAATTGTTTCTGCATTAGCTGAATGCTGTATCATCAATCAGGAAGAACAAATTGGCTGCGAAGTTGAAATTCCGATTAAATCAAGAATAGACTTTTCGCTGTTTTCAGAATCGCAATCAAGAATAATTATTTCGGTCTCAAAAGAAAATGCTTCCGAACTTGAAAGAGAGCTTAAACTGACAGAGTTAAAATTTACGAAACTTGGTTTTGTTGGCGGCTCTTTATTAAAAGTAAAGAATCTTTTTGATATTACCATTAAAGAAGTTTCGGATATTTATTACAATACAATCCCCGCTATTATGTCTGGTGATGAATAAGCTTAAAGAAAAATACAAAAGCTCAGTTTATTTCAAATACTTTAGAAAACTTAGATTTCTATATCATCGCCGTCCTCACTGGCAAAGAACATATAAGTTCTTTAAACATTATTTTGGTGGTTTGTATGATCGGATTGACAGGCATAATGTTTTTTTGCTTTCAGGCGGATTAGCATTTTCACTTTTTACATGTATCATTCCTTTAATACTGATAATGTTCTGGATACTTGGAAATTTTTTAAGCTCTGAAGAAATGGAATTGCAAATTATTACTTTGATAAATACTATAATACCTTACAGCGAGTATGCTGAATTTGTTAAAGATATTATATTTACAAGAGTAGAAGAAGTAGTTGAATTAAAAAATATAGCCGGTATTGTTGGTTTTAGCGGATTGTTTTTTGCAGCAAGCGGTTTTTTCAGCAGTATGCGTACTGTATTAAATAAAATTAATGGAACTGAAATAGATATCAATTATTTTCTTGGCAAACTAAGAGATTTTTTAGTTATACTTATTGCGATATTATTGTTCTTCGCTTCAGTTCTTGCTCTGCCGCTTTTAGAATTGTTTAAATCAATTGCTAAGTCTTCAGATTATCTGCAAATATTTAATCACCCGATCTTTCAGCAACTCTTTACAATTCTGGTTTCAATTTTTATAATGCTTTTGTTGATGTATTTGTTTTATAGTTTTATCCCGACTGCTAAAATCAAACATCGCTCTGCACTGGTTGGTGCATTCTGGTCTTCAATATTATGGGTCGGGATGAAGGTTCTGTTTGGATATTATCTCGCAAACTTCCAAACCTGGGGAAAGATATACGGAACTTATGCATTGCTGATTGTTATTGCTTTCTGGATTTATTATACCGCTGCAGTTTTCATAATCGGAGCTGAAATTGCTAAACTTTTTGATGAAAGATTAAATGAATCAATTGCACAAAAAAAGATTGCTGCTCAAAACATTCCACCGATTGAGTAATTATGTTAATGATTGCTAAAGATCTAAAACCTAAAGAAACATTACGTGATATTCCGCTTTTTTCAGAATTAAGCATTGAGCAACTGAGAAAAATTTCTGTGTTCAGCAAAGTGAAAAGGTTTTCAAAGAATGAAATTATTTTTAACGAAGATGATACTTATATTGGTTTCTATATTTTGTTAAAGGGAAATGTCAAAGTATTTAAAGTGTCATCAAAAGGTAAAGAATCAGTTGTGCATATAATAAAACCGTTAAATACTTTTGCCGATATCCCGCTTTTTGAAGGTGGCAATTACCCCGTTAGTGCTGTATCACTTGATGAAACTGTTGCATTGTTAATTCCAAAAGAAAGTTTTTTGGAGCTGCTTAAAACTGAACCAGAAATATCTTTAAAAATGCTTGCAGGCTTTGCTAAAAGATTAAAATCATTAATAAACCAGCTTGATGATGTTGCGTCACGAGAAGTGCCGGGCAGGCTTGCAAAATATTTAATTGGTGAAATAAAATCTGCAGGTACATATAATTTACCCGAACCATTTGTTAAGCTGACAATTCCAAAATCAACTATCGCTGCCTACCTTGGTACTATTACAGAAACTCTTTCGCGTGCGTTTAAAAAATTACAAAATGAAGAGATAATAAGAGTAAGTGGAAAAACAATTTTTGTAGTAAACTTAACTCGGTTAGAGGATTTATCCAGGTAAGTGCCTGATTTTTTTTGTTGGTGTTTACTCTAAAAGCTAAAGTATTAATCTTCGATATGTTTTTGTCAAATGAATTAATAAAAATTCTTTAACTCCCCTGTTTGCACACAATACATAACTAAGTAATTCTGACTTAAGTCAAGGAAATCCATTATATAACTGTTTAATTTTACTTCGAAATTCAAAAAAAAGGAGTTATAATGGAAACAAAACAACTTGATATTCGTCCAGTTCCACCCAGAGAAAAACATCCAACTATTTTCAAAACTTTTGATGAATTGAAAAATGGTGAGATGTTTCAATTAGTTAATGATCACGATCCAATGCCATTATATTATCAGTTCAATGCTGAAAGACCAAATCAGTTTGGCTGGGAATATGTTGAGCGGGGACCTCAGGTGTGGAGAGTTAATATTTCCAAAGTCTAAAGAATTTTAGAGCAATGATTACCAAAGATACTAAAATATCAAAAATGCTTGCTGAGTATCCACAAACCCTTGATGTGTTGATTAATTACAGTCCTCATTTTTCAAAACTTAATAATAAAATTTTGAGAAAAACTTTAGCAAGCAGGGTAAATGTTGAGCAGGCAGCAGGAATAGCGGGAGTAAATCTCATCCTGCTGCTAAATGAATTGAATAAATCAGTTAACTCTGATAATGCAGTAACTATTAATGAAGGAATAACAGAAAACAAAATGACTGATGCTGTAAAACCTGAAGTACTAAAAAATATAAACTCTGATAAAATTAAAAAGTTAGATGTAAGACCTATAATAGATTCAGGTAAAGATCCGTTTCTTGAAATAATGACTAAGATAAAATCTCTTAATGATGATGAGATATTACATTTGATAAACTCTTTCGAACCGATCCCGCTTTACAGTGTTCTGGAAAAGAAGGGTTTTAATCACTGGACTGAAAAAAGTGAAAATGTGTTTAATGTATTTTTCTTTAAAACTGCAGTTTCAGATGAGCTGCAAACAGAAGAGCCTAAATCTCAGCAAACTGAAACTATAGAATATGAAAATATGATTGAGCTTGATGTGCGTCAGTTAGTTCCGCCGGAACCAATGATGAAAATTCTTGAGAACATTTCAAAGGTTGATGATAAAACAGTTATGATAGTTCATCATCATCGTGAGCCAATGATGCTTTATCCAAAATTAGAAGAAAGAGGCTATACAGCAGTTACAAATAAGATAGAGGATAACTATTACAAAGTAGTTATTACAAAAAAGAGGTAACAGCAATTGAGCGAACCAACTTCCATAGTGTCTGCATATTCGCCGCCTTTCAGAATTGTATCAAAGTATTTTGTTACAGCTATAAGTTCGTTTGTACTGCTTAATCTTTTTCTGCTGTTAAATCACTCGTATATCGCCGGTCATCATTTCAGTCCTAAAATCCTGGCGATAACACATATAGCAACACTCGGATGGATAACAATGATCATCTTCGGCGCATTATTTCAGTTAATTCCTGTAGTACTTGAAGTAAAACTATTCAGTGAAATTCTCGCAGAAGTTCAATACTGGATTTATATCGTTGGTGCTGTTGGGCTGGTTTACTGCTTTTGGACTTTTACTACAGGAATGTTTATGAATATTGCCGCTATTCTTTTAACTCTTGTCATGTTTATTTTTTCATTCAATATCATTATGACCTTTACCAGAGTAAAGAATTGGAATGTAACAGGTTTATATCTTGGAGGTGCAATCTTCTATCTAATTGTTACAGCTATCGCAGGACTTCTGCTGGCAATAAATCTTGGAACACCATATATAAAAATAGATCATCTTCAATATTTAAGTCTTCATGCTCACGTTGCTATTATCGGCTGGGTTTCTATGGTTGTAATGGGAGTAACCTACAAACTGATTCCAATGTTTACTCTTTCACATGGCTTTAAGTTAACTTTTGCAAAGTGGGCATTTGGGCTAATTAATGTCGGGCTTCTTGGGATCAATACTATTTTTCATTACAAGGATACTACATTTTTATATTACATTTTTATACCAATGATTGCACTTGGTATTTCATTTTTTCTTATACAGGTTTTTTTGATTTTCCAAAAGAGAATGAGAAAAAAATTAGATATCGGATTAAAATTTTCTTCTTATTCATATCTGATGCTGGCATTAACAACTATACTTGGATCTTTTATCGCGTTTGTAGATTATGAAAACATAACTAACCTGACTTTAATTTACGGTTATATGATAATCTTTGGATATCTGTCAATGCTCATTGTCGGGCAGATGTATAAGATAGTTCCGTTTCTTGTATGGTATCACAGATACAGCAGTAAAGTTGGTTTGGAAAAAGTTCCGTTATTAAAAGAAATGTTTAATGAAAAAATTGCATTGTATGGTTTTTATTTTATGGTAACAGCATTATTTGGTTCGCTGTTTTCGTTAACATTAAGAAATGAAATTGGATTAGTAATATCATTTACATTAATGTTTTTAAGTTCACTGATCTTTTCATTTAACATGGTTACAATATTCATAAGGAAATAACTATGGCTAACAAAGAAGAAATACTTAAAGTGCTAAAAAGTGTCATTGATCCGGAGGTTGGAATAAACATTGTTGATCTTGGATTGGTTTATGAAATTGAATCAACTGAAGATGCAAATAAGATAACTATGACACTGACAACACCCGGATGCCCGATGCACAGCAGTATAACAAATTGGGTGGAAAATGCGGTAAGACAAATTGAACCGGAGAAAAATGTCTTTGTAAATTTAGTTTGGCAGCCGCCATGGACTCCCGATAAAATGAGTCCTGAAGCAAAACAAGAATTATTTGAAAGGAATTAAAAGTGTTTACAACTGTCAGATATTTTGTTAAAACAAGTTTAGTTTTTCTTGTAGTTGGCATATTAGCAGGTCTGCATATGTCATTTGCAAAATATGTTTCGGGAAGCGGCTATACACAGGAATTGGTTTCAGCACATACCCATATTATTCTTGTCGGATCTGTTATGATGATGATCATGGGTGTTGCACTATGGTTTTTTCCGCGAGCTGAAAAAAATGATAAAAAGTATAATCCTGATTTAATCTGGATTACTTATTGGATGATTACAATTGCAACAGCATTTAGATTTATAATGCAGATGATTTCTTCATACTATTATATTCCCTGGGTTAATACTTCAGTTGCTATATTTTCATCTTTTCAGGTTTTGGCAATGATCTTGTTCTTCTATTCCATGTGGGGAAGAATAAGAGCAGTTGGAAGCCAGCATCGCGAAGCGAAAGGAGAAAGGTTTTAATGTCAATGATAATTAATGATGATTGTATAAACTGTGCTGCTTGTGCATCCGAATGCCCTGAATCAGCAATATTTATAGCAAACGGTTCCGGACATTTCTATAATAATAAGTTTCAACCATTATCAACCGAGCATTATTTTATCTTACCTGAACTATGCAATGAATGTGCAGAATTAGAAGAAATAAAATGTATCTCTGTTTGTCCAATGGATGCTATAAAGGTAAATAATAATTTTATTTGAACTTTGAATTAAAATGTCAGATTTGTTAGAAGAAAATATTGAAAAGATTTTAGACGATTTTATGTTAATCGAATACAAAGATTATGACGATATCTTTGCAAGAGAACACTACAAGGAAATGTTTACAAAGATTTTTCCTTTTCAAAATCATTCAGAAAGTGAATCTTTATTACCAGCATTAAATGATCGGTCTGCTATGCAGCTAAAAAAGAATATTGTAATAATCGGTGCAGGATATGGCGGGCTTACAGCAGCACTAAGGCTGGAAAAATTTTTCAGAAAATCTGACAATTATAAAATTCATCTGATTGATAAAAATCCATATCATACATTAAAAACACAATTGCACGAAGCAGCAGTGCGTAACACTGATGTTACTATTCCGTTAGATAGAATATTAAAAAATAAGAATATAAGATTTCATCTGGGTGAAGTAAATTTTATAGATGTTAAGAATAGAATTATTCATATCTCAGATAATACTGAAGAAGAAAAACTGATATTTGAATTTTTGGTAATTGCAATCGGAAGCAAGATTAATTTTTACAACATCCCGGGTATGAAAGAAAATTCATTTGCTCTGCAGACTTTACATGATGCAGATTTAATTTATGAGCACATTTCAAAAATTTGTGCTTCAACTGCATCTAAGGAGGATGAATTAAAAAGAAAAGAAAATTTAAGATTTGTTATCGGCGGCGGCGGTCTTTCAGGAGTTGAATTTGCAGGTGAATTGGCAGACCACACTTCTAAATGTGTAACCAACTTCGGGATTAACAAAAGTGAAGTTGAAATAATAATTATTGAAGCAGCAGAGCGGTTGGTGCCGTTTATGGATAAAGAATTTTCTGAACGAGTAGAGAAAAAACTACTCGAAAAAGGTATAAGTATTTTAAAGGGCGCTAAAATAATAAAGCGAACAAGTAATCAGATAATGCTTTCTGATGGAACTGTTATTCAATCTGGCAACTTTATTTGGACAGGTGGAATAAGAGTATCTGATTTGTTAAGAAACAGCGGGCTGCAAACCGGGCTTGCAGGCAAAGTAATGGTTAATGAATTTTTACAGTCCAAAGATGATAAGCAGATATATGCAATAGGTGACAGCGCCAATGCAATAAATCCGGTTACAAATAAACCTGTTCCAGCAGCGGCACAATTTGCTTTGCAGCAAGGTCGTTTGGTTGCTAAAAATATATTATCAGAAGTAACCAATAAACATAAGGAGCAATATCTTCCTAAGGTAATGGGTGAAGTTGTTAGTTTGGGCAGACATCTGGCTGTTGGCTGGCTGGCTTTACCGCTTATTAAGAAAGTAACATTTGTAGGTTTTCTGGCAAACCTTCTAAAAGCTGCGATCAAGGAAAAACATGTTTTTCTTTTGAGGAAAGAGAGTCGTAATTGGATAAGATACTAATTGATAAATAATAAACCTGCCTGGATATCTAATGTAGATTGCAGCTTTATTTAATAAACTATTAAAACAAAGCCAGCTTAAATAAAAAGTATAACGAGCATATTAAAAAAATATTACAAGATAAAATGGATACAATACAGGAAAAAGTATTACCTAAATTAATTTTACTGGACAAAAAGGAACAGCATAAAGTATTACGTGTTACAGGTGAAGCCGGAATGGGTATGCCTGATCATATCAGTACAAAGGAAGCAGTTGTGATTGTTCAGGAGGGCGAAGCAATTTTTGAAATTAATAATGAAAATTACAACCTTAAAAAAGATGATGTGTTTATAATTCCTGCTGGTGCAAAACATAAACTGACTATACTAAGCAGTTTTAAAGCAGTCGTTATTATGGATATTGAATCACAAATTGAATTTATAAATTAAAAAGGAAACAATAATGAATAATTACTTATCAAAATCTATTGGCAGCATAGTCGCAGATGATTTTCGTACTGCAACTATTTTTAATAAATACAAGATTGATTTCTGCTGCAACGGGCATAAAAGTTTTGGTGAAGTGTGTGAAGCTAAAAAGATTAATGTTGATTTGCTTACTGAAGAATTAAATTCAGTAATTAATTCTAATCAGAAGCCAACGGTTGATTTTCAATCCTGGCCTTTGGATTTACTTGCAGATTATATTGAAAAGAAACACCACCGCTACATTGAACAACGGTCACCGGAAATAAAAGCATACCTTGATAAACTATGCAGAGTTCATGGAAATAATCATCCGGAGCTTTTTAAGATTACAGAATTATTTACTCAGGGTGCTGGTGAACTTGCACAGCATATGAAAAAAGAAGAGTTGATGTTATTTCCCAAGATTAAGGCGCTTGTAAAACTAAGTGAAAATAACGATGCTGATAGAAATAAGAAACCAGGCTCAGTTTCTACAATTGTTCAGACTATGATATCTGAACATGAGAACGAAGGTGTGCGTTTTAAACAGATAGCTGCGTTAACAGATAATTATACTACACCTCCGGATGGCTGCAGTACTTATAATGTAACTTTTTCTTTATTAAAAGAGTTTGAAGAAGATTTATATATGCACATTCATTTAGAAAACAATATTCTTTTCCCCGGCACTATTGAACTTGAAAAGAAGATAAATGAAACAGTGTAATCATAGATAAGATTTATTGAAGCAACACGGTTTCAAAAGCAGTCAGAAAGTTGTACGAAAGATTGTGTATGAGAATTGATTGGTATAAAACATCGCCTGATGGTTATCATTCTATGCTTGAGCTTGAGAAGTTTGTGCATAAAAGCAGTCTTGAACCAAAATTACTTGAGCTATTAAAGATCAGGGCATCACAAATAAACGGTTGTGCACATTGTTTGGAAATGCACACAAAAGATGCGATTGCAATCGGAGAAAGCGAACAAAGATTATATGTTGTAGCTGCCTGGAGAGAATGTCAATTCTATTCCGAAAAAGAAAAAGCTGCTTTAGCCTGGTGCGAATCTCTGACTGAGCTTTCTTCAAAAGGTGCTCCGAAAAATCTTTATAAAAATTTACAAAAGCATTTTACAGATAAAGAGATTGTAGCCCTGACTCTTGCAATTGTTGCAATTAATGGTTGGAACAGGCTTGCAGTCTCCTTCCATTCTGATGTCGGGTATTATGTTTCGCACCGCAGAAAAGCCAAGTGACCATTACAACTTGATGTAACTTAAGTAATTTGTATTGTGATTCAACTCAATGATAATTCAACTCTATACTGTTAGATTAAAATGTAATTATTAAACAATCATAGGGAATAAAAAAATGGCTGCAAATAGAAGACCATCACTTAAAGAAAGGGCTTTAACAGGTCCCTTATTATTCTTCTCACTTGATAAAGAAATTAAAAAACTTAAAGCAGAATCAAAATTTGAGAAAGGAGACCGCAATGCTATCACACTTCAAAAAAGTTCTGAAATAAGAGTTGTATTGATTTCATTGCGTAAAGGTGCTGCATTAAATAAACATAAAGTTGAAGGACCAATAACATTATTTGTAATATCAGGAAATATAAAGTTCATTGCTGGTGAAAGCAGTATAAATTTAACAAAGGATGGCTTTATCGTTCTTGATGAAACAATTAGTCATGATGTTGTTGCGAAAGAAGATTCAATATTTTTGCTGACCATAATTCAGCCGAAATAATTACGGATAATTTTAAAATTTGTGATAAGATGTTATTGCAAAGGATATTTATTTGAAAGGAGATTAAAGATGAGATTAGACTGGGCTAAAACTTCACCTGAAGCATTAAAAGCTATGATGGCTGTACAAGGATTTACAGATAAAAGCTCTCTTGATCATAAACTGATTGAACTTATAAAAATTAGGGCATCTCAAATTAACGGATGCGCTTATTGTTTAGACATGCATACAAAGGATGCAATCGCAATCGGTGAGACTGAACAAAGACTGCATGTGTTGGCTGCTTGGAGGGAAGCTCCCTTTTATTCTGAACAAGAAAGAGCTGCACTTGCATGGTGCGAATCACTTACAGAAATTTCTTCAAAAGGTGCACCTGAAAAACAATTTAGTGATTTAAAAAAACATTTTTCAAATGAACAGATAGTCGAATTAACTCTTGCTATTGTTGTAATTAATGGCTGGAATCGTTTGGCAGTTGGATTTGAATCTGAAGCCGGACACTATGTGTCAAACCGGAAGTCCGGTAAATAAAATAATTCATAAATAAATCTGTTCTAAACCATTAACTGTTAGGAGAAAAATGGAAGATCATAAATTAAAAATTCTGAAAATTACAAGATTAACACACGACGTAAGATCATATAGATTAGAGAAACCTGCAGGATTTAGATTTGTTCCGGGACAAGCTGCTGATGTTGCAATTAACAAACCTGGGTTTGTTGATCAAAAAAGATCATTCACATTTACAGCATTAAATGATTGGGATTATCTTGAGTTTACTATCAAGAGTTATACTGATCATGATGGAGTTACTAAAGAAATAGGAAAATTAGTTGAAGGTGACGAACTGATTGTCAGTGATCCTTGGGGTGCTATCAGCTATAAAGGTGAAGGAATATTTCTTGCCGGCGGTGCAGGAGTTACTCCGTTTATTGCGATATTAAGAGATCTTTATAGCAAAAAAATGATTGGCAGCAATAAACTTATCTTTGCTAATAAAACAGAATCAGATATAATCCATAAAGATGAATTTGAAAAGATTCTTGGAAAGAATTTTATCAATATTCTTTCAGATGATAAGAGCGGAAAGTATGCCTCAGGGTTTGTAACTGAACAGTTTCTTAAATCAAATATAGATGACTTTAATAAAATGTTCTATCTCTGCGGACCTCCGCCGATGATGAATGCTGTTGGAAAAATATTTGATAATCTAAAGGTTGATAAAAGCAGAATTGTAATAGAAGCTTTATAGTCTGTAATGAATTTCAATTATTCTTTGTAATTCTATATGATACAAATTAAAAGAGCTTACGATAAACCATCTAAAGCTGATGGATTCAGAATCTTAATTGACAGATTATGGCCAAGAGGTATAACCAAAGCTGAAGCAAAATTAGATCTTTGGCTTAAAGATATTGCACCAAGTACCGAACTGCGAAAATGGTTTCACCAGAATCCTGATGAATGGGATTCTTTCAGAAAGAAATTCCTTGCTGAAATAAAGAATAAAAAGGAATTACTTGTGCAAATCAAAAATCTTGAAAAGGAAAAAGGTACTATAACTCTGGTTTATTCCTATAAAGATACTGTTAGAAACAATGCTGTTATATTGCAAAAGCTGATATTGTCTGATAAGTACAACTGATTGTATTTGTGATACGATTGTTAATTTGAAAACATAGAACAATCTGTTTGTCGTGTTGTATATCAGCCGATTTCATTCCTTAAGAATTATTTGAAAACAGACTTACCGGATTCTTCTCACTTAATTATTTCAAAATTATAAAATCAGATTTCGGAGCCTCAGTTAACAATAATATCCAATTTAATACTATCTGATATTTGAGTACAAAATGAATCTGGTTAACTGCTGATCCTGTGCAGCTTATTAAATGACTAATTCTGACTTAAGTCATGGTAAACATTTTAAATGAAAGATATTTTGCCTTAATTAAATTTTAAGATTATGTATAAAAATATTTTAGATAAACGCTGAGAAGTATGAAACGAGAAAGATTATGTCTGAGCTTTATACAATAATACGCGCAATTCATATACTGGCTGCTGCTCTTTGGCTTGGATTGGTAATGGTTATTAATTTTGTAATTCAACCCACATTATCTAAACTTGAAGGCGATTTAAGAAGACAGGTTATAAAATCAATATTCCCAAAAATATTTAAGCTTGCGTCTATATTCTCTGCAACAGTTGTGTTAACAGGTTTAATATTAGTTTATTATCTCACCAGCGGAAATTTTGAAGCATTACTGTATGGCAGATGGGGAATTTCGATTTTGATTGGAAGCTCACTTGGTATCTTATTAACACTTTTTCACTTTTTCCTTGAAGAGAAATTATCAAAAAAAATAATGCAGGGTAAACAGGGTGATAATCAGAAGCTGGAAGAAGTACATTTAAAAATGAAGATTGTTCCGAGAGTTGGATTAACTATTTTAACAATAATATTTCTTTTAATGATTAATGCTGCTCACGGAATTATCTAAAAATAAGATTGAATCTGTTTCATTTTTATCTTATCTGTTTATAAATAAAAAGACTACTTAATTGAGGTTAAATCATGGATGAAAAAAATTTATATCCGTTAGCTACTCAGGAACTGGCTGATAAAAAAGCTGCTTATGCAACTAAGAATCTTGAAGCCTGGAAGAATTTCAGCAAAACTGTTTTTGAAGAAGGTGCATTATCTGAAAAAACTAAACAGCTTATAGCAGTTGCTGTCGCACACGTTACTCAATGTCCATACTGCATAAGATCACACAGCAGACAAGCAATCAGAAAAGGAGCAACAAAAGAAGAAATAATGGAAGCTGTTTGGGTTGCTGCTGAAATGCGATCGGGTGCGGCTTATGCACATGCCAATATTGCAATGGATGAGATAGAGAAAATTCCTGCTGCAAGATAATTCAATGTTTAATTTTTTTGTCAGTTGCAAAGCATTGAAATAAAAAAAAATATCAGAATTATTAAAGTTAAAACTAAAAAGCAGCTTAGTGTCTTGAGCATATATGTACAAATGTATTTGCGTGCATTATTATTCCATTCAGAAAAAAGAAGAAACCAAACTCCAATTAATTTGATAATGGTATCAGCAGCTTTTTATTAATAACTGGAATCAGTAAAAGTTGATTTGTGAATATGAATTATTCTGAAGTAAAGATATTAGATATTAAACAAGCTGCATTAGATACTTTTTGTATTAAGGTTGAAAGACCTGAAAAGTATTCATTTATACCCGGGCAATTCACAAACCTTTCAATTGATGCATCTGATCCAGCTAACAGAAAAACATTATTCTGCTTCACCGGTTTAACTGATGCTGATTATCTTGAGTTTATTATCAAGTATAATAATAACGGCAACATGATTGTTAAGAAGATTATCAACTCGGTAATTGGAGATAAAATCAGAATTGGAAAACCACAGGGTAGTTTTAAATATAAAGGGATGGGAATATTTATTGTTGCAGGAACAGGTATTACTCCTGTTCTTTCAATTTTCCGAAACTTAAGAGGAAAAAATAATCTTGCTGGTAACAAATTGATTTATTCTAACAAAACAATGGAAGATATTATTCAGCATAACGAATTATTCGAAATGCTTAATCTGAATTATATAAATCTTTTTACAAAGCAGCGTTACAATGGTTTTTATTTTGGACGAATTGATGAAAACTTTTTAAAAATGCACATAACAGATACTAAACAATACTTCTACATTAATGGTTCATCCCACTTTGTCAAAAACATATTTTCGATCTTAAAGCGGCTTGATGTACCGGATGAATTAATTATCATTGAAGAAGCTATACTTAAAGAATATCAAATAACAAAAAGCTAACAATTAAAATAAAACGTAAATAAACTATGAGTAATAAAACATTAGATTTCGATCAGGGGCATTGGATTTTAGCAAAGATGGGGAAAAAAGTTTTGCGTCCCGGCGGTAAAGAGCTGACAATGAAGCTTATTAATAATCTGAATATTCAGCAAACCGATGAAATTGTGGAATTTGCACCAGGCTTAGGTTTTACAGCTTCAGTTGCATTGCGAAAAAATCCTAAGTCTTATACCGGTGTAGAACTAAATGAAGAAGCAGCATCTATTTTAAGAAAAAATATTATCGGACAGAACGGTTATGACAGGAGAATAGTAATTGGCAATGCGGCTAATTCTACGCTAAGTGAAAATTCATATGATAAAGTCTATGGTGAAGCAATGCTTACAATTCAGGCTGATCATAGAAAGTCTGAAATAATACGAGAGGCTTACCGTATTCTGAAACCCGGTGCATTATATGGCATACACGAACTTGGTTTAACTCCTGATAATCTTAACGAAGAAACTAAATCTATTATTCAACGGGAACTTGCTCAGACAATAAAAGTAAATGCACGCCCTTTAACAATCAGTGAATGGTCTAAGCTTCTGGAAAATGAAGGGTTCAAGATTGTAAAAGTAGAAACTAATTCGATGAGTTTACTTGAATTGAAACGTATGATTGACGATGAAGGATTATTAAGAACTCTAAAGATAACATTTAATATTATTGTACATCCAAAAGAGCGGAAGAGAATCCTGGCAATGAGGGAAACATTCAGAAAATATAAAGATAGTATGAATGCTGTGGTGATTATTGCCCGGAAAAACTAAGATAACTTCCAACTGCTTATTTGGCATAATTGCATTCACTGACACAGAAGACTGTTATTTTTCTAAAGAATTTATTTTGCTGATAATGACAGTCTGAGTAAAATCAAAACTGTACATATTCAAAGATGAATTCTTTTGAAGAAGATTAATTTATTTGTAGCAACATCATTAACACCACTTGTAAATAAACCCCGCTTAAATCTGTCTTTCTCAACAAAGTATTAATCAGGAATTCTTATTTAATGATTATAATTTTTATGATATTTGTAACGGTAATTAAAACAATTTTTCTTTCTTGTTAAGTATCATAGAAATATTGATCTTCCACACAAGAATAAACTAAATGATCAGATGTAAAAGAAAGAAAATTGCTTTTTACCTTAATTATTTGTGCTATTATAAAATTATAAGGGAGTAATTATGCCTACAGATCTAGAAATATCACGCCAGGTAAAACTAAAAAGTATCAAAGAAATAATTGATCAATTAGGAATATCTGAGGATGATTTTGATTATTATGGTAAATACACCGGCAAGATCAAACTAAATGTTCTTGATAAACTTAAAAACAATCCTGATGGTAAACTTATCTTAGTTACTGCGATGAGTCCTACCAATTTTGGAGAAGGTAAAACATTAACAACAATCGGATTAGGGCAGGCATTAAATCAATTAGGTAAAAAAGGAATTATTGCTATACGCGAGCCTTCTGTTGGTCCGGTTTTCGGTATGAAGGGTGGTGCTGCCGGCGGAGGACATTCGCAGGTTTTGCCGATGGAAATGATTAATCTCCATTTTAACGGTGACTTTGGTGCAATCACTGCTGCACATAATCTGCTTGCTGCTATGCTTGATAATCATATACTCAAAGGAAACGATCTTGGTATTGATGTTACAAATATTCTCTGGAATAGAACAATGGATATGAATGACAGAGCACTGCGTCAGATAGTTGTTGGATTAGGCGGTCGTGTCAATGGAGTGCCGAGAGAAACCGGATTTGTAATTACTGCTGCGTCTGAAGTAATGGCTATTCTTGCATTGGCAGAATCACGGACAGATTTAAAAAGACGACTTGGTGAAATTGCTGTTGGATATAATCACAAGCAGGAGATAGTGCACGCCAAGGATCTTCAGGCTAATAATGCAATGGCAGTTTTACTTAATGATGCTATTATGCCAAATCTTGTTCAGACTAATGAAAATACTCCGGCTTTAGTTCACGCTGGTCCTTTTGCAAATATCGCTCATGGTACTAATAGTGTTATTGCTGATAAAATTGCACTTAAGCTTGCTGATTATGTCGTTACAGAGTGCGGATTTGGTTCAGACTTGGGTGCAGAGAAATTTTTTGATATTGTATGTCGAAAAAATCCGATGTGGCCATCAGCAGTTGTAATTGTTGCTACGTGCAGAGCTATCAAATATCACGGCGGAGTAAAATCAAAACCCGAATCGCTGTTGTATGAAGAAAATCCCCAAGCATTTAAAAAAGGTTTAGGTAATCTTGAAGTTCACATAAAGAATATGAAAAAGTTTGGTGTTCCGGTTATTGTTGCAATCAACAGGTTCCCAAAAGATACTCCTGATGAAATAAAGATGATTACTGAATTGTGCGAAAAACTTGGTGTTGAAGTTGCCCCTCATGAAGCTTATGCCAAGGGCGGCAAAGGAACAATTGAGTTAGCAGAAAAGACAATAAAATTAGTCGAAGCAAATAAAAATCCGCAAAAGAAATTTATGTATGAACTTGATATGTCAGTTGAAGAAAAGATTCGTGCCCTTTCTTCAAATATTTACGGAGCTAAAGATGTTTATTTTGAAAAACGTGCAAAGGCTAAAATAGAAAAATTTGTCCAGTCTGGTTTTGGAAATTTACCAATCTGTATTGCTAAGACACAGATGTCTCTATCAGATAATCCAAAAGTTATTGGTGTACCTGATGAGTGGGTTTTGACTGTTAGTGATGTTAATCTTTCTGCTGGAGCAGGATTTTTAGTAGTTGTTTGCGGTGATATGATGTTGATGCCGGGTTTACCAAAGATACCCGCTGCTGCAAAAATGGATGTAACCGAAGAAGGAGAAATAATCGGATTGTTTTAAATAGAGGAAATTTTTTTGTAATTGTTTAGTGCTGCTTTACAGGTTATAATTTAATAACAACCTGAACTGCAGCACTTTTAAATTCTGGCAGGATTTTGACTAGTCCCATTTACTTCTTTTGTAATTATAATTTCCACTTTTGGAGTATTCATATCATATAAATTTATTTCTGAATATGGAAATATTTGTAAACATTGTGATCAGATAACTTAACGCCAAAATCCTGTTTGGGTGTATAGTTAGTTTCTTTCTTCGTTACTCAACCTGTAATATAAACTTTTGTACCAGCTTCGATTTTATCAGCTTTACTACCTTTGTATCAATGTAAAGTTAAACTGTCATCCACCAGCCACTGCACTTAGTAAGAGAAGAGGTGAGTAGTTTAGTTGTTTGATCAAGCAAATAAAACCGTTCAACAATGAATTAAAATAATTAAAGATTATTCGATATCTTCATTATTGCGATTACAGTGTATTGATAATTTCTTGTGGATATTTTTATTCTATTTTAAACAACACGATTCTGTTTGTGTTAGTTCGCTTATTGTCATTGTTTAATTGCAAAAGCTATTGCCTTAAAACCGGCTTTAACTCCTAAAGGCAAAATGTGTTCATCAAGCTTTTCTTTTCTATTTTTAACTATTCCAACTTCAAACACAACATATCCGCCTTTTTTAGTTATTATGAATAATTCATAAAAAAATCCTGCATAATGGTTATCAATTATTCAACAGCATATACTGATAAGGATTTGTATTTATATATATCCCAATAAAATAAATTGTTACTGTTTCTATTTCTTTGACTAAATAAGCTGTATTCAACATAGGGTGTAATTTGAGAATCAGAACTACGCAAACCTGACTTAAGTCAAGGAATAGATTTTATGGAAAGATTATTTTTTAAGTGTTTTTTTTAGAAATTAAAACCGGTTGTTCATTTTAAAAATAGAAAGAATAACCAGCACAGCATTTAATACACAAGCAGTTGTAATATTTGAATGATTGTACTGTTTTTGGTTAATTTTTAATACTTTTTCAGCATGATGATTAAATCAATAATCATTATCTTTGCTCAACTAAATCAAAAAAAAAGATGTCAGAAATAATTAAACACGAAAAATTAATTGAAGCAATTAACTATCAGGATGGTTCAATTGTGAGTAAGCAGATAGTTAAAAAACCAAATGGAAACATTACATTGTTCGCTTTTTCCAAAGATGAATCTTTAACTGAACACACATCACCTTATGAAGCTATAGTTTATTTGGCTGATGGTGAAATGGAGATAACAATCGGAGGAAATCCGCACTACATAAAGAAAGGTGAATATCTGATTATGCCTGCGGACATTCCACATGGATTGAAAGCAATGTCTAATTCTAAGATGTTGTTAACAATGATAAAGTAAATCGCGCAAATGGAAGAGAACAAATACACAAAAATAATATCTGAGTTGAGTGAATGGGGGAATACAATATCTTCATTAATATATTTTCAAAAAAAAATCTGCAGTATAAATAACTGGCGCTATTCTGAGATTTGGCAATTAGCTCAATCAAATAAGTTTATGGTTTGGGCTGGTTATTGGAGTAACAATGACAGTTATTTTGAAAAGTTCTCTAAGTATAGTTCATATTTTAAATTTGCAAACGGAATAGGAATTATCGGAAAAGCCTGGGAAAAAAAGCTCCCAGTAGTGTTTGAAGATTTACTGAATGAACGTACTTTCTTAAGAAATGATATATTGATCAAATCCGGATTGAATTCTTCTATAAGCATCCCGATTATTCAAGGGGAGAAAGTAACAAATGTAATCTGTATTTATTTCAATAGAATTACAGAAAAGGATAAAAAAGAGTGTGAATTGATCTTTAATTCGTTAAAAGAAATCTCTTTGAATGAAAATTTTGTGAATCCTGATAAAGCAAATTTGACAAATTTCAAATAACTTTTTAATTTAATCGGAGTAAAAAATCCGATTATATTTTTTTGATAAAAAGTATAATCGTTCCTTAAATTACAATCATAGAAAAAATCTTAAATTAACTTATAAGGAGTATTTATGTTCTTACTTTCATCGAAAGGAAAATTATTATTTACCTTGCTGCTGGTTTTTGGATTAGTTGCGTTAATATCTTGTGGTGATAACACCAATAAGGAAAATTCTAATACTGATAAAAAAGAAAATGCAAGCGGACTTACAGACTTTGAACTTGAAAACGGTATCGGTCCGGTTAAGAAAAAATTAGACTTAGGACCAATTGATCCGCTACTTGTAAAAAAAGGGCAGGAAATATTTGATACAAAATGTGCAGCGTGTCATAAATTAGATGAACGATATGTCGGTCCTGCACAAAGAGATATAATCAAAAGGAGAACCCCGGAATACATAATAAACTATATGTTAAATCCGGATGAAAACCTTCATAGACACCCTGAAGCAAAGAAATTGCTTGCTGAATATATGACGCCTATGCCGAATCAAAATCTTACTATTGATGATGCTAAGGCATTACTTGATTATTTTAGAAAAGTAGCTGAAGAAAAATAAAACTAATAAAAGGGAGCGCTTATGAAAAACATTTCAAAAAAATTTCTATTTGGTGCATTTGGAGCTATGTTGCTGATTGTCCTGGCTTATGTAGGATGTAATCAGTCCAAAAGCTCATTATCAGGTAACGAAGCTGAAAGAGTTTATGTTGCCCCAGGTAATTATGATGAGTTTTATTTGTTTACTTCTGGAGGGTTTAGCGGGCAAATGGGAGTGTATGGGCTTCCTTCAGGAAGACATTTCAAAACCATATCGGTTTTCTCACAGAATCCTGAAACAGGTTACGGATATTCTGAAGAAACAAAAGCAATGCTTAACACTACTTATGGATTTATTCCATGGGATGACTCTCATCATCCGGAGCTTTCAATGACAGATGGTGTTCCTGATGGAAGATTTATTTTTATTAACGGAAATAATACTCCGCGTGTTGCAAGAATTGATCTGAAAGAATTTGAAACGAAAGAGATAATTGAAATACCAAATTCAGCAGGTAATCACGGTTCGCCTTTTGTAACAGAGAATACAGAATATATAGTTGCTTCTACAAGATTCAGTGTTCCGATCCCGCAAAGTGATGTGTCAATTTCATCATATAAAGAAAATTTTAAGGGAACTATTAGTTTTATTAAGCTTGATCCGCAAACGGAAAACATGAATCTGGAATTTCAAATAATTGTTCCCGGTTTTAATTACGATCTTGCTCATGCAGGTAAAGGTCCTTCACACGATTGGGCTTTCTTTACAAGTTATAATTCAGAGCAGGCAAATACACTGTTGGAAATTAATGCTTCAAAAAATGATAAAGATTTTATTGCTGCTATCAATTGGAAAAAAGCTGAACAATATCTTAAGGAAGGTAAAGCTAAAACTGTTTCTGCAGAGTATTATAGAAATTATGTGGATGAAAAAACCCATACTGCAGTCAGCCAGCTTAATAAACAGGTAAAAGTTCTTGATCCGAAAGACTGTCCCGGAATGATTTATTATCTGCCTACTCCAAAATCACCTCACGGAGTGGATGTTGATCCAACCGGTCAATATATCGTTGCAGGTGGCAAGTTAGCTACTGTTATTCCCGTTCATTCATTTGATAAAATGATAAAGGCTATCGAAGATAAACAGTTTGATGGTGAAATCAATGGAATACCTATTCTAAAATATGATGCTGTTGTTGCAGGCGAAGTTTCAAATCCAGGGCTTGGTCCATTGCATACTGAATTTGACGGTAACGGTTATGCTTACACCTCATCATTTATTTCATCAGAAATTGTTAAGTGGAAATTAGGTACATGGGAAGTTGTTGACAGAATCCCGACTTATTATTCAATCGGGCATTTATGTATTCCCGGCGGCGATAGTAAGAAACCCTGGGGTAAATATGTTATAGCTCTAAATAAAATTACAAAGGATAGATATCTGCCAACTGGTCCGGAGCTTACACAATCAGCCCAACTGATTGATATCACCGGCGATAAAATGAAATTATTGCTTGACTTCCCAACTGTCGGCGAGCCGCATTATGCACAGGCTATTCCTGCAGAGCTTATTATGAAAAACTCTCAGAAAATATACAGGATTGAAGATAACGGAAATCCTTATGCAGTTAAATCTGAGAAAGACACCCGTGTTGAAAGAAAGGGTAATGAAGTTCACATTTATATGTCTGCAATAAGAAGTCATTTTTCACCGGATAATATCGAAGGTATAAAGATTGGCGATGTGGTTTACTTCCACGTTACAAATCTTGAACAGGATTGGGATATACCGCATGGTTTTGCAATGAAAGGAATGAATAATTCTGAGTTGTTGATAATGCCCGGTCAAACACTTTCAATTAAATGGGAACCGAAGAAAGTTGGTGTATTTCCATTTTACTGTTCAGATTTCTGTTCAGCATTACATCAGGAAATGCAGGGATACATAAGAGTATCACCGGCTAATTCAAATATCCAACTATCTTACAGTTTAGGAAAATAATGAGTTGTTAAAGAGGAACTGGAAAAACAGTTCCTCTTCTTTTTTGAGGAAAATATGAAAACTAAATCGGCTGCTTTAATTGCCATTGGCGCAGTAATACTAATTCTTACCTTTTTCTTTCCGCTCTGGACGATTGATCTTGATGCACCACAGTATCCTGAAGGACTTGGTTTAAGAATCTGGCTGAATGAAATTTCAGGGCTTAGACCAAACGACCTGCAAAATATTAATGGACTTAATCATTATATCGGTATGAAAGTAATTGAGCCGGATGCAATACCGGAATTAGAAATTATGCCCTATATCATGATTTTTATGATTCTATTTGGTTTGTTAAATGCTTATCTGAAAAATAAAAAGCTAATCTACATCTGGCTGATACTTTTTGTTATACTCGGGGCAATCGGCATATATGATTTTTATATGTGGGCTTATGATTACGGACATAATTTAAACCCGAATGCACCGATAAAAGTGCCGGGAATGACATATATGCCGCCAATATTCGGCTCCAAACAATTACTGAATATAAGTGCAACATCATTACCATCTGTTGCAGCTATTGTAATTTTTATTTCGATTCTTTTAAATGTTGCTGCTTTGTATTTGAGTAGAGAAAGTAAAAATGCAAAATAAATTTAAATATAGTTTTTTCGTTCTGATAACAATATTGTTTGTCGGATGCAGTAAAGAACCAAAACCAATCAGCTATGGCGAAGATGAATGTGAGTTTTGCAAAATGCTTGTTATGGATAAGCGTTACGGTTCAGAGATGGTTACAGCTAAAGGTAAAATTTATTTTTTTGATTCGATTGAATGTCTCGTTGGCTATTTAGAAAATCAGAAAATGACAAAAGATGATTATCATTCTCTTTGGGTAAGTAATTATTCTGACCCGGGAAATATTATTAATGCTGAAACAGCTATCTATCTTAAGAATGATTCTTTGAGAAGTCCGATGGGGCTGAATGTATTAGCTGTTGAAAATGAAGCACAGTTAAATCCGGTTCTGCAGGAGTTTGGCGGTACACAATTGAAGTTTGAAGATCTGTCTGATCTTGTAAGAGAAATGTAATTGAAAATTCATTTAAGAATATCGCGTTTATTTTTTTTTCTGCTGGCAATTCAAATTACGATTTATGCTGATAAAATTATTGTAGATAAAAACACTACTGTAAGTTCTATCTCTAAAGCAATCGAAATTGCAAAACCCTACGACGAGATAATAATCAAATCCGGTTATTACAAAGAAGGCAACATTATAATTACAAAGCCGTTAAAGTTTATTGGTGAAAATAATCCTGTTATAGACGGTGATAATCAATATGAAATATTTACTGTCCATGCAGATGATGTTTCAATTTCCGGAATTACATTTAAAAATGCCGGTGTTAGTTATCTTAAAGAAAATGCTGCTGTAAGATTTGAAAATACAAAAAACGGAATTGTATCAGACTGCAGATTCTTCGGAAACTTCTTTGGTGTTTATCTGGCTAAATCCGGAAACTGCAAAGTGCTTAACAACTATTTTGAAGCTTATGGCAAAAAAGAAACTTCATCCGGCAATGGTATTCATTTATGGTATTGCCGCGACAGCCAGATAACCGGTAATAAAATAAAAGGGCACCGCGATGGAATCTATCTTGAATTTGTCAGGCAGACAATCATCAGTAAAAATTATGGTGTAAATAATTTAAGATATGGTTTGCATTTTATGTTTTCTGACAGCTGTAAATATTATACAAATCATTTTGAAAAAAATAGTGCCGGAGTTGCCGTAATGTATTCCCGTTATGTTGATATGGAAGGAAATATGTTCAATAATAATTGGGGACCTGCTTCCTATGGCTTGCTGCTTAAGGATATTTCCCGAAGTAAAATTCTGAAAAATTATTTTATTGAAAATACTACAGGAATATTTATCGAAGGCTGTGATGGCTCCGAGTTTTTTTATAATCAGTTTGAAAAAAACGGCTGGGCAATTAAACTAATGGCAAACTCGATGGAAAATATTTTCAGTTCAAACAATTTTATTGCAAATACATTTGATCTGTCAACAAACAGCAGACAAAATTTTAACCAGTTTAATGCAAATTACTGGAGTAAATATGACGGCTATGATCTTGATAAAGATGGCATTGGCGATGTTCCTTACAGACCGGTTAAGCTGTATTCAATTATGGCACAACAAAATGAACCATCATTGATCTTATTAAACAGCTTGTTTATTGATTTACTGAACATTGCAGAAAGTGTTTTTCCTTCATTAACTCCTGAAACTTTAGTTGATCAATCGCCCTTGATGAGGAAACTAAATTGATTGAGCTGAAAAACATAGAAAAGACTTTTGGCAAATATCAGGTTTTAAAAAATATATCCTTAAAAATTGAACCTGGTAAAATAACTGCTATTGTTGGTCCAAACGGCTCAGGTAAAACAACAATCATTAAATCAATTCTTGGTCTAGTACAGCCTGATAAGGGAGAAATTCTTTTAAACAATAAATCTGTTATTAAAGAACATCTTTACAGAAAAGATATTGGATATATGCCTCAGGCTGCAAGCTTCCCTGATAACCTTACTGTTAATGAAGTATTCAGTATGATCAGTGATTTAAGAATGCAGCAGATGAACGGTAATGCGGAGTTAATAAACATATTAAATCTACAGACTGAACTAAATAAAAAAATCAGAAATCTTTCCGGCGGCAATAAGCAAAAGGTAAGTGCTTGTATTGCTTTAATGTTTAATCCGAAAATAATTATTCTTGATGAACCTACTGCCGGGCTTGATCCTGTTGCATCTGCAAATCTTAAAAGAAAAATAATAGAACAAAGAGATGCAGGAAAAACTGTAATTCTTACTTCGCATATTATGGCTGAAATTGAAGAGCTGTCAGATAACATAATTTTCCTGATTGAAGGTAAAATTGTTTTTGATGGTTCACTTAAAAACCTTGTCGGATTAAGCGGAGAAACTAAACTTGAAAATGCAATTGCAGCTATGATGAATAAGGATTTTAAATGGGACTGATTTTAAAAATCATAAAGTTTGAGTTTAGCAATTCACTGAGAAGTAAATGGATAATATTTTACTTTTCTTTCTTTTTAATTCTGTCTTTTTTAATGTTCAACTTTGAAGATGAAACAGGCAAAGCAGTATTAAGTCTGATGAATATTGTACTGATAGTTATTCCATTAGTAAGTATAATTTTCGGAACGATGTATGTTTATAACTCGAATGATTATATACAAATGGTTCTTTGTCAGCCTCTTGACAGAAGATCGCTTTATTTTGGATTATATCTTGGCAATGCTGTTCCGCTTGCTTTAAGCTTTGTAGCCGGAATATTTATCGGATTTATTTTTACCGGTGCAAACACTGAAGGCATTGCGCCTGTTTTAATCCTTACGATAAACGGCTTTGCTCTTACACTTATATTTACATCAATTGCGTTTTTAACTGCAATAAAGTTTTCTGATAAAGCAAAAGGTTTAGGAGCTTCAATTCTTATCTGGCTGATGCTTGCAGTAATTTACGATGGATTGATTTTATTCATTACTTATTTTTTCAGAGACTATCCTATTGAAAATATTATTCTTGGGATCAGCTTAATAAATCCGATTGACCTGGCAAGAATATTTTTCATACTTGATTTTAATATTTCTGCTTTGATGGGATATACAGGTGCTTTGTTCAATAAATTTTTCGGTACCTCGATGGGCGTTCTGGTATCAGCCGGTTTGATGGTTTTATGGTTTATTATCCCGTTTCTTTTTGGATTGCGAAGCTTTAATAAAAAAGATTTTTAACTGAGTTATTCAATGGCATCATTCTTTTCTAAAAAATGCGAGTATGGATTACAGGCGGTTATTTATTTAGCCACTAAAGAGAACAATAAATTATACTCAGCAAAAGAAATATCTGAAGAGCTGAACATACCAAAAGAATTTATATCCAAAATTTTACAAGACCTGACCGATAAAGGAATGGTTTTTTCGCGCAAGGGAAGAGACGGCGGTTTTAAACTTGCAGTCAATGCAGATGAAATAAAGCTGATTGATATTATAAAAGCAGTTGATGGATTGGATATTTTTAAAAGCTGTATTCTCGGATTTAATAACTGCAGGAAATATAAAAAGTGTTTTCTTCAGGATGAATGGAGTAATATATTAAACCAAACCTATAATATGCTGAGCAATGAAACGGTTGGCAATTTTAAGGAGAAGTTTCTCCACGCATAATTGCTTTTAAATACTAAATGTAATTTCTCACTCAGCTGTTGATTAATAGAAACAGTGAGATAAATTCATCAGTATCAACACTTATTTTATTTTTTTGCTGCTTTAATGTATTACGACTAACTTTCAGATAATCTTTTTATCTGGACTTTTCCCAAGTGATAGGTTTGGAGCAAATATTTTTTCAAAGTTGCTTAATGTATTAATACCATTAATCACCAAATCTAATTTCTTCACTCAAGCTACAACTCACCTACGCCGTCGCGTTCTTGTCGCAATCTGTATTTTTCTAACTTCTCTTTCGGAATTGTCTTCAGCCAGGACTCTGGATAACCAATTTCCTGCGGTCGTCCTTTATCATTTTTTATATAGCCATCATTGTATTTTGTTATTAGAAAATCGCCAAGGTCCCACCACTTCTGAATTCCGGTTTCAGCACTTTCAACACAATATTTAGTAAGGTATTTCTCCACCTCTGCAGGATTTTCCGTTAATAACTTTTTAGCTTCAGCTTCAACTTCTGATTGTTTGCCGAAGAAATCATTTTCAATTTCATCCTGAACTTTTTGAATATCCTGGATCATATAGCTCCATCTAAGATTTGCATAATTAGCAACAAAATTAAAAGCCCACCAGGCAGACTCGCGCGTAAATTTACTTAACTTACCAACAGTATAAGATTTTGGTAAAGAAGTTATGGAAGTATAGAACGGCGCGAAGAAATTAGTATAAGGATTATCTAACCCATACCAATATATTCCGCCAATTTCATCCGGCAGATCAGTGCGTGGTTCTGCAACAAAAACAAAAGCTGCCTGCTGAGTAGCAATTGGTCTTTCCCATGCATATTTATTTCCATCAACTTCCCATTTCATCGGACGCCATTTATCAGGTGCATTAAAAGGACCGGCAGCTAAGTCCTGTGTCATATCAAATTCAGTTCCTTCATAATGATCTCTGTGCAATTCAATTACATCCTTAACGTCAAGTTTATTATCAGCTTTGATGTAAAGAGGATAAGGCAATGCATTTTCTTCAAACGAACTGTATGCTGGACTTAGGTTTAGTGAAGGTGAAACTCTTCTGAAAATACTCCAAACCCTTCTTGCAGAATAACGCACCTGCTCTTCTGTCGGAGGATTATAAGCATCTGAAAAACTAAACGGCTTTCCTTTTGAAGGATCGAAGTAACCCTTTTCGGTTGCAAATGAAATTACATTTTTTGAATAGATGCAATTTTCAGGATCGTTAAGTGGAAATTCATGTATGCGGGACATATTTGCATGTGCAGAAACATATCCATCTGGAATTCTTATCGCAACCCATATTGCACCTTTACCGCCTTCACCGGGTCCAATCATCTCCATTATCCAAGCTTCTTCTTTATCTGCAATAGAAAAAGATTCACCTGTGCTTGCATAACCATATTCTTCAACAAGCGAAGTCATTACATTAATTGCTTCGCGTGCTGTCTTAGAGCGTTGTAATGCAATAAGCATCAAAGTATAATAATCAAAAGATCCTTTTGTATTTTCCAGCTCAGGTCTTCCGTCCCAGGTTGATTCACCAATTGCAACCTGATATTCATTCATCAAACCAACAACCCTGTATGTATGTTCGACTTGTCTGATGCTGTATTTTTGACCGTACCAGTTTGAAAGCTCAAGCATTTCACCCGGTTTATGATCAGATGCAGGGAATAAGCTTAGGATCGGATGAAACTCTCCATCACACGAATAAGTAATAATCGGTGAGCCGGTTTTTGAAACGCTCTTCGTAACGATTATCGAAGTGCAGGCTGTACTTTGTGATGGAATAAAAAGAGAAAATAACAGAATAGAAAAAAGCAGTATGGTCAGATTGGTTTTCATGTGGCAGTGTCTTTCAAAATTGTACGATTGTTTTTGCAAAACTAAAAAATATTGGTTAAGAAATAAAAGATTTATCAGAGTAATTCTGCTTCTCTCAAACTGACAGAGAATCCTGATAATAGTTTGAAATCAGGGATTATTATTTATAACCGGATTTATAATAAATATAAGAATTAAAGGCAGTTTATCTTTTGTTATACCTCTTTTCGGATAATAAATAATATTTCCAAATTTTCTTCAAGAAAAGAAGAGAAATAAAAATAGATTTTTAGAAGCTCATTATTTGCAATTTATATTTATAATAATTATCTATGCTCAACCTTAGAACAGGTTTTTAGTACGGAGCAGATATTATAGTGTCCTAATTAACAAAAGTTTAATAATCATTTGCATTTGAAAGGTGAAAGATGTTTTATACTTCTTTTAGAAACTACAATGGAAAGTTACTCACCTTTACAGTTTTATTTTTACTAACATTCAATCTATCATCATTTTTATATCCGCAATCGCCTGGTGAGACGACATTTAAAGGTATTTGTCAAGCTTGTCATACCATAGGTAAAGGAAAGCTGGTTGGACCTGATTTAATAAATATACAGGATTTAAGACCTGAAAGCTGGCTTATAAAATTTATCAGATCATCTCAAAGTATGGTTAACAGCGGTGATGCTGATGCTGTTGCTATTTTTAATGAATTTAATAAGTCAATAATGCCGGATCAGAATTTATCTGATGCAGAGATAAAAGATGTTTTAAGTTATATCAAACAGCAATCAACTGGTGCAGTTGTAACTGAAATTCAGCCGATCGTATTAAGCTCAGGATTAACGCTTGAACAGGCGCGTGATAATGAATTTACTACCGGCAGAAAAATATTTTCGGGCGAGCAGAGATTAACTAACGGCGGACCTGCTTGTATTTCCTGTCATAATGTTGTTAATGACGAAGTAGTGAGCGGCGGGCTTTTAGCACTCGATCTAACTAATGTTGTTACACGTCTTGGAGTAAATGGAGTTCATTCCATCATTTCAAATCCGCCTTTCCCGGTTATGAAAGCAGCATATTCAAATCATCTGGTTACAGCAGATGAATCATTTTATCTTACTGCTTTTTTAAAGAATGCTGATTTCGTTGTTTCATTGCAGGAACCCGCAACCCCTCAACAGATATTTTTATATGCAGGAATTATTGGCGGAGTTATTCTGTTCGGTGTTTACGGAGTTATCTGGTGGAAACGAAAAAGAAAAAGCGTCAATGACTCAATTTTTAAAAGACAGTTAAAATCAATTTAATATTTATCTAACAGTGAGAAATTTTCTATGAGTTGGATTAAGGATTTAATATCACCTCAAACCCGTAAGTGGGAAGAGTTTTACAGAAACCGTTTTCAGCACGATCGTATTGTAAGAAGTACACACGGTGTAAATTGCACCGGCGGCTGTTCATGGCAGGTTCATGTTAAAGATGGAATAGTTGTATGGGAAACACAGCAGCTTGATTATCCTCAATTAGAAGGTTCACTGCCGCCTTATGAGCCCCGCGGATGTCAGAGAGGAATTTCTTTTTCGTGGTATTTATACAGCCCGCTGAGAATTAAATATCCGCTTATCCGAGGTGCTTTAATAGATGCCTTTAGAGAAGAAAAACTAAAAACCGGTGATGCATTAACTGCTTGGGAAAATCTTCAGAACAATAAGGAAAAAAGAAAAGCTTATCAGACAGCCCGAGGTAAAGGCGGATTTAGAAGAGCTACCTGGGATGAAGTGCTTGAGATAATTGCTGCGGCTAATATCTATACTGCTAAAAAATATGGTCCGGATAGAGTTATTGGTTTTTCACCCATTCCTGCAATGTCTATGCTTAGTTATGCTGCTGGCAGCAGGTTTCTTCAATTGTTCGGTGGTGTTAATCTTAGTTTTTATGATTGGTATTGTGACCTTCCGAATGCATTTCCCGAAATATGGGGAGAGCAGACCGATGTTTGTGAAAGTGCAGATTGGTATAACTCTAAAATGATTGCTGTAATGGGTGCAAACCTTAATATGACAAGAACACCAGATGTGCATTTCTTTGCTGAAAGCAGACACAATGGAACAAAGACAATTGTTTTTTCGCCGGACTTTAGTCAGGTAGCAAAATTTTCTGATCAATGGTTTCCTCTTCATGCCGGCAGTGACGGTGCATTTTGGATGGCGGTTACACATGTTGTTCTTAAAGAATATCATCACGAGAAAAAATCACCTTACTTTATAGATTATGTAAAAAAATATACTGATTCTCCTTTCCTTGTTGAGCTTGAAGATAATAATGGTAATTTTAAGCCGGGCAGACTTGTTCGAGCAAACAGAATATCTGAATTTAAAGATATTAATAACGGAGACTGGAAATTCTTAAATATTGATTCCAAATCCGGTAAGCTTGTAGTACCAAAAGGTACTATCGGTCACAGATGGGATTCAAAACAAGGCAACTGGAATCTTAAATATGAAAATGAAACCGATAATAAAGAATACGATCCTGTGTTAAGTCTTACTGAATCTAATGATAAAATTTTGCAGGTAGAGTTTACGGAGTTCGGTTTAAATACTAAACGTTTACGAGGTGTGCCTGTAAAACTTATTGAAACAAGCGATGGTAAGAAAATACCTGTTACAACTGTTTATGATTTGATAATGGCACAGTATGGAGTTGACAGAGGATTAGGCGGTGATTATCCAAAAGATTATTCTGATAAAGACTCTTCTTATACTCCGGCATGGCAGGAAGTTTTTACGGGAGCTGATTCAAAAGCAGTAGTAAGCTTTGCAAGAGAGTGGGCTCAAACTGCAATCAACACTGAGGGTAAATGTATGATTATCATCGGCGCCGGTGTTAATCATTGGTTCCATCAAAATCTTATTTATCGTGCTGGTGCAATGGCTCTTATGATGTGCGGATGTGTTGGGAAAAACGGCGGCGGCTTAAATCATTATGTTGGGCAGGAAAAGTTAGCACCGCAGGATTCCTGGTCAAATATTGCATTTGCAAGAGATTGGGTTGATGCAGTACGATTACAACAAACTCCTTTGTGGCATTATATAAATACTTGTCAGTACAGATATGACGGAAAGACTTCAAAATATAATGCTGTGCCGGATAATGAATTGGCAAATAAACACATGGCTGATATGATATTCAAATCAGTTAGGATGGGATGGATGCCGTTTTATCCGCAGTTTAATAAAAATAGTCTTGAACTTTCTAAAGAATGTAATTCAAATGATCCGGATGAATTGAAGAAAATTGTTTTAGAAAAAATCAAGAATAAAGAAATTGAATTTTCAATTGCAAATCCCGATCAGGATACAAACTTTCCTAGAGTGTGGTTTATCTGGCGTGGTAACGCAATAGCCGGAAGTATGAAAGGACACGAATATGCCCTTAATCATTATCTTGGAACTCACACAAATATTATTGCAAAAGACAGTGAAGATAAAACCGAAGAGGTAAAGTGGCATGATATAGCGCCGGTTGGTAAAATGGATTTAGTTGTTGATTTAAATTTCAGAATGGATTCATCCGCACTTTATTCTGATATTGTTTTACCTGCAGCCTCCTGGTACGAAAAGGATGATTTAAATAGTACTGATATGCATTCTTTTATACATCCTTTATCTGCTGCTATCCCTCCGGTATGGGAAGCAAAAACTGACTGGGATATTTTTAGAAATATTGCATGGGCAACCAGTCAAACAGCTAAAAAACATTTAAAGCAAACTCAAGTTGATGTAGTTACAAGTCCTCTTTCCCACGATTCACCGGATGAAATTACTCAGCCTTCTATGAAGGATTGGTATTTAGGCGAATGCGATGTTATCGCAGGGAAGACAACACAGAAAATTACAGTGCTTCAAAGAGACTTTACCAAAATTTATGATAAGTATATCTCGCTGGGACCCAATATAAAAAGCAAAGGTTTGGGCGCTCATGGTAATCATTATAAGTGCGATGACTTCTATGATGATATGATAGACTCTTATCATTTTCCGGTTGAAAAATTCGACGGCAAAACCTATCCATCAATTAAAGAAGATGTTTCTGCTGTTAATGCCGTTCTTTATCTATCATCTCTTACTAATGGCGAGTTAGCATACAGAGCTTATAAATACATGGAAACAAAAACAGGACTTGTGCTTGCTGATCTGGCAGAAGGCAATAAAAATGTCAGAATAAATTTTAAAGACTTACAAGCACAACCAAGAAGATATCACAACTCGCCGGTTTGGTCAGGTTTAATGAATGATGGTAGAGCCTATTCAGCATATACATATAACGTAGAGCGTCTGGTTCCATGGCGTACATTAACCGGAAGACAGCATTTTTATCTTGATCATGATATGTATCTTAGCTTTGGTGAAAATCTGCCTACATATAAACCTTCTCCAAGGTATCAGGCTTATGGTGATTTAAAAGAAACTTTAAAATTCGGTGAAGCTAAAGTGCTTAACTGTTTAACACCGCATGGTAAATGGCATATTCATTCAACGTATATGGATAATATAAGAATGCTTACTCTTTCGAGAGGTATGGAGCCATGCTGGCTTAATGAAGAAGATGCTAAGGAACTTTCAATAAATGATAATGACTGGGTTGAAGTTTATAACGATCACGGGGTTTATTGCACCAGAGCTGTTGTCAGCACAAGAATACCAAAAGGTGTTTGCATCGTTTATCATACCGTAGAAAGAACAATATCAATTCCGAAATCACAAGTTCGTGGAAATAAAAGAGCCGGTATGAATAACAGTATAACAAGGATTCATTTGAAACCTAATCTGCTGGCTGGCGGATATGCTCAGTTTTCGTATCATTTTAATTATTGGGGACCATCGGCACCGAACAGAGATACGCACGTTGTTGTTAAAAAGATGGACAAAGTTAATTTTTAATTTATCTATAGAAAGTGATGATTTATTATCCTGAAAAAACAGGATAAAAGAAATTGAAAAATCAGATAGAAAAACAATAATCATTAATAAATAATAATTAAAATATTATGGATGTAAGATCACAAATATCAATGGTGTTTCATTTAGACAAGTGCATCGGCTGTCATACTTGTTCAATTGCATGTAAAAATATCTGGACTGATCGTAAAGGTGCTGAATATATGTGGTGGAACAATGTTGAAACAAAACCAGGTACAGGTTATCCTTCTAAGTGGGAAGATCAGACAATCTATAGAGGAGGCTGGGAGAAAAATAACGGAAGCATTTCCTTAAAAGGATCCGGAAAGTTTAAAGGACTGGCAAATATTTTTCATAATCCGTACCTGCCGGTAATTGATGATTACTATGAGCCATGGACTTATAAATATCTGGACCTGATCGAATCACCTGAGCAGGATGATCAACCTGTTGCAAGACCAATTTCTCTGATTACCGGAAAACCAATTGATATAAAGGCAGGACCTAACTGGGATGATGATCTGAGCGGGACACCTGACTATGCAAGAAATGATCCTAATCTGGAAAATCTTTCTCCTGCTGAACAGGAAGCGATGTTTCAGCTTGAAAAAATGGCAATGTTTTATTTACCGCGAATCTGTAATCATTGTCTTAACCCTGCTTGTGTTGCTTCTTGTCCATCTGGTGCAATTTATAAAAGAGGCGAAGACGGCGTCGTTCTGATTAATCAGAATGTTTGCCGTGCCTGGAGAATGTGTGTTACTGCTTGTCCATATAAAAAATCATATTATAACTGGCACACAGGAAAGTCGGAGAAATGTATTTTATGTTATCCCAGGCTTGAAGCAGGATTAACTCCAGCCTGTATGCACTCTTGTGTTGGAAGAATCAGATACTTAGGTGTAATGCTTTATGATGCTGATCGTATTCATGAAGCAGCTTCTGCTAATGATAATAATCTGATCGAAAAGCAGCTTGATATTATTCTTAATCCGTTTGATGAAAAAGTTATTGCTGCAGCAAAAGCTAATGGCATTGCTGATTCAACCTTACATGCAGCACAGAATTCACCCGTTTATAAATTTGTAAAAGAATGGGGACTTGCACTGCCGCTGCATCCTGAATTCAGAACTTTACCAATGCTATTTTATGTTCCGCCATTGTTGCCTGTTATGGCATCTTTAAGCGAATCAAAGAATGGAGCACAAAACGATAAACTGAATCCGATTGCAAAAAGATGGGATGATAACTGGTTGTATGATACAAGTACCGAAGAACTTTGGGGAACTATTGAAAAAGCAAGATTTCCATTGCAGTATATGGCAAATCTTTTTGGTGCCGGTGATACCTCTAAAATAAGTCCTGTTCTTAAAAAGATGATGGCTGTTAGAATACACAGAAGAAGTGTAACGGTTGGTGATCTATCCGCTGAAAAAGTTAATTCTGCTTTAACAGATACAGGATTAAGCCCTGAACAGGCAGATGCAATTTATGCTTTGACATCACTTGCAAAATTTGATGAAAGATTCGTTATACCGCCAGCTCATCGTGAACAAGCAATTGAAATGCTGGAAAGTACTGCTGACGAAAAAGGTTCAACCGGATTTGGATTTAAAGAAAGACCAGTTAGAGGAGTGTGATTGTTTTAAGATGTATAATTAATCAAAGTAAGTTATTAATAGGTAAACAATTTTAATATGCTTGATGATTTTGTAATAAATATAAACCCGGACTAATGAATGAGTTTTAAATCAGAAATTTATAAACAATTTGCCTCAGCATTAACTTATCCGGATGAAGAAGTTCGAAAGACAGTTAATCAAATGCAGAATTTATTGGACAATGATTATCCTGGTGCTTCTGAAATGATGGCTGAGTTTTTTGAATTTGCAAAATCAATATCTATCTGGAAATGGGAAGAAATATTTACGCGTACTTTTGATGTGCAGGCTATATCAACTCTTGATATTGGTTATACTTTGTTCGGTGATGATTATAAAAGAGGTGAATTGTTAGCGAACTTAAACAGGGAGCATAATAAGGCCGGCAATGATTGTTCTACAGAATTAGCTGATCATTTACCAAATGTTTTAAATCTATTAAGTAAACACGATGATAATGAGTTTAAAAATGATCTTGTTGGATTAATTATTATACCGGCGCTTAACAAAATTATTGATGAGTTTGAAAGTACTAATATAGATAAAAAGAATAAGGTCTATCAAAAGCATCATAGAACAATTATACAGCAAGAAAAGAAATACGGAACAGTTTATCAGTCTATTCTAAAAGCATTATTGATAGTTCTGAATACAGATTTCGGCAGAGATGTTAATAACTCAGCCGATGGAAGTAATTTTAAGACTGAATTTGCCAAAGAAATGGAATTACCTGAATAGGAAAATATTATGACATTACTAAATAATTTTCTCTTTATAGCACTGCCTTATATAGCACTTATTGTTTTTTTGATAGGTACTATTTATAGGTATAAAAGTAAAAAGTTTAAGTATTCATCTTTATCGTCCGAATTTCTTGAAGGCAGGAAGCTTTTCTGGGGTTCTGTTCCATTCCACTATGGAATTGTTTTTCTGTTCTTCGGGCATTTGACTGCATTTCTGTTTCCAAGGGAAGTGCTATTGTGGAACAGCCATCCTGTAAGATTAATAATTCTTGAAATTACAGCATTTGTTTTTGGTATTACAACATTCGTTGGAATAATTCATCTTTTTATCAGGAGAAAAACCAATCCAAGAATCAAGATGGTTACAAACAAAATGGATATGATAATAGAGATATTGTTAATTGCAGAAATATTTTTAGGTTTATGGATTGCATACGGTTATCGCTGGGGCTCTTCGTGGTTTGCTTCTGTACTATCACCATATTTAATATCAATTTTTACTCTTAATCCCCAAATTGATCCTATTATTAATTTGCCGCTTGTAATACAGTTGCACATAGCAACAGCCTTTTTAATTGTGCTGCTTATTCCATTTTCAAGATTAGTCCATTTTCTTGTCTTTCCGCTAAGTTATTTATGGAGACCGTATCAAAAAGTTATATGGAATTGGAATAGAAAAAAAATTCGGAATCCACGCTCTATATGGTCGGTAACAAAATCTAAAAATAATTAATTAACTATTCTTTTATAGTTACAGGGTGAGATTAGTGTTATGAATATAGAAAAAGCCGACTTCAGGTCTTACAAAATTTTATTTCTTAATACTCTTGCATTTATGCTCTCATTTTCTGCCTGGACAATTAATGGAATACTGGTAGCATTTCTTGTTGATAATAATGTATTTAAGTGGAGCAGCGTAGAAGTTGGTTGGCTGCTCGGTATTCCGGTTTTATCGGGTGCAGTTTTCAGATTTCCGATTGGTATTCTAACTGATAAATTCGGCGGAAAGATTGTTTTTACTTTACTGCTTGTTCTTTGTTCTGTACCGATGTATCTGCTTTCATTTGCTAATGATTATTTAATCTTTGCAGTATTAAGTTTTTGTTTTGGGATAATTGGTTCAAGTTTTGCCTGCGGAGTTGCTTATGTATCACTTTGGTTTCCCAAAAAACAGCAAGGAACTGCACTTGGTATTTTTGGTGTTGGAACTATCGGTACTGCTTTAACAGCGATATTCGCACCCAGATTATTAAATATGTTAACTGACAATGGAGTGAATATTGAAAGTTGGAGATATCTGCCTCAAATCTATGCAGCTGTTCTGCTGATTATGGGGATAGTCTTCTTTCTGTTTTCAAACAAAAGAGTTCCTGAAAAGAAGAAATCATTTAAAGAGCTTACCAAGCCTTTAAAACAAGTGCAGGTTTGGCGTTTTGGCTTGTATTATTTTCTGGTATTCGGATGCTTTGTTGCTTTTTCTCAATGGTTGATTCCTTATTATGTGAATGCATATTATATGTCGCTTATTACAGCAGGACTTCTAACTTCTGCATTTAGCTTACCTTCAGGGATTGTACGTGCTTTAGGTGGATGGCTTGCAGATAAATTCGGTCCGCAAAGAGTATTGTTTAACGTGTTCAGCGTATCAATTGTTTTATCATTTCTGTTGATATTTCCTAAGATGGAGATTTACTCACCCGGTTCAGGTATTATGGCTGATCAAAGCGGAGTAATTACTGAAGTGAATGAAAATGAAATAATTCTTGATGACCATAAATATCCATTGATAAAAAAGTCTTCTGATTTTAATCCCGAATCTGATGAAACTCTTGTATTGCCTAAAATAGAATCCTGGAACGAGCCGGCGGTTAAAGTAGGTGATCAGGTTCAGAAACGAGAGCTGCTTGCCAAAGGTGTTACGAGGATTTTCTTTCAGGCTAATGTCTGGATATTTTCTGGATTTGTGTTCTTAATTGGTATTGTCTGGGGGCTTGGTATGGGTGCAGTTTATAAATTTATTCCGGAATATTTTCCTAATGAAGTTGGAGTAGTAGGCGGAATGGTGGGTGTGCTCGGCGGTTTAGGAGGATTTATAGCACCGATAATTTTTGGATATGTGCTTAGTTTTTCAGGAGTTTGGACTTCAAGCTGGTTTATGATGCTGATTCTTGCAGCTATCTGTTTAACATGGTTACATAAATCTGTAACAAAAACTTTGGACCCAAAAGTGGTTGAGGGTCTGGAGTAAATTAATTGTAAGAAAATAATTCTTGTCATTTGCGGATTAAATAGGAATCTTATTAAAAATTTAATAGAAAAATCTTCACACTTCTGAGATAATTACAATTGTGAAGAAGATAAATCTGGTATTAAAAATTTGATTGTCTAAACCGCACTTTTGCTGATCAGCCATTTAAATTGAATTAAAACTGATTTAACAAATCCGGCAAACGCTGCTAACCATGCTATAAGAGCTATGTAAATAAAATACTCAGGCACTTTATCCAAGAAATGAATATTTAATGCATAAGCCATACGGAATGTGCAGGCAGTGTACATCCCAAGAGGGAAGACAGCTCCCCAATATAAAGGATCATATTTAAGAGGAAACCTTTTATAGATATGTCTCCAAATAGCGAGTATGAAAAGCATTGGTATCCACCATGTACCTGTAACCCAATAAAAAATTGTAAATCCTTTTATAAATGGTAGCAGGGATTGCACAAAAGGAGCATTATCAGTTTCTAAAATTAAGAGTGAACCCGCAAGAGTAGATATTGCCATTGCACCCATGTTTATCCAATAAGGTGGCGAAAGGTCTCCCGGAACAAATTTAAAAAAAGTATAACGATAAAAGATAAGCGATATCATCCAGATATAAAGCATGCCGCCCCAAAGCCACATACAAAGAGCTAAAAAATTCATTTGTAATTTAAATGGTTGCGACAGATTAGTTGCAAGTAATGTGCTAAGTACTGCAATAGATTGTGTTGCGACAACTGCCAGAAGCCATGCACCGGTAATTCCTTCGTCTAATGGCGGTTTATTTTCTTTTACAGTAAATCCAGTAAAGATTGAATAGTTTAAAATAATCCAGGCAGCAAGTCCGATTATCCAAAGAATAAATGATGCTGAATGATTATCATAAATAATTATAAACTGACTGCCAAGAATGCATGAACCAGCAACAATGGTAAAAAAACCCGGTCCTTTCTGATGATCAATCATATCCTTTAAGAATTCTTTGTGATAAAATAGAAGTCTTAAAAGAGTTAAAAGCACAAGCGAAATGTAAAACCATAAATTCAGCCAGAAGAGCAGATATGCTATCCAATTAATTTTAAGTAGATAGCAGGAAATAGAAATAATACCCGTGGACATAACCATCGCGAAATATGCAGACGGAAGATTTTTTATAATCTCTCTTAATCGGATTAAAGAGTTTCCACTGTGTGGAGTATTAGTTTTGTTACTCATAGTTAAGTGAAAATTAGTGAATAAAAAAGGAATGTTCCAAATTCTAAAAAAGAATATTGCAAAAAAAAAAAATTATTTTGTTCTTCAATTGAAATTTTCTAAATTTTATTATGAAATATGGGCAATGACTGATAAGTTTACTATATAAGCGAATGAGTGTGTCAGAGATTCGCGGTTATAAGTTGGTAAATCCTATGAGAAAAAAAATCACAAAGCTACACTTATCTTAATCTTCTCCTGTCTCAGAGGCAATAAATATTCATAAAAAAAGACCCGCGATTTAAATTTCTATAAATATATTTAATTCCATTAGTGTAATAGCAGTAATTTATTAATTCAAAGTAAATGTAAAATTTTTGCAGAATGAAAAACAAGAAGTAGAATTGTTTAAAAAGACAGAAAGGGTTCAAATGAGAATATTTTAGCAATCAATAATCAAAACCATAATTTGTAGATGTAATATTGAAATTTTAATGAAAGCAAATTTATCTCCACTTTATTTATAAAGGGAAGAGCAGTAAAACAATACTGCAGCATCGATAGAATATCTTGGTTAAGTCTTTAATAAACATTCATTATTAAAAAATATAAGGAATAAAATATGGCTGACCAAACAATTAATTTTTTTCATCTGCTCGGTACATCAGTATGGATCGGCGGTATGATATACACTCATTTTATTTTATTGCCATCAGTATCCAAAATAGATCCTGGTGAAAGCGGTAAACTACAGGGCATAGCTGCTAAAAGATTTTCTATAATTGCCTGGGTTGCAATAATAATTCTCATTATAACTGGCTTCCTAAAAACTCCTGGTGAAATGTTATTGAATATTTCAACTCAATTTGGTATCGTTCTTCTTATAAAACATATTTTTATCCTCGGTGTTGTTTTGGTTGGAATTGTAATCGGCGGAATAGTTGTTCCGGGATTACGAAAAAATATGCCAAATCCCGGTGAAAAGCCCAGGGAAAAATTCTTATTATTCAAAAAAAGATTAGAGTTACTTGCAACAACGAATTTAATACTTGGAATATTGATACTAATTTGTGCATCAATGCTTTGGTAATGAAACGAAGAGTACTTTATAAAGAAAGTTTAAAATCAAAATAATTATTTAAAAAATTTTGTTAATAAATAGGAGCAACAAAAATGGAAAAGCCATATTTCCCAATTGAATCACTCTATAGAATGCCCTGGACAATGCCAGATAACGGCATAACATGGCTCGAGCCAACATCGCAATGTAACCTTAGTTGTTACGGATGTTACAGGAAGAATATCAAAGATTCACATAAATCCATTGAACAGATTAACCACGAACTTGATTTTTTCCAGTCACAAAGAAAATCAGATTGTATCTCTATAGCTGGCGGTGATCCTCTAGTATATCCGCATATTATTGAACTGGTAAAGGAAATAAAATCAAGAGGATTAAAACCGATTATTAATACTAATGGAATAGCTCTTACAAAAGAACTACTTCACGAGCTTAAGAAAGCCGGAGTATTTGGCTTTACATTCCACATAGATTCAAAGCAAGGAAGAGGTAGAGAAGAAAAATGGCGTAACAAAAATGAAGTTGAGCTTAACGAACTTCGTTTTTATTATGCAGATATGCTTGCTGCTGAAGGAGGAATAGCTTGCTCATTTAATTCAACAGTTTATGGAGATACGCTTCAATACGTTCCCGAACTCGTTGCCTGGGCACAGAAACATATTGATATAGTTGATACGATGGTTTTTATTTTATTCCGATATATAACTCCAAACACTCCGTTTAATTTTTACGTTGGTGACAGCAAGATCATCTGGACGGATATTCATTATCATTCAGATCAGGAAGAAGTTGTAGATTTGAAATCACCGATGATTATAGAAAAGATCCGGGAAAAATTTCCTGAATTTACACCATCTGCATTTCTTAACGGCACTCACAAAGCTGATGATTATAAGTGGCTGCTTTCTGAAAGAATCGGGACGAAGGATAAAATTTTTGGATACACTGGTAAGAAGTTTATGGAACTGGTAATGATATCCTATCATTTTATGTTTGATAAATATCTGAGTTATGCTTCTCCAAAAACATTACGAATGGGCAGATCAACAATGTTTCTTCTCTCTGTTTTTGATAAAGGAGTCAGAAAAGCATTAAAAAATTATCTGAAATATCTGGTGGTAAATCCATTGAGATTATTTAAAAGAGCACATCTGCAGTCAATTTTAATTATTCAGCCTCCGGATTTAATGCCCAATGGAGATCAGAGTATGTGTGATGGATGTCCTGATATTACTTATTGGAAGGACAAAGATGGAAAAGAAAAACTTGTTTGGTCCTGCAGACTGGAAGAACCGATGAAGTATGGTGATTTTCTTAGGATGGTTCCCAAAAGAGAAAAAGGTACAGAGAAAGAAAAAGAAAATGTTCTACACTACAATTACAATAATTTAGCGGATTAAACTTTTTTCTTATACGGGCGGCTGATAAAAAATCCTTTGTTATTTATAAGTGAGTGGTAATATGTGTGCTTTCAGGATACTCACTTTAATGAGTTTAATAGTTATATTAAAACATATTATTTCAGAAATATAGGCTAAATAATTATTATGGACTCAGATAAATTAAAAAACAATGACCCAATTAAACGCTTTGTAGAAAAAGACACCGGCAGTGAAGAGCTTTCACCAATGGATCCGCCCGATGCTTACGATCCACAAAATATTGAATCTGTTCCTTATGAAAATATGCATCCTTTTATCCAGAAATTAATGGATGAACATAAAGCATTTACTGAAGTTCTGATCAAGTTTGAAGAAGCATTATTCAAATGGAAAAACAACAACTGGGTTTTTAATGACGAGATTAACAAGGGATTAAAACAATTTTTTACTTTTTTTGATGAGAAAGTTCCGATTCATAACTCAAAAGAAGAAAAAAAATTATTTCCGCTTCTGCATAAAAAACTGATTGAGAAAGGAGAACACAACTCTGCCGATTCATCTATTACCGGAATTAATATAATGGAAGATGAACACATAAAAGTTGCACAGGTTGCAGCTATTGTTTTTAATTTTCTCGGTTTGGCAGCCAGGCTTCCGGATCAGCGGTCAAGAGAAATTACTTATCAGTCAGTATTTAATCAGGGAATGGCAATTATTGAAACAATGAAATTGCATATCTTTAGAGAGGAAAATATTTTATTCACTCAAGCTATGAAGTATTTTACTGAACAAGAATTCAATAACATGACCGATTAGAATAAAATTGACTGAAGTTAAAATCCAATCCCAATCAGAAAATCTTTATAAGGAATCATTCCTTTCTTTATCAAAAGCAGGAAAGATTACAGCACTTTGGGCATTAAGCGAATCAACATTGGGCGGATTGCTCCACGCATTAAAATTGCCTTTCCGCGGCATGATTATATCAAGCGCTGCTATAATTCTCATCGGAATGATTGCAAAATTTTCTGATAAGCGCGGACAGATAATAAAATCTACTTTTGTTGTGATTTTTATTAAAGCTGCTATTAGTCCACACAGCCCTGCAACTGCTTATCTTTCAGTTTTGCTTCAGGGATTAATCGGAGAGTTATTATTCTTTTCTAAAAGATTCACTTTAATCTCGTCCTTAATATTTGGAATTGTTATTTCATTACTTAACGGATTTCAAAGAGTTTTGGTATTAACACTGATCTATGGAAATACTCTGTGGAAAAGCATAGATGATCTTTTAAACTATATTGCTAAAGACTGGTTATTTATTCCAATAAATAATCAAGTTCAATTTAGTTTTGTATTGATTATTTTATATGTAGGAATGCATTTGCTGATTGGTATTGCTGCTGGGATATTTGCATATACAATTCCCAAATCGGTTGAAAAAAAACTTAGTGAACCCGCTTTATTTATACCCATTGTTGATACTGTATCAGAAGAACAGAAATTAAAAAAAGCTAAAAGAAGGAAATGGTTAAAGCCATCAGCAATAATAATATTACTTATTGCATCAGTGATAGTAATCCTCAATTATTTTTATCCCCTGTCTGATAAAATAGTTGTTAATGATATTCTGATTATGATTGGCAGATCAATACTTATAATGTCATTATGGTTTTTTGTTTTTGCCCCGAGAGTTAAGAATTATGTTAAAAAGTTTTTCTATAACAGGCAGAATAAATACGCAAAAGATATTGATTTGTATTTATCATCAATTCCAACTTTAAAAGGATTGATTGCAGCCAGTTGGAAAAGCAGTTCAAATCGCAAAGGGATTAAAAGGCTTAATCTGTTTATTGTAACTTCACTGGTTTATCTTCTTCAGGATTATAAATCAAATTGATTCCTAAAAACATTTATTCAATATGGTTATAAGAAATGTATGATGATATTACAGGAATAATCCTTTCAGGCGGTAAAAGCAAAAGGATGGGTGTTAATAAAGCATTGTTAAAGATTGGTAATGAAACATTGATTGAAAGAGCCGGTAATTTAATGTCAGGTTTATTCAGAAAAGTTTTATTGATTACCAATACTCCAGAAGAATATAGTTTTCTCAGACTGGAAACTTTTGAAGATATTTATAAAAATGTTGGACCCCTTGCAGGCATACATTCAGGATTATTCCATTCATTAACAGAAAAGAACTTTATTATTGCTTGCGATATGCCGTTTATAAATAGAGAACTTATTGAATTTATTATTAACTATAAAACAGATAAACATATTACAATTCCAAATGCTGAAGGAAGTACTCAACAATTATGCGGAGTATTTTCAAAAAGTATCTTGACTGACATAGAAAGACTTATTAAAGAAAATTTATTAATTAATAATGAACAAGAGTATAGAAAAAATATCAGTTTTAAAGTTCAGCATCTATTCCAAAGCATAAGCACTGAAATAATAGATATTGAAGCTAAGTTTGATAAATATAAGAAAGGAATGTTTTTAAACGTAAATCAGAAGGACGATTTTGAAGTAGCAATAAAAAGATTTAATGAATAAACAAGCTTACGATTCTTGGCGGATGATGCAGTAATTTATTACATGCAAAAAAACAAAGTCCGCAAAGGTTTTATTAAATTTGCAGAAGCGAAATTGTGATAAAAATATAATGAGGGATTTAAAGTCCGCTCCTCATTGGAAAAAATACACAAGGGAAAGAATTTAACAAATCATCCTTTAGTGTTACTTTCCTGTTTCTTTTTCTTTAATCTCCAGTCCACACTTAACGAACCCGAACCAAAAATAAAGTAAACTAACAGTAAAACAAGAACAAGAACTGATAATTCCAACGACTGTCCGACTGTAAGCAATCCTTGTTTAAGATGTATAATAAAAACTGCTCCAAACAGAATTGGAATCTGAATCACAGCAGCAAGCCGTGTAAGAAAACCGATAGCTAATAAAAATCCACCAGCAACATGAGCAATTGTTATGTATGAATACCACCAGTAAATTTTATCTTCGCCTGCAAGACGGGTAATAGTATCAGGGTCTGAAAAAAGTAAAATACCTCTTACAAAAAGTGCTGTGCCCAAAAAAATTCTGATAAGAGAATAAGCAAGCGAACTATTGTCATCTAAAATTGACCAAAAGTTTTCAGATTTCATCAGCTATCCTTTAAGATTTATTAAACATTCATCAACAGTAATTGAACAGATTAAATTTATTTTTTAGTATTAATATCTTCTTGAACTTTTGTCAGAAGATATTCAGCAACTGCTTTTGCTTCATCAGGTTTTAATCCTGGATTTGGCATCGGGGGATATTCTTCATTAACCCGAACCGGATTTCGAATAAATGAAATTAGCTGCTTTTCTTTATTAAAATATTTCGGGATTACTTCATCGTGAGGCGGACCAACTAATTTTTTATCAAAAGCATGACACGGTGCGCATTTTACTGTATAAACCTCTTCTGCATTGATTACTAATGCTTTATCTTCACCCCTTAATGCTGCCAGATGAATATTATATTCACTATTTAGTTTTACAAAATTGAACTGGTTAGCACCGTAAATAATCTTCTGATTATTCAAACCATAAGTAAGCAAGAAAACTATAATTACAGCTATAAGATAAGCGGCGATTGTTTTATTGCTTTTTTTGTAGAGGAGATAAAAAAGATGGTATCCAATAAAAAGAAAGATAAGACCAATGACTAAGTAAAGAAAATAACCGGCAGTCAGATAGCTCTCAGGCATCATCTTCATATCTATAATAATAAATACAGGTATAAAACAAGCAGCCGTAAAAGCAATATTTAAAATAAATTTTTTTGCAATCCCCGAGTATTCTTCATCATCTTCTTTCTGCGTGTTTTTAATATTGAAAATTCCGAAAGCGAGATATGCTCCTGTTATTACAAGAGATATCAACAATAAAAGTACGAACCTGTTCAATACAACTGAAGTGAACAAATATCCGATTGCAGTTGTTGTTTGTGATGACTCAATAAACACTGAATTTGTAAGTGCAGCAATAAATAACCACAAAGAGAAAAACAAACTTATCGAACCAATCAGACCGGAATAAATATCTGTTTGTCTGAAATCGTCAAATGAATTTTTGTAACTGTAAACTAAAATCAAACCAATAAGCGAAAATAATAATGAGTAAACAAGATATTCCTGAACAGAAGAACTCTGAGACTGAAACAGTTGAGAAAAAATGATAATCATAGTTATAATTGGTATAACACAAAACGCTATGCCGGTTGTTTTGTTAAACAAAACTATATCCATAATTTCTTTTGAAAGTCGCCTGTAATTTGCATTAAGACTTTTACTCACGTTCTTTTTTAGATAGAACGATAAAACAGTACCCCATAGCGCAATACTGCTGAACAGAATGAAAAGAAAAATCATTATTAACAGCATATAGCCTAAAAGTTCAATATGCTCAAATGATTGTGGTAGTGCAAGTTTATTAAGCCAATCCATTGGTAAAATATTTTTTGTTTAAGAATTAATTTATTAATGCAATCGATATCAGAATTAAAATGACTGTATCAAATCAATTATAAAGACAAGTGATTAATCATAATCAGATATTAAAGTCGTGTTTAAGATAGCACTATAATTTATTTCTGTCAACGGTATTTAATACGAAAAAAATAATATAATTATAGAAAATAAAGACTAATACGTTTATTCTTTCTTGATTATGCTGCATAACTTTTTTATTTTAAATCAGATAAAAATATCTGATTTTTTTTGTTTATTATATGACAGTTTTGTTTTCCAAAAAATGTGAATACGGTTTGCAAGCTGTATTATTTATGGCAGCTCTGGAAGAAGATCGTATTTGTTCTGCTGAAGAAATCTCAAATAAATTAAACATACCTAAAGAATTCACCTCAAAGATTTTACAAAGTTTAACAGCAAGCGGAATAATTGAATCCAAAAAAGGGAAGACCGGAGGTTTCAAACTTGCAATCCATTCATCAAAAATAAAATTAATAGATATTGTTGAAGCGATTGACGGTCTTGAGAGTTTTAATTCATGTGTCCTTGGATTTTCCAACTGCTCTCCAAAAAATCCTTGTCCTGTTCACAAGGAATGGGGAGAATTAAGAAACAAAGCCTATGAAATGCTTAGTTCTGAAACGATAGATAAATTCAAAGAAAAAACATTAAATAAAATCAGTGTTCTTTGAAAATTATTTTAAGATAAATTGAATTGATAAAAATGGATAAGACAAAAATAAAATTGAACAAAGTGAAAATAATCCGAAATGATGAAAAGGGGATTCAGAAAACAAGATTTATTATTCAATCTCTTTTTGCAGTATTGTGTATATGGATTGGAGTTGAATTTTATTTGTTCACTCAATATCTGGAAACTAATGGTGCTGCGGAATTTTATTCCAGACCGCCCGGTGTTGATGGATTCCTTCCCATCAGTTCTTTTATGAGCTTTTATTTGTTCTTAAAAACCGGAGTAATACATAATGCTCATCCAGCAGGATTTTTTATATTTTTTGCTATCATTTTAATTTCACTTGTCTTTGGCAAATCTTTTTGCAGCTGGTTTTGTCCGATTGGATTTATTTCTGAGCTTATTGGTGATTTCGGAGAAAAAATTTTTAAGCGGAGATTAAAACTTTCAAAATGGCTGGACTATCCTTTAAGAAGCTTAAAATATTTATTGTTAGGTTTTCTTGTTTACTCGGTTGCTTTTGTAATGACTGAAGCTGCATTAAAAGCTTTTCTTGACAGTCCATATAATTTAGTATCCGATGTTAAGATGTATTATTTCTTTGCAGACATTTCTCAGACCTCCTTGATAGTAATTGCTGTGTTGTTTCTACTTTCAATATTTATTAGAAATTTCTGGTGCAGGTTTCTTTGCCCCTATGGAGCTTTACTCGGAATCTTATCATTATTAAGCCCGAATAAAATTCAAAGAAATGTTAATAGCTGTATTGATTGTGGACTATGCAACAAAGCTTGTCCATCATTTATAAAAGTTGATAGTGTAAAAACTGTTTTATCAGATGAATGTTCAACCTGTCTTAATTGTGTTGATGTTTGTCCGGTAAAAGATACTTTAGAGTTGAAAACGATTTTTTCAGGTAAGAAAAGAATCAGTAAGAAAACAGTAGCAATTGGTATCATTTCAGTTTTTATGATTGTTACAGGATTTGCAATGTTAACCGGTAACTGGCAAAACAGTATCACCAAAGAAGAATATCTGATGCACTATAAGATAATGAATAGTTATGGTCATCCCACTGGTACGAGAGAGTTTAAGAAGCTGAACGAAGAAGTTGAGATGAAAAAATAAAATTTAAGCTGATGAAAATTTTTTTGTGCAGACAGCTGATATAAAGAGGCATTTATCTTATCTTTTGTTAATCAGGATTATTATTGAAAGATAATTTGAATAGCAGATTTAATAATTAGAAATTAAAATCCTAATACGGATAATTATTGAACCTTTATCCAATATTTAAATCAATATCAGGGGATGAATGATTGAACCGAACGCACAATAGATTAAAAAGAAAATTGCAGGTGATTGTGCGATTTCCGTAATTCTTTCAAAAGCAAGTGGTTTTAAAAAACTATATATTAACACTAGTTGATAAAAGAATTTTTTATCTAAATTTATACTATGATTGCCTGCCTGCGTCCTGCACCGGGCTATAGGACAAAATCTTAGTAACAGAATTTTATAGCTGCTTATTTTAGAGGAGTTTGTTCTGGAAAAACAAAAAGTAAGCAAAACAGTTCCAGTAATAGAATAAAACAAATAAAACAAATTTCATACGTTTATGAAAAAAGTTATTGATAAAATCAAACCGCCTCCCAAATGGAAGATACCGGTTTTATTCAGTCTTGGAATAATAACCGGACTATTTTTCTTTATACTACATGTTGCCAGAGCAACATCATATTTATCCGATAAGCCTGAAGCTTGTGTAAATTGTCATGTAATGACACCGCAATTTGCAACCTGGGAAAGAAGTAATCACGGCAGATTTACTGTTTGCAATGATTGTCACGTTCCGCAGGATAATATTTTAAAAAAATATTACTTCAAAGCTACTGATGGACTAAGACACTCATTTATGTTTACATTCAGGCTTGAACCTCAGGTAATCCAAATACACGAAGCAGGAAGGAATGCAGTTCAGCAAAATTGTATTCGCTGTCATATCGAAACAATACACCCTATTTCAGTAAGAGCAATAAGCAATCAGAAAATTCAGGAAGAAGGTGATGGATATTGCTGGGATTGTCATCGGGAAGTTCCACATGGTAGAGTTAACAGCTTATCATCAACTCCTTATGCAAGAGTGCCGGTTTTAACATCACCGATACCTAAGTGGATAGAAAAAAGTTTAGGAATAAAAAAGAATTAATTAATAATAAATCAATCAGGATAAGTTATGAAACCAATTAGTGAAGTAGTAAAAAATAAACCATGGCTTGGATGGCTTTTGTTTTTTGCAACTGCAGTAGTAGTTTTTTTAATAGGATTATTTGCTTCATCAATCATTGAAAGACGAAGTGAATCAGCAACATTACAAATTGTAAAACCAATCAACGACTGGGAGCCAAGAAATGAAGTGTGGGGTGAAAACTATCCGCGTGAATTTGAATCTTATCTAAAAACGTTAAATACAGATTTTGCCAGCAAACATGGCGGCTCAAAGATGATAGACTATCTTGAAAAATATCCTGAGCTTGTTGTTATGTGGGCTGGTTATGCTTTTTCAAGGGAATACAATCAGGGAAGAGGTCATGGCTATGCAATTGAAGATATCAGAAAGATTTTAAGGACTGGTGATAATCAGTATTCTCCACAGCCAGCAACTTGCTGGACTTGTAAAAGCACTGATGTTCCTAGAGTGATGAATGAAATTGGTGCTGCAAACTTCTATAAGAAAAAATGGACTGATCTCGGTTCTGAGATAATTAATCCAATCGGATGTCAGGATTGCCATGATCCGAAAACAATGAATTTGAGAATTACACGACCTGCTCTTATTGAAGCATATCAACGACAGGGAAAAGATATAAATAGTTTTTCAAGACAGGAAATGCGATCACTTGTTTGTGCACAATGCCACGTTGAATATTACTTCAAAGGTGATGAAAAATATCTTACCTTCCCTTGGGATAAAGGATTCAGTGCTGATGATATGGAAGCTTATTATGATAATATTGAATTTACTGATTGGACACATGCATTAAGCAAGGCTCCAATGTTGAAAGCACAACATCCTGATTATGAATTGTTTATGACTGGCATTCATGCTATTCGCGGTGTTTCCTGTGCTGACTGCCATATGCCTTACAAGAGTGAAGGCGGAGTTAAGTTTACTGATCATCACATTCAATCACCATTGAATAATACTGCGAACACTTGTCAGATCTGCCATCGTGAAGAAACTACAAGATTGATACAGGATGTTTATGACAGACAGGATAGGATCGAAGAAATAAGAAGAATAGCGGAGAAAACTTTAGCTGCTGCACATATTGAAGCTAAAGTTGCTTGGGATAACGGTGCTACTGAAGAACAAATGAAACCTATTTTAAAACTTATTCGTCACGCACAATGGAGATGGGATTGGGTTGCAGCTGCTAATGCTTATGGTTTTCATGCACCGGTTGAAGCCCTAAGAGTTCTTGGTACTTCAATTCAAAAGGGAGAGCAGGCAAGAAGAGAAATCGCGATCCTGTTTTCAAAACAAGGTTGGAAATACCCGATTGATATGCCTGATATTTCTTCAAAAGAAAAAGCTCAAATATTTATCGGACTGAATCCTGAAAAGATGAAAGCCGATAAAGAAGAATTCCTGAAAACCACAACAGTAAAGTGGGATGAAGAAGCAAAACAACGACAGGGGTTTTTGTTCGATTATAAATTGAAGAAATAAGAATTCAGTCACCCTGAGATTTTCGAAGGGTGACAATGAATTAAAGCGGAGAGAGAGAAATGAAAATATCGAATTTAACATTTGTAGTTTTATTAACTCTATCACCGATTATTTTTTCCCAACAGGATCTTGGCGGAGGATGGAAACTCAACGGACAAATCCAGCTCAGAACTGAATTAGACGTAAGAGATTTTTCAAACAGTACACATCCGCTGACGTTTGCGAGCATGAGAACAAGACTTGGAGTTGAAAAAACATTCGAGGAGGTCGTTTCGTTTTTAGTTCAATTTCAGGATTCAAGAGTCTTTGGTGAAGAACCAAATACACTTACTCCGATTGATAACTTTGATCTTCATCAGGGCTTCTTAAAATTTAATAAACTGTTTGATTGGGATTGGCAAATACAGGCAGGAAGATTTGAAGTTGCTTATGGAACAGAAAGATTTTTCGGTGCAGTTGGCTGACATTATGTCGGGAGATCGTTTGATGGAGTTCGTTTTACTATTTTGCCAGAAACCTGGAAGCTTGATTTGTTCGGTTTAAGGATTGATGAATCAGTAAATTACATAGCAAACGCAACACCAGGTATGTATCTCTCACCCGGACAATCAACTCCCTCCAGAAGTATTTATGGATTCTGGAAGCAGAATACGTTGACTGAAAAAAGTAAGTTTGATTTATTCGGCTATTATGAGATTGACAGAACAGAAATAGCCGAAGACACTTGTTTTCTGAATATGTTTACTTTAGGAGGAAGTTACTGGGGAAATTACGACAAACTTTCAATTATCTCAGAAGCTGCTTTCCACTTTGGTGATATGTTAGGAAGAGATTTATCTGCTTATCTGTTTTCACTTTCAGGAAATTATTCTTTTGATGAAGCAAAACTGGGCTTAGGATTTGATTTGCTGTCAGGTACAGATCCCGATGACTTCTCGACAAGTATGAACACTTTTCAGCCAGCATATGGTACTAACCATAAATTTTACGGATACATGGATTACTTTATTAATGTTGCAACAAATACTGGTAATCTTGGTTTAAATGATTTTTATCTTACAGGAAATTTTTCTCCGGAAAATTCAAAATGGAATTTTGATGTAAAGCTTCATCATTTTATGTCGAATAAAAACTCAATAGCGGATGAAAATACTTTCGGTCAGGAATTAGATTTAACAGTAAAGTATAATTTAATAAGAGGAACTGCATTAAGCTGGGGTGGAAGTTTGTTTTTACCGGATGATTTGATGAGCTCATACTTCGGAAACAGTGATATTTCATATTGGACTTATCTGATGATTACTGCGAATCTTTGAAAACCGGAATCTTGATTTCAGGAAAATATATCTGACACATTCCACCTATGAAAAATAATTTATGAAAGATTTCTAAAATTCCGCAACATTTTAGCCGGCATCATCATTGCTTATGAACAATTATTTAGATATGTTAATCAGCGATGATTAGAAAAATTAAAATATTTTCACTTTTATTTTTATTTGTTATTTCAACAGCAGGATTACCGATAACAATTACTCTCTGTAAAATGGCTGTTTCTGAAAGAGAACAATGCACGATGCATAATGCACCAGTCAGTTCCAGTTGTTGCAGTAATCAGACTGCTGAACAGGAACCGTCAATTACGTTTGATCAGTCAAGCTGCTGCCAGACAAAATTTGTTTATAAAAAAGTTGAAGATCAATATCTCACCAATAAAACCAGTTTAGATCCTTCAGCAAATGAAAATATTTTACACTCTGTAGAAATCTTACATTTACCTGTAGAACTTTCAAACAGTTTATGTTTTCATAATAATTCATCCCCACCATTTCTAATACATCACGATCTTTATATTACAAACTCAATACTTCTGATTTGATACTTCTGTCTTCCATTTCTTTGGACTAGTTAAGCCAGTCCATTATACTTTTAGTATTTAAAATTTATTCACCTCATTTGCCTTTTCTTCTATTGCATTAAAGGAAGAGCACGAGGTTAAAACAATAACAGGAATAATTAAGATGAATAAAATCAGAGTTTTAATAATTGGATTAATTGCACTTATAAGTAATTCTTTTGCACAAGTTCAACCTCTGCATGATTTGATTGATGCAGCATTGCAGGTAAGTCCGGAACTAAAAATGTATCAGGCAAAAATCAATGCTTCAGAAAACCGGATTCAGCAAAACACAAATCTGCCAGACCCGATGCTTACGCTTGGTGTGATGAGCCTTCCGCTCCCATCATTTTCTTTTAATAAAGATATGATGACTGCTAAAGTCGTAGGACTTAGTCAGGAATTTCCTTTTCCCGGAATGTTAAGTGCAAAAGAGAAAGTGAACAGCAAAGATGTTGAAATTGTAAAACAGGAATACATAGATAAACGAAATGAGATCATTAAAGATATAACTCAAAGCTACTATGAATTAATTAACATCCGTAAAGAAACTCAGTTAACTATTGAATCGCGTAAACTGATGAAACAGATACTTGAGGTTGTAAGATCTATGTATTCTGTTGCTGATGCAAGCCAGCAAAATATTTTCAGAGTTGATCTGGAGATTACCAAAATGTCAGATATGCTTGCAGCATTGAAAAGTGAAGAGAACGAGCAGTTATCTGTAATTAATTCGCTGCTGTTGAGAGATCCTTCAGCAGAATTGAAAACTGATTCGCTGCCCGAAATAAAATTTAATCAAATAAATGTTGATGATTTAATTTTCAGAGCTGAAGCAAATCGTCCTTTTCTGAAAGGTATTAAACTATCTGAAGAAAAAGAAAAGTTAAATCAATCAGCCGCAGAATATGATTTTTATCCGATGTTTAAACTTTCCGCTCAGTATGCTTTCAGAAGTGAAGTTGAAGGAATGAAGCCTGATAATATGCTCTCGGTAATGCTTGATATTTCATTACCGTTTAATTATGGCGGCAAAGCAAGTGCAATGGTTGATGAGACAAAATCAATGCAGGAAATGTATCGCGAGCAATATTCAGCTTCAATTCAGATGCTGAAACGTGAATTTGGAATGAGAGTAGCAAAACTTAAATCTATAGAAGAAAGAATAGAACTTGTTGAACAAGGCTCTTTTGTGCAAGCAAAAGAAAATTTTAAATCTGCACTTGCTTCATATCAGGTTGGCGAAATTGATTTTATGAACATTATTGAAGCGCAAGATAATCTTTATACTATTGAGAAAAATTTGTATAGACTAAAAACTGATTATCTAAAGCTAATTGCCGAACTTGAATTTTTAACAGGAACTAAAATCTAAAATATTACTCGCATCAGATTAACATAAATGTTTAACAGATTAATAACATTTATTCTATAGAGTGAAAAAGATTGATTAACCACGAATTATTAATTCGAATAATGAAATTGAAATATACTTATTAAGCGTAAGCTCAAAAGACAAAGAATAAAATTTTAGGAGAAAATAAATTGAATAAGAAAATTTTAATAATAGCCATAATAGCTGTTGTAATACTTGTGCCTGCTTACTTTTTATTTTTTGCCGGCGGTTCTTCTGAAACAGCCTCAGGAGAAAAACAGCTTTATACTTGCGGAATGCATCCGCAGATAATTTCTGATGAACCGGGCATTTGCCCAATTTGTGAGATGAAATTAGTGCCGATAAAAAACAAAAATCAAAAATCCGGCGAAAGAAAAATTTTGTTTTACCGCAATCCAATGAATCCGGATATTATTTCTGATCATCCTCAGAAAGATGAAATGGGAATGGACTATGTGCCGGTTTATGAAGATGAAGAAGGTTCTGAAGGTGTTGTAACAATTGATCCTCACGTTCAGCAGAATATGAATATCAAAACAGCGATTGTTGAAAACAAAAAACTTTCTTCGAAGGTTACTACAAATGCTGTTCTTGTTACAGATGAAACTCAGGAATATATCGTTACTACAAAAGTTGATGGTTGGGTTGAAAAACTTTATGTGAATTATACAGGGCAGCAGGTTTCAAAGGGTGCAAAACTGATGGATATATATTCACCGATGCTTGTCTCTGCACAACAGGAATTATTAACTGCACTTTCCTATCAAGGCTCATTGAAGGGGAGTGCTCTTGAAGAAATTAAGAGCAGCAGTAATGAAATGCTGAAAAATTCAGTTAGAAAATTACAGTTATTAAATGTTTCTGATTCCGAAATTGAAAGACTAAAAGAAACCCGTGAAGTGAAAACTTATGTTACTCTGTATGCACAAAACTCAGGAACCGTTTTAGAGAAAAATATTCTTCAGGGACAAAAAATTATGGCAGGCGAACCACTTTTGAGGATTGCTAATTTAGCCAATCTCTGGTTAACTGCTGAAATATATGAATATGAAATCCCGAAAGTAATGATCGGTTCAAAAGCTGATATTAATTTTGATTTTCTGCCAGGGAAAAATTATCAGGGAAGAGTGTCGTTCATTTATCCTACACTTGACGAACAATCCCGAACTGTTAAAGTAAGAATTGATGTTCCGAATATAAAAGGTGAGCTTAAACCATCAATGTTTGCAAATGTTGTAATTGATGGACCTTCGTTGAAGCCCGCACCTGTTATTCCTGAAAACGCGGTGATTAGAACAGGAAAAACAGATGTTGTAATTGTAGATCTTGGCGATGGAAAATTTAAACCTCTGCATGTTAAGCTTGGGATTTATTCTGATGGTTATTATCAAATTTTAAGTGGATTAAAGGAAGGAAATAAAATTGTAACATCTGCCCAATTCCTGATTGATTCCGAAAGTAATCTTAAAGCTGCGGTTAGTCAATTTCAAACAGGAACTGCTGTTCATTCTTCCGATAAAACTGAAACGCCGGAAATGAAAGATGAAAAACCAAATACGATAGACGAAAAACATAAGGAACAGGATGAGAAGAAAGAAATGAAGATGAAAGAACAAGAGCACGATCATACTTCTTCGATCGTTCATCAAGGTATAATTGATGTTGAATCAATTGATCAGAATAAAGATGGAAAGCTATGGGAATGCCCGATGGATTGGAATGTAATTTCTGATGAATCAGGAAGATGTCCATTGTGTAATATGAAATTGAAAGAGTATTCGATTGAAGAGATAAAAGTTAATCTTGATAAATATGGTTATAAGTTTAAATAAACTCGCTCTCTTGAAAAGAGATTAACTGTTAAACTCTTATTCTGTTTCTAAGGGAAACCAAGGAGCTGAGTTCACTTATGCAAAAAAGTTTTGGAGTAATCAAATGACATTAGATCAAAATAAAGAAGGACTGATTGCTAAACTCATTGAATGGTCAGTCAATAATAAATTTTTAGTAATAGTTTTTACCATTGCACTGATCGCACTTGGTATTTGGGCATTAACAACTACTAAGGTTGATGCGATTCCTGATTTAAGCGATGTGCAGGTTATCATTATGTCCGAATATGAAGGACAAGGACCACAAATAGTTGAAGATCAGGTAACATATCCCCTGACAACAAAGATGCTTTCAGTTCCATTCGCAAAAGATGTAAGGGGATTTTCGATGTTTGGCGTTTCAATGGTTTATGTAACCTTTGAAGATGGAACAGATATTTACTGGGCGAGAAGCAGGGTATTGGAATATCTAAGCACTATTCAGGCACAGATGCCTATCGGAGTTAAAATGCAGCTTGGACCGGATGCTACAGGACTTGGTTGGGTCTTTCAGTATGCGCTTAATTCAGATAAGCACGATTTACAGGAACTGCGCTCAATTCAGGATTACTTTTTAAGATATGAACTCAATTCAATTGAAGGTGTTTCTGAAGTTGCAAGTGTTGGAGGATTTGTAAAACAATATCAGGTAAACATTGATCCGACTAAACTTGCCTATTACAATATTCCACTGCAGATGGTTGAGATGGCAATAAAACGAAGCAACAACGATGTAGGCGGCAGAGTTATCGAAATGGGTGAAATGGAATATATGGTACGTGCTCTCGGTTATATAAAAAATGTTGACGATTTAAAAAGTATTGCAATCGGAAATTCACCAAAAACCGGAGCGCCGATTTATTTAAGAGATGTAGCAGTTGTTGATGTAGGTCCTGAACTTCGCAGAGGTCTTGCCGATTGGAATGGTGAAGGCGAAACTGTCGGAGGAATTATTGTTATCCGTTACGGCGAAAATGCTTTGTCGGTTATTGATAAAGTTAAAGAACGGCTTGAAGAATTAAAAAAATCTTTACCTGAAGATATAACAATTGATATTGCTTATGACAGATCAACACTAATTGACAGTGCAATAGATAATCTTAAAGGAAAATTATTTGAAGAGACAATAATTGTTGCGCTTGTGATCATTGCATTTCTTCTTCACATCAGAAGTTCATTTGTTGCTATCTTCACTTTGCCTGCTGCCGTTCTGTTTTCTTTTTTAATAATGAGGCTTCAGGGAATTAATGCAAACATTATGTCTTTAGGCGGAATTGCAATTGCAATCGGAGCGATGGTTGACGCATCGATTGTAATGGTTGAAAATGCTGCTACTCATCTTTCAATGGAAAAAGATAAACCTGTTATTGAAAGAAAATCACATTGGACTGTTATTCTAGAATCAGGAAAAGAAGTCGGACCTTCTATATTTTACTCGCTCTTAGTAATTACAATTTCTTTTCTTCCCGTCTTTACACTTGAGCAGCAGGAAGGTAGAATGTTTAAGCCGCTCGCATTTACAAAAACTTATGCGATGGCTGGCGCAGCAATACTTGCAGTAACAATCGTACCGGTTTTAATCGGTTTTCTTGTTCGTGGTAAGCTGAGAAAGGAAGAGGATAATCCAATTACAAAAGTTCTTATTAAAATCTATCATCCTGTTGTTGATTTTGTAATGAACAAAAGATGGTGGGTGATGGGCTCAGCTTTTGTGATAATCCTTATCACTGTAATTCCATATTCTAAACTTGGCTCTGAATTTATGCCTCCTTTGTATGAAGGTGACTTACTTTATATGCCTACAACACTACCGGGAATTTCAATCACAAAAGCAAAAGAAATTCTTCAGCAGACTGATAAGATCATCAAAACTTTTCCCGAAGTAGAATCAGTTTTTGGTAAGATTGGAAGAGCAGAAACAGCAACTGATCCAGCACCATTGACAATGCTCGAAACAACAATTCGGTTAAAACCGCGTGATCAGTGGCGAGATGGAATGACCCCAGATAAACTCGTAGATGAATTGGATGAAGCTGTTCATATTGCTGGTTTAACAAATTCTTGGACTATGCCGATAAAAACAAGAATTGATATGCTTTCAACCGGAATAAAAACACCGATTGGAATTAAGATTGCCGGACCTGATCTTAAATTACTGGATGATCTGGGTGCAGAGGTAGAAACTCTTGTAAAAACGGTTACCGGCACACGTTCCGCTTTTGCTGAAAGATCTCTCGGCGGAAATTATGTTGATTTTGAAATTGACCGGAATGCAGTTGCAAGATATGGATTAACTGTTGGTGATGTTCAGGATGTTTTTATGACCTCTGTAGGTGGAATGAATCTTACTCAGACGGTTGAAGGTTTACAAAGATATCCGGTTAATATGAGATATCAGAGAGACTATAGAGAAAATATTGATCAGCTTAAACGGGTTCTTGTTTCTCTGCCAGGCGGTGGAAACGTTCCTCTTGAACAACTCGGAAAAATTATTGTGCGTGAAGGTCCATCAATGATCAAATCTGAAAATGCAAGACCAAATGTTTGGGTTTATATTGATATTCATGATATTGATGTCGGGACATATATTAAGAACGCAAAAGAAGTTGTTGATAAACACCTGACTCTACCCGCAGGATATTCTATAAAATGGAGCGGACAATTTGAGTATATGGAAAGAGCTGAGTCACATCTTTTGCTTGTGATTCCCTTAACACTTTTAATCGTTATTGTTTTGTTATATATGAATACAAAGTCTGCAATAAAAACGGGAATAGTTTTGTTAGCACTGCCTTTTTCAATGGTTGGTGCAATTTGGTATTTGTATTTAGCAGGATTTAATCTTTCGGTTGCAGTTTGGGTTGGTATAATTGCTTTGCTCGGAGTTGATGCCGAAACCGGTGTTGTAATGCTTTTGTATCTCGATATATCTTATGAAAAATTTAAGAAGAATGGATTGTTAAAAAATCTGGATGATCTTCGTGAAGCAATTTTTGAAGGAGCAGTAAAAAGAATCAGACCAAAGATGATGACTGTGATGACTACTCTGCTTGGTTTACTTCCAATTGTAATCGGGCTAGGAACTGGTTCAGATGTGATGAAAAGAATCGCTGCACCTATGGTTGGAGGGATTTTAACAAGTATGATAATGGAGTTGACTGTTTATCCTGCAATATTTTATACAATAAAGAAGAGAGAGTTGAGAAGAATGAATTTGGAGAATAACTAAATGAACTCAACCCCTCGCCCCTTCTCTTCCTAAGAGAAGGGGAAGCAGTCCCTCTCTTTTTAAGAGAGGGAAGAAGGGTGAGTTGGTATTGACAAAGGAAGAAGTTAATTGTTCAAAATATAAGTTAGATCTTTTTTATAATGATATTTTTTTTGTTATAGTAAAATAATTGAAGGATAATGCATTAGATAACTGTGAGTTGTTTACTTAACTCAACCCCTCGCCCCTTCTCTTAGGAAGAGAAGGGGAAGCAGTCCCTCTCTTTTTAAGAGAGGGAGGAAGGGTGAGTTGATAATTTAGGATAAATTAAATGAGTCTTAACAAAAAAGGACAACTTAGAGAAGTAGCAAAATTTGTTTGCAGAGAGTTAAGAAAAAAATCTACTGAAGCTGAACAAATAATGTGGAAATTTCTTCGTAATAGAAATATGGAAGGAAGAAAATTTTTGAGACAACATCCACTGTTTTATGATTTAACCGGGAAGGATTCTTTTTTTGTAGCAGATTTTTACTGCCACGAAGAAAGATTAATTATTGAACTTGATGGTGAGTATCATAAATACAGAATAACTGAGGATATTATAAGAAGTAATATTATAAACAATCTTGGGATTAGAGTTATCAGATTTAAGAATGAAGAAGTTCTGAATGATTTATCCAACGTAATAAAAGAGATAAAGAATAATTTATTATTTAACTCAACCCCTCGCCCCTTCTCTTAGGAAGAGAAGGGGAAGCAGTCCCTCTCTTTTTAAGAGAGGGAAGAAGGGTGAGTTGGTATTGACAAAGGAAGAAGTTAATTGTTCAAAATATAAGTTAGATCTTTTTTATAATGATATTTTTTTTGTTATAGTAAAATAATTGAAGGATAATGCATTAGATAACTGTGAGTTGTTTACTTAACTCAACCCCTCGCCCCTTCTCTTAGGAAGAGAAGGGGAAGCAGTCCCTCTCTTTTTAAGAGAGGGAAGAAGGGTGAGTTGGTATTGACAAAGGAAGAAGTTAATTGTTCAAAATATAAGTTAGATCTTTTTTATAATGATATTTTTTTTGTTATAGTAAAATAATTGAAGGATAATGCATTAGATAACTGTGAGTTGTTTACTTAACTCAACCCCTCGCCCCTTCTCTTAGGAAGAGAAGGGGAAGCAGTCCCTCTCTTTTTAAGAGAGGGAAGAAGGGTGAGTTGGTATTGACAAAGGAAGAAGTTAATTGTTCAAAATATAAGTTAGATCTTTTTTATAATGATATTTTTTTTGTTATAGTAAAATAATTGAAGGATAATGCATTAGATAACTGTGAGTTGATTCTGAAATAATTTTCACGAACTATTTAATTCAATGATGATGTACTTAATGTGATAATAAATAACACTTAATATTAACAATCAATAAAGGAGTAACATAATGTTAAAACAATTTGTAATCGCTTTCGTATTTGTTTCTTTTTTCAGTGCTTTTATATTTGCACAGGAAAAACCTAAGACAGACAAAAAAGACGAACATCATAAAATGGAGCATATGAAGCACGATTCTACTATGCAGAAAATGCATCACGATATGAATCACGATAATCATTCAGAATCCAAAGATGAAAGTTCAATAATTCGTGAAGGAGAAATTAACCTTGCTTTAATTGATGTTAACAAAGATGGAAAAGTTTATCAGGATCAGATGTGCTGGAATGTGATTTCGGATGAACCGGGTGAATGTCCCCAATGCGGAATGATACTCAAGGAAGTATCGCTTGAAAAAGCAAAGGAAAATCTTTTAAAACATGATTTTAAAGTGAAAGAGGATAAATAAAATGGAAGTAATTGTAGGAATTGTATTTATTGTATTTGTGGCTTTTATTGGATTTATGAGATTCAGGCGCGTAAGTAGTGGAAAAGATTGTTGTAAAAAATAATTACCTAATCATCAAAAGATCCAAATTCTCTGATTTTATATTAAGCCGATATAATAAAGACCAATACTGAAATTGCTTGTAGCTGAAAAAAAACTAACTAACTAAATGTCTTAAAACAAAAAGGAGTAACTAAATGTTAAAACAACTCATTCTTATTGCTGTTGTCGTTTCGTTGACTGGTGTTTTTACATCCGCCCAAGATCATACAACGACAGTTAAAAAAGAAAAGATGGAACAAACAAAAGATTCTAAGAGCTGCTGTTCAACTGATAAATCCAATAACGAAATGCAGATACAACAGAGTTTGAACACTTCTGATCCTAAAATCTGGAATAAAGTATGTCCAGTAACAGGTGAAGAATTGGATAGTGATGCAAGAACTGTTGAATATAACGGCAAGACTATCGGGCTCTGCTGCAAAAAATGCGTTTCAAAATTTGAAAAAGATCCTGAGAAGTATATGAAAAATCTGAATAAAGATGGTTCTGAGTTCATTGGCAGCTAGTATTTCAAATAGGGATGCAGTTATCTGCATCCCTTATTTATTTGCAATTCCAAATTAAACTTGTTTGTGATATTCGGTTAGATTTTATTCTGGTTTATTTGATAATTAACAAAACTTATCAAACGTTTTCATATAAATAATTCAGTATCTATATTTGAAGCACGATAATTATGTTAATTAACTACATTAAAAATTTATCTGTTTTAATTATAGTTATTTTTGCTTTCAACTTTATCCATTCTGAAATAATTGATCAGCTTGAAGGTAATTTTAATTGTAAGATTGTAAACGATTACTGCAAACTCGTTGAAGCCGCATCGTTAGTACGCCATAATGGTTTTAAAAGTGTTCCTAAACAAATTAATTTCTCTGAATCAGTTTTTCAGGATAATCTGGCGAACTATATCACCAGAAATCCATTGTTGGATCACTTACAAAACTCTTCATTTCATCATTTAAATATTCTACCAACTTATCTAATCAATAAATCACTGCTGATCTGATTTTTTTATCTCAGTTCAATTTCAAGTGATACTTTTTCTCAAGTAATTATTTTTGGTAAAACCGGAGTTTTTCTATGAACAAACTTTTAGTCTTGTTCGTATCTGTTTGTTTTTATTTCACAGGATATGCACAGGAAAATAATGATACAATTAAAATATCCTTAATAGATGCTGTTGATATGGCGTTGAAGAATAATCCTAATCTCAGAGCATATTATTATGATATTAATTCATTGGAGGGCATTAAAAGACAAGCGGGTCTGCTCCCAAATCCAGAAGCAGATCTGGAGATAGAAAATATTCTTGGTGGTAAGGAATTAAATGGATTTACAGGAGCAGAATATACTCTATCAGCAAGTTATCTTTTTGAACTTGGAGGCAAAAGGAATAATCGTGTTAACCTTGTTAATGAAGAAATTAATTCAGCTAAAAGTAATTATGAATTATTAAAACTTGATGTTATTTCACAGGTTAAGAAAGCATTTATTGAGCTTGTTAAAATTCAGCATCAGATAAAATTGCAGCATAAGTTTGTGAATTTGAATGAAGAGATATTAAAAATAATTTCTGAGCGTGTTAAAGCCGGCAAAACCTCTCCTGCAGAAGAATCAAAAGAAAAGTTTGCTTTAATGAATAGCCGACTTGAGTTACAGCGTTTTCAAAGAGATTATTTATCTACTCAAACTAAAATAAATTCATTATGCGGAACTTCAGGCAAAAACTTTGTTCCTTCATCCGATTTGTTTGATGCACTTATTTCTCCGCCTAATAAAGAGAAATATTTCATGAGATAGAAAATATTCCTTCAATAAAATATCTTAACAATGAAACTAATATTAGGAAAGCACAGCTTGAATTAGAAGAATCAAACTCGGTACCGGATTTAACTGCAAGCTTAGGGATAAGGTATTTAAATGAACTTAAGACAAATTCCTTTGTCGCGGGGTTATCGATGCCGCTGCCGTTCTTTAACAGAAACCAGGGAAATATTCAGTCTGCAGAGATAAAAGTGCGGCAGATGGAAGAGCTGATAAACGCACAGAAACTTTCCATTATTGAATCGCTGACTGCTTCTTTTAATAATTTAGTAATTGCTTACAACAATGCGGTTCAGTTTAATGAAAATATTTTGTCAGAATCTGAGAATGCATACGAGATTACAAGTAAAGGATATTTACAAGGCAGATTTGCGTTTATTGATATGCTCGATGCTCAAAGAACTCTGTTCGATACACAAGCACAATATCTGCTTGAACTTTCTGAATATTATAATTCAATAATTGAAATTGAAAATCTAACCGGAAAGAATTTTTTAATGATTAATTAAAATCTATATGATTCTCAGTCTAAAAATTCTATTAATATATTCTTGATTTATATGAAGAGAATTAAATTTTGCGGTTAAGAAAATCAGCAATGTAAAAAAGAGAGAAAATAAAATGATAAATAAAATAAGCAACGTAAATTCATACAAATTATTTGGGATAATAGCTGCATCGTTATTGCTATTCCTATCAATCAGATGCAGTGATAGCAATACAAACGAAGATACAAATAAAGCTGAAGTACATAATGAATCAGAAGAACATTCTGATGAAATATTTATGACCGAAGAAACAATGAAAGAATTAGGTATTGAAGTTAAAGAGGCTGGTTCTGGTGTAATTAAAAATTATATCGAACTTACAGGTGAAATAATTGCCGAACCTTCCAGAATCTCTCACGTAATTCCGCGGTTTGAAGGTATTGTTAAAGAAGTATTCAAAACAGTAGGTGATAAAGTAAAAAAAGGCGAGGTGCTTGCTTTGATTGAAAGCAATGAAAGTTTAGCAACTTACGAAGTTCAGTCGTTGATTGATGGGACTATTATCGAAATGCATATGACTCAAGGTGAACTTATTGGCAATGAATTGCACGCATTTGTTATTGCAGACCTGAACAAAGTCTGGGCTATTTTTAATATCTATCAAAAAGATCTTGGTAAAATAAAAGCAGGACAGAAAGCTATTGTATCTATTGGAGCAAATGACTCTCAAGAAACAGGAACTATTTCTTATGTTAGTCCCGTTGTAAATGAAAAAACCAGAACAGCTTCAGGAAGAGTTATATTAAATAATCAATCAGGCAGGTGGATGCCGGGAATGTTTGTAACAGCAAAGGTCCATGTAAGTGAAAAAAAATATGCGTTGGTTATTGAGAAAACTGCATTACAGACTTTAGATGATAAGTTAGTTGTATTTATTAAAGATGAGGATGGCGGTTTCCATCCAAGTGATGTAAAAACCGGCGGCGAAAATGATGATACGATTGAAATTATCTCAGGCTTAAAAGCAGGAGATAAATATGTATCAAAAAATTCATTCATACTTAAGTCAGAGATTCAGAAAGAATCTTTTGGCGGCGGGCACGTGCATTAAGAGGTATAATATGGATAGAATTATTGATTTTGTTTTGCATAACCGTCTGTTAATAACAGTGCTTGCAGTTATTATTATGGCAGCAGGTTACTTGAGTTATAAGCAGCTTCCAATTGATGCTTTCCCAGATGTTTCTCCAACACTTGTTCAGGTGTTTACAATTACCGAAGGGTTAGCACCGGAAGAAATTGAAAAGTATGTTACGTATCCTGTTGAAACTGCAATGAATGGTTTACCGAATCTTGAACTTATCAGGTCAGTCTCAAACTTCGGTTTATCTGTAGTGAATATTTATTTCGAAGATGGAACTGATATTTATTTTGCAAGACAGTTAGTTAATGAAAGACTGATTGAAGCTCGTGAACAAATTCCGGAAGGTTTTGGTGATCCGGAAATGGGTCCAATTTCTACCGGTATGGGAATAATACTTTTTTATTATCTCGAAGATGAAAGCGGAAAGTATTCACTTGAAGAATTAAGAACAATACAGGATTGGCTGATAAAATATCAACTTCAAACTGTTCCGGGAGTAACTGAGATTCTTGGTATCGGCGGCTGGGAAAAACAATATCAGGTTGTTGTTGATCCAAACTCGTTACTTCGGTACAACTTAACAATCAACAGTGTTGTAGAAAAAATTAAATCTAATAATCTTAATGTAGGTGCTCAGTTCATTGAAAAGAATGCAGAAGAATTTATTGTGCGTTCTACAGGACTTATTTCCAATATTGAAGACCTCGAAAACATTGTTCTTAAATCTGAAAACGGAATTCCTGTTTATTTAAATCAGATTGCAGATATAAGAATCGGCGGTGCAATTAGAAGAGGAGTGCAAACTGCTAATGGTATTGGCGAGGTTGTTTCCGGCATGGTTGTAAAATTATTTGGAACTAATTCATCTGCGGTAATTCAGGCAGTAGAGGATAAACTGGCAGAAATCAATAAATCACTTCCTGAAGGTATTAAAATCATTCCTTATTATCAGCAGAAGACACTTGTAGAAGCCGCAGTAAAAACTGTTACTAAAGCTTTGCTTGAAGGAATTGTTCTGGTGGTAATTATTTTGTTTGTGTTTCTTGGTGCAGTTAGACCTAGTATAGTTGTTGCATTTGCTATACCCTTCTCGGTTCTGTTTACAATGATCGGGATGTATTATTTCGGTATCTCAGCTAATCTGATGTCTTTTGGCGGATTGGCAATTGCAATAGGAATGATAGTGGATGGGGCTGTTGTTATAGTTGAAAATACGGATCGTCTGCTGCGTTCAAATTATTCAGGCGAATCAAAACTTAATGTGATTGCTAAAGCTTCTAAAGAAGTAATCAAACCGATAACTTTTGCCGTAATAATTATAATAATTGTCTTTCTTCCTCTCTTTACACTTCATGGAGTTGAAGGAAAAACTTTCAAACCACTTGCTTATACAATCGCACTTGCTATGTTCGGCTCGCTTTTGTTTGGGATTTTAGCTGCACCTGTTCTCTCTTCATTCTTTATGAAAACTCCCTTAAAGAAAAATCTAAATGAAAAGAAAACTGAAGATATTGATAAAACTAAAAATTCTGAAAGTGAAGATAGTGAGCAGATATGGATTCTTAAAACTTTAATAAAAGTTTACAAACCAATTGTAACCTTCTTTGTAAAGAAAAGAATAGCTGCAATAGTGCTCGCTGTTATTTTAATAATTACCGGTGTGATAATCTTTCCCCGTCTTGGTTCCGAGTTTACTCCAACTCTGCAGGAAGGTACCTTGGTTTTAAGAATGACTATGGCGCCTTCAATATCTTTAACCGAAAGCACACGACTGACACTGATCGCTGAAAAAAGATTAATGAAAATTCCGGAAGTCTCAGGAGTGGTAACAAGGATTGGAAGGGGCGAAGTTGGTGCTCATGCAGATCCGGTTAATAATGCTGAAATGCTTATCCTTCTTAAACCAAACAGTCAGTGGAGAGATAATGCATCACAACAAGAACTTGAGGAAATGATAAGAAAAGATTTTGGTGATATGCCGGGAGCACTAATAAATTTTACCCAGCCTATTCAAATGTCTGTTGATGAACTGCTTGAAGGGGTAAGGGCTGAGCTTGCAATTAAACTCTTTGGTGATGACCTTGACGTACTTAAAAACAAAGCCGGTGAGATTGCTGATCAAATCAGAAAAGTAAAAGGTGCTGCCGATGTTCAGGTCGATCAGGTTTCAGGTGCTCCTCAATTGAGAATTGTAATTAACCGAAATCAGATTGCCCGCTACGGAATTAATGTTGAAGATGTTCAGAATACAATAAGAACTGCAATCGGCGGAGAAACTGCCGGACAAATATTTGAAGGCGTAAAGCGATTTAATATTTATGTACGGTTTGATGAAGAATTTAGAAAAGATATCAACTCAATCAGTAAATTATTAGTTGAATCACCGAAAGGTATTCAGGTACCATTAATTCAACTCGCTGAAATTAAAGAAGTAGTTGGACCAAGGCAGATTACACGTGAACGCAATCAGAGATTTATTACAATTCAGTGTAATGTTGTAGGAAGGGATATTGGTTCGTTTGCAGAAGAAGGACAAAAAATTATTGATGGGAAAATAAAACTGCCTGCTGGATATTTTGTAACCTGGGGCGGGCAGTTCAGACTTCAGCAGGAAGCAAATGCAAGATTGATGGTTGTTGTGCCTATTACATTATTTATAATTTTTATAATGCTTTTTTCCAGTTTTAATTCTTTAAAAAACTCGCTGCTGATTTTTCTTAATATACCACTGGCATTGGTTGGCGGTATTGCCTCTTTGTGGATCTCTGAACAAAATCTTTCCGTACCTGCTTCGGTAGGATTTATTGCTTTGTTTGGAATTGCACTGCTTAACGGAATTGTTTTGATAACATATTTAAATCAATTGCGGATGCAAGGATTGAATATTGATGATGCTTCAATACAGGGAGCTTGTTTAAGAGTCAGACCGGTTTTAATGACTGCTTTAACAACAGCAATTGCCTTAATACCTTTACTTTTTGCTACTGGTACAGGTAGTGAAGTACAAAGACCACTTGCAACTGTAGTTGCCGGAGGACTTCTTACATCAACTGTTGTAACTTTGTTGGTACTGCCGGCATTATATAAATGGTTTGCAGTTAAAACTGAAGATGATGAATCGTAAGTAAATCATGAACAGAAATTTTTTAGCACAGATTGATAGTCTGTGCTTCAATTAAACAATAAAAAATTATTAAAGAAGCAGCGTTGCGACAAATAACAATACCAGGATCAAAAGGTTGTATTCTTAATTCCTTTTCATTATATATGTATCAGAATTGATTCAAAAGATTTTTTTATAATGGTAGAAAAAGATAAAATATTATTAGCAGTCGAATACTTTGATAAAGCTTTTAAATTTCATTTGGATGGAAATATAAACGAAGCAATTGAAGCATATAAAAAATCTATCGGTTATTATCCAACCCCTAAAGCACATACTTATTTAGGCTGGGCATTCAGTCTTAATGGAAAATTTGAAGAGGCGATTGAGGAATGTAAAATTGCAATTGATTTGGACCCGGAATATGGAAATCCATACAATGATATCGGCTCTTATTTGATTAATCTTGAAAAACATGATGAAGCAATATACTGGCTTGAAAAGGCAATTGAAGCATCTGATTATCAATCAAAACACTTCTCCTTTTATAATCTGGGAAAAATTTACGAAAAGAAAGGAGCCTGGTTTACTGCTCTCAGTTATTATTCTGAAGCTCTGAAAATCAAAGCTGATTATCAATTAGCAAAAGACGCATTTTTCAGATTAACTTCAATCCTGAATTAATGTTACAATTACTTAAACTGTTAATTGTAAAACTATCCATCCATCGTTAAATTTACTCAAGTAAATTCATATAATTTTTAATTTCTTATTTGAGCTAATATGAAAGTAAGTGATCTGCTAAAACCGGAGTTTGTTGTTCCTGATGTAAAAGGCGTATCAAAAGAAGATGTGATTAATGAATTGATTGATCTGTTTAAAAATGATAGTAAAGTTGAAGATATTGAGAAAGTAAGAGCTGCAGTTCTGGATCGTGAAAAAATTATGTCCACCGGGGTTGGAAAAGGATTCGCGATTCCGCATGGGAAAACAAATGCAGTAAAAGATATAATAGGTGCCTTTGGAAAAATTAATGAAGGAATTGATTATGATTCCCTTGATGGAAATCCGGTACAATTAATTTTTTTATTAGTAGGCAAGGATAATTTGATAAGCACGCATATTAAGCTTCTGAGCAGAATATCCAGATTAATGAATAAAGATGATTTCAGACACCGATTGCTTGAAGCAGATACTAAGGAAGATATAATTAAATTGTTTTCTGAAGAAGAAGAACATTTTCTTGAACTTTAATAATTGTTATCCTGAGCCGGTCGAAGGATAACCTGCCTTAATTAATTATTACTCTGTCACACTTCGACATTGCTCAGTGTGAAAATAAATCCAACTGATAAATGATTAAATCAATAACAGGGACAAAAGATATTCTGCCGGCTGATATTGCAAAATGGCAGTATCTTGAAGAACTATTAAGAGAAACTTTTCGTCTTTTTAATTACAAGGAAATTCGTACTCCGGTCTTTGAAGAAACAGCTTTGTTTATTCGTGGAATAGGTGAGGAGACTGATATTGTAGGAAAAGAGATGTACACTTTTAAAGATAGAAGTGAAACAAGCTTAACATTAAAACCTGAAATGACAGCACCAGTTGTACGCTCTTATATTGAGCATTCACTTGGGGCACAACAGCCGCTCACAAAATTGTTTTACATCTCACCGATGTTCAGACAGGAAAGACCGCAGGCAGGCAGACTAAGACAATTTAATCAGTTTGGTGCAGAAGCAATCGGCAGCAGGTCTCCTTTGCTGGATACTGAAATGATTCAATTAGCGTATGGAATTCTTAAATCACTCGGATTAAATAATCTTACTGTTAAAATAAATTCTTTAGGCACACCTGAAACAAGAGAAACTTATAAAAAGCTGCTTAAAAATTATCTTGAAGATAAAAAGAGTTTGCTATCCGAAGACAGCAGAAGAAGATTTGATACTAATATCTTAAGGATATTTGATAGTAAAATCGAATCAGATCAAAATATTATAAAAGATGCACCTAAGTTAATTGAACATCTTGATGATGAGAGTAAGCAAGATTTTGAAGTGGTAAAAAACCAGTTATCAAAAGCCGGAATTCCTTTTCAGATTGATACCGCACTTGTCAGAGGGTTGGATTATTATACAAAACTGACTTTTGAAATTGACAGCGGAAGTGTTGGAGCACAAACAGCATTATGCGGCGGTGGAAGATATGATCTGCTGATTGAAACACTTGGAGGTAAAGCAGCTCCGGCAACTGGATTTGCTGCCGGGATAGAAAGAATTCTTCTTGCTTGTGAAAATGAAAAATCACTTAATATTCCCGATCAATCAATTGATGTATATTTGATAAGAGTTGATTCTGGACTGGAAGATAAGATCGCTGAATTTGCTTCTGTTTTGAGAACACAGAATATTAGCTGCGATTATGATTATCTGAATCGAAGCGTAAAAGCACAAATGCGTGAAGCAAATAAAATGAATACAAAGTATGTATTATTTGTCGGCGGCGATGAATATAAAAAAGAATTACTGAAGCTTAAGGATATGTCATCTGGTGTTGAAGAGATAATTGCTCTAAGCGAATTCAATACACTTTATGCAAAACTTAAGTGAAGAACTGTTTAGTATTAGTAGTGTAGAGAAATTAAAATTAATAGTTTGATATACAGTACCTCAGTTTTGCTTAACGCTATAATTAAGAATTCCTGAATATTTTATGAACATAATAATCGGAAGAAAACCTGTTCTAGAAGCATTAAATTCTGATGAAGATATTTCTCAGGTTTATATTCTGTTTGGTCAGCAGGGGGGAATAATTGATGCAATTCGTATTGCTGCTAAAAAAAAAGGAATAAAAATAAATCAGATTCCTTCTGATAAGTTTAAACTTATTACCAAAGATAAAATCGCTCAGGGTGTTGCTGCTGTTAAATCCTCGTTTAAGTTTTATTCACTTGATGAAATTATCAAAATTTCAAAATCGAAAGAAAGTGAAGCTCTTCTTCTAATACTTGATTCAATTCAGGATACACATAATGTTGGCGCAATTTTACGCAGTGCGGAATGCAGCGGCGTTGATGGAGTTATTGTTACCAAACACAATTCAGCACCTATTAATGAAACAGTTGCAAAAACATCTGCCGGTGCAAGTGAGTATATTAAAATAGCTCAGGTTAATAACTTATCTCAGGCAATTACCGAACTCAAAAAAAATGGTTTCTGGATTGTTGGCTCATATCTCGAAGGTGCTAAAGATTATACAACAGTTGATTACAAAACTCCGATTGCATTGATAGTGGGTAATGAAGAAAAGGGAATCAGAAAGCTTACTGCCGATAACTGTGATCATCTTGTCCGTATCCCGATGAAGGGGAAAATTCAGTCATTAAATGTTTCAGTTGCAGCGGGAATATTGCTTTTTGAAATAATCAGACAAAGAAATCTTAGCAGTTAACTTACTTTATGTTTTTGCTTAGTAAGCATGAATATTATTTTTAAGAAAACAGAATAAAATATTTAATGTTATCTCCAACAGTTGTTAACTTTTCATTATCACAACAATTCCAAATTCAAACGGACAAACAAAACTTACAATTACTTTTCATTTGATGTTTTGAGCGTTACAAAAACATTTTCCACTCAAACACCTGTATCTTTTTATGTATTATTATCAATTCACAGTTGGACAGAATATTGATTTATTCTACCAGATATTACTTTAAAAACTTTTTGAGTTTAATCAAATGAAGTTGCAGGCTTGGAAAACGAATGTAGAAATTCCTGTAGTTATGATCCGAAATTTATTTAAGTAACATATTTAGCTACAGACAAGGTTTACAGAGTGAGACTCGGTTTAAAGGATTATAATTGGTAATTTTATCAAAACAAAAGATAAATTTTCTCAAACAAATTTAAGGGATGAAATGAAGATAATTTATTGTATAACGTTTTCTGTATTAGTCTCATTTAATTCATTTACTCAAACATTACCGGTTCCCCCAAGATCACCAAATGCGATGTCTGGCTCTTCCTTTGTAAATTTAATCTGGAGTATGTCTTTAGAGGATAGAGAAGAACAGATATACTCTCAAATTACAACCGGAAACATTCCTGAGTTTATGAGACAATTAAATTCAATCACAGCTAATGTAAATATTGGCGGCAATAATCATTCAGTAAAATATTTTGCTATTCCCGAGTATCTTGCAGTTGGATCTGACTCAGATTATTTTTTATGTCCGATGACGCCGCTGCTTGCTCAAAGGATATGCAATTATCTTAATTGTACACTTCCGACAAAAAAAATGGTTGATCAGATTTATACTTCATCAACATTAAAATTGAGACCGCAGCCAATTCCTCCAACCGGTGCAATGACAACTGTTCCGGTTTTTTCACAGCATAATGATTCTGTTAAATCAATAAGATTTCCTGTTATCCCGCAATATCCGCTTGGAAGCTTAGTGGGTGGAACAAAGAAAGATGTAATAATATCGAACAGCATTTACCAAAATTTAAGACCAAACGTCCCAAAGCCTGTTGTAATTTATGGCTGGCATCAGTTGAATGGTTCTCCAATCCAGCCTGTTTACAACGGACATAGTGAAACTTATGCTGATTATAGCCATGGTATCCGTTTAGTTTTGGATTCAGTTATTGTTGATGGCAGCCCCACTACTTTTGCACAGCTTTTAGCTAATGCTAATTTGTGCAGTCTTGTCAGTGATGAAGGAACAATTTTAAAACCATATTATACTCTTTCCGGTAATGCTCCGCCTCCGCCTAAAACATTTGGAATAATTTGGAACTCACCTTCAAGCTTAAAGATTTTTGTTTTACCAACTCCGGGTATAACTTACAAAGCATTCTATGGAAATGATGGATTAACTTTTAATGATTCTACTTCTGCATTTACTGACAGTATAATTGTAAGCGGTTTGTCAATGGATAGCATATTCTTTTTCCGATTAAGGGCTCAGAATTCTGACGGTTATTCTATTCCATCTGAAGTTTTAGGGGGTATTACTTCAGAATCTAATTCTCAGGTTCTAATTATCAATGGTTTTGATCGCGCTTCTTCAGGAAACACTTACAATTTTATTCGTCAGCATGGAAAATCTTTTAAACAAAATGGTTATTCATTTTGTTCTGCAACAAATGATGCAGTTATTCAAGGGTTAGTATCGCTTCAGGATTATTCAATTGTAGATTATATTCTTGGTGATGAAAGCACTGCAGATGAAACATTTAGCAATACTGAACAGCAGATTGTAAAAAATTTTCTGAAAAACGGAGGCAACCTTTTTGTATCAGGAGCAGAGATTGCATGGGATTTGGATAATAAAGGTTCTTCAAGCGATAAAGATTTTATTCACAATTATTTAAAAAGCCAGTATGTATATGATGCACCAAATAATATTTCCGGAACATATTATCAAGCAGAACCTGTATCATCCGGAATATTTGATGGCATTGGTGTGATTAATTTTGATAACGGAACACAGGGAACTATAAATGTTCAGTATCCTGATGTAGTTAAAGGAGTAAATGGCGGAGTAAACTGTCTGCAATATTCTAATCTAACAAGTCAATTCGCTGCTGTTAACTTCGCAGGTATATTCCCCGGTGGTTCTGAAAATGCTAAAGTAGTTTTTATGGGTTTCCCTTTTGAAACTATTTATCCCGAAGCTAAACGAGATTTGTTTTTAAGCAAGGTAATTTCTTTTTTTGAATCACCCGTAAGTGTCTCTGATAAATTAACTTCGATACCTGAATCATTTCAGCTTTTTCAAAACTATCCAAATCCATTTAATCCATCAACCAGAATACAGTATGCAATAAACAGTACTCAATACGTTACACTTAAAGTGTATGATGTTCTAGGAAATGAAATTGCAGCATTGGTTGATGAATACAAATCCGCAGGTACTTATGAAGTTGAGTGGTCTCCAACTAATCTCTCAAGTGGAGTTTATTTTTATCAATTAAATGCAGGTGAATTAGTTCAAGTGCGCAAAATGATTTTGCTGAGATAAAATATTATCCCTTACCTTGCAACTTGGAAATGAAAAATAATCAGAGATTGGCTTTAGCCATATAAAGAGATTCATTAAATACAGGATTCATCTCCCTGCCACTTCCCGTAAGAAGAGAAGGAGAGAAATCCTTTCTCTTTTTAAGAGTTTGACTTAGGATGAGTTCACTTTAAAAAGAAAAGATATAATCAAATATTTTTCAATCAGAAATAGGATGAATTTTGAAAACTATTTATAGAATCCTGTTTTTCTTTATCCTTGTAACGCAAATTTATTTTGCACAGGATCTTCCTCATCAGATGACAGAAGAAGAAAAACAGTTATGGCAAAATTACCAGCCTTTATTATTTCCGGAATTTTCTGAACCGCCGCCAACACCTGTAAGAACTATGGCTGAATGGGAAGAACTGCAGGGTATATTAATTACCTGGACATCTTATACTTCGATACTAAGGCAGATAGTGGATTATGCTCAAGAAGAAGGATTAGTATATATAGTTTGCAGTGATTCCAATAGTGTTAAAAATTATCTTTCTGCCGGAGGGGTACCTTTAGTTAATCTTAAATTTCTTATCACTTCATTCAATTCCATTTGGGTCAGAGATTATGGTCCATGGAGTGTATATTCAGGAGTTTCTGATACATTAAAAATTATTGATTGGATTTATAACAGACCACGACCTCTCGATGATGTAATTCCGGTATTCTTTGCTAACTATACTGGACTTCCGATCTATCAAACAACAACACCTCCTTATGATCTGATTGCTTCTGGCGGAAATTTTATGACTGATGGACATGGTACTGGTTTTTCTTCAAAACTTATTTTAAATGAAAACTCTGGGAAAACCGAAGCACAAATCAATCTTATAATGAATAAGTTTATGGGGCTGGACAGATATATTAAAATGGAAACACTTCCTTATGATCAGATCCATCATATAGATATGCATATGAAATTACTTGATGAAGAAACATTACTTGTTGGTCAGTATCCACCCGGTGTTGCAGATGGTCCGCAGATAGAGGCAAATCTTCAGTATGTGTTAAATAATTTTTTAACCTGCTATGGAAGACCCTTTAAAGTTGTCCGTATTCCAATGCCTCCCGAAAACGGTCAATATCCACCTTCTGCAAATTACAGAACTTATACAAATTCACTAATTATAAACAAAACAGTAATTGTTCCAACTTATGAGTTACAGTATGATACAACAGCATTAAGAATATATAGAGAGGCAATGCCTGGTTATAGAATAGTTGGAATAAATTCTAATTCTATTATTCCTGCACTCGGAACAATTCATTGCATTACAAAAGAGATCGGAGTAACAGAACCAGTTTATATTTCACATCCAAAGTTAAGTGGTATTATAGTTTCATCTGATTCAATAGAAATAAAGGCATACATCAAAACCAAATCTGGAATAGAAGATGCTTTTGTTTACTGGACGACTGATACAACTTCTGGTTTTACTCAATTATCAATGAACGAAACAAATAGTGATACATTTAAAGCTTATATTCCTGCTCAGATAGATGGAATTGAAGTTTATTATTACATCTCAGCTTCTTCATTTAGTGGAAGAACTGTAACCAAACCATTAACTGCACCGGCGGGTTTTTATAGTTTTGAAATTTCTAATAACGTGCCGGTAGAATTGATTTCTTTTTCAGCAGATATAAATAATTCAGTGGTGACTCTTAACTGGAGAACTGCTACTGAATTAAATAACAAAGGCTATGAGATTGAAAGATTGCAGCATGGCAATATTGAAAAAATGAATGATTGGAAGAAAGTAGGATTCGTTCCCGGGTCCGGAACTACTACTGAACCAAAATTCTATTCATTTAAAGATGATCTATCGCATATAAACAATCCAAGTTTTACTCTTGATTACAGATTGAAACAGATTGATTACGATGGTTCATTTGCATATTCACAAGAAATAAAAATAGATGTAAATGTACCAAATGTATTTTCACTTGAACAGAATTATCCAAATCCATTCAATCCATCCACTAAAATAAAATACTCAATTCCCGAAGTCATTCAGAGCAAAATAGAAAAGTGTTTGGTAACATTAAAAGTATATGATATTCTGGGGAATGAGATTTCAACACTGGTTAATGAAGAAAAACCAGCAGGGAATTATGAAGTTGAATTTAATGCAAATAATTTGGTCAGCGGGGTTTACTTTTATCAGCTTAAGATTTACTCCGCAAATAACAATGACGGAGCTTTTATTCAAACAAAGAAAATGGTATTAATCAGATAATATAATATCAGTGAACAATACTAGTGATATTTGTCCGGATTGTAGTAATTGGACTAACAATCCGGATATTTTATTTAAAACAAGTTCACTGTTTTTTCTTTTGACCTTTAAATACTTTATAAAAAGTATATGTAACTAAAGTAATTATTATTAACCAGGCTGTTATTAAGAAAATGTAACCGGCAGTTGTTAAACCCATTATTTTACCTCCTTATGATTATTATCCCAGGCTTTTTTAACCATCCATAAGAATATCAAGGCGATCGACACCATTAACAATCTTGAACCCCAGATATAAGGAATATTTTCAGGTTTGACATTTTTAAGTAAAAGTGTGGGTAAAGCACTTTCGATAAACCACCAAATCATTAATATCATTAATATAACAGGGGTTATATATTTCATAATGTAATAAAAGAAAAATGGTATTTTAATATCACCGCCATAATTCATTTCTTTCCAGGCTTTATCTGCACCAAATACCCACATAAAAAGTATAGTTTCAACCAAAGCAAAAACAACAAGTCCAAAAGTGCCTGCCCAGTAATCCATTTCATCTAAAAAACCATATTTAAGAAAGAACACTACAAACTGAACAGCAATTAAAACACCGATTGCTAAAAACACTACAGCTTTTTTTCTGTTCATCCCAAGTTCTTCTTCGAGAAAAGCAACAACCGGCTGACCCATTGCAACTGAAGATGTTATTCCTGCAAAGAATAAAAGCAGAAACCACATAAATCCAAAAATGCTACCTTGTGGAAATGCACTGCTTCCAAAAATTGTGGGCATAGAAACAAACCCGAGGTTAAATGCTCCGCCTTTAGCGATTTCTTTTGTAGCATCAAGTCCAAAAAAAGCTACTGCAACTGGAATTGCAATTGAGGCACCAAGAATCACTTCTGCAAATTCATTTGTAGAAGAAGTTGTTAATCCGGATAAAACAATATCATCATCTTTCTTTAAGTAGCTTGCATAAGCTTGAATGGTACCCATCCCAACCGATAAAGTAAAAAATATCTGACCAGCCGCCGCCAGCCAGATGTTAGGATTTCCTAACGCAGAAAAATCAGGATTCCATATAAAACCGAATCCGTTTGCCACTGAATTTTCAGGATGAGCAGGATCAGGAGCACCTAATGTTATAATTCGAATCGCAAGTACAATTGCAAATATGAAAAGCAGTGGCATAGCTATCTTGGCAAGTTTTTCAATTCCTTTAGATATCCCTCTATATAAAACGAAAAAATTTATGAAAAAAGTTAAAAGCATTAAAAGATATGCTGTCCACATTGAACTGAATGTTTCTGAAGTTGTTATCCCCTGATAGCTTGATAAAAATCCTGCCATTGTTTCCTTGGTTTCGTTGGAATACATTCCTAATATTGAAAATAAGCTAAAACCAAGCGTCCATGATTCGATGTAAGTATAGTAAATAAGAATGGTAATTGAAATAAAAAGACCAATAGCACCAAAATATTTAGCAAGTTTATTTTTCCATAAAACATCAAACATACCGGGTGCACTGCCATGCTTGTATGACCCGCCATATCTACCGATTCCCCATTCAATCCACATTAACGGAATGCCAAGCAGAATGAAAAATATAAAATACGGAATCATAAAAGCACCACCGCCATTTTGAGCTGCTTGAACAGGAAATCTTAAAAAGTTACCTAAACCAACTGCATTTCCGGCAACTGCAAGAATCAATCCTATTTTTGTACCCCATTGTTCACGCTCAGTAACTTGGGTCATTTTACCTCCTGATATCAAGGAATTATAAATTTTAATATTGAATATTATGACTTTGAATATTATTTACAACTGAAACGGCAGATTGTTTTTAGTGAGATAAGTCAATGATCGTTATAAATAAATTAGATGGATTTTCAATTTTATTATGAATTATTAAATTTGTGCAGAAGAAATTTTGGAAGAGGTTTTTATGACAAAAAATTTTGTATCAAATAAAGATGAAACTGTAAGGATGTTTAAAAGTGATTTTATGGAAGCTCTGTCAAAAGTTCATCCTTCAGTTCCGGTTATAATATATTTACCCGTTATACTTTACATGCTTTATTTATCAATCTTTCAGTATAGTATTTCGGCTGGTAATATTATAGGGATTTTCATCTTCGGTATAGTTGTCTGGACTTTAACTGAATACTTACTGCACAGATTTGTTTTTCATCTCAAACTAAAAGGCGAGCTTGGCGAAAGGATTCATTTTATTTTTCACGGCGTTCATCATGACTATCCAAGTGATTCTAAAAGATTAGTGATGCCTCCATCTGTCAGCATTCCGCTTGCTGTTATTTTCTACTTCTTGTTTTTTTATTTAATAGGAAGCATTTCGGTTCATCCTTTTTTTGCTGGATTTTTAACAGGATATCTTTTTTATGATTTAACTCATTATGCTGTCCATCATTTTAATATGCATAATAAGTTTTGGCTTGCAATAAAGCATCATCATATCAAGCATCATTTTCAGGACCCTGCTAAAGGTTATGGTGTAAGTTCTCCATTTTGGGATAAAGTTTTTGGTACAACTTTTAAAGAAAAAGAAGAAAAATAATCTTGCTTATCTGTTGTTGTAAAGAGAGTAAAGATTTTATATGTCATTTTATTAAAGGTGTTATTCAATTAGTCTTTACTCTTTTGATTACTGCTAGCTGCGGTACAGTTAAAACAGAAGATATTTACATACACACAAGTCAAACAGGTTTTTTACCTGAGGATATTAAGACCGCTTTGATTCTATCCAATACTGATCTTACTGAAAAGGATTTTTCTATTCTTGATACTTCATCAGGGGAAACAATTCTAAAAAGAATGATTGATTCTTCAACTTATTCATTCGGTAATTTTGAATACTGTTTTGAAATAAATTTTTCTGATATCAAAAAACCCGGCAGATATAAAATTAAAATCAATAATATTGAATCAATTGATTTTAGAATAGATAAAAAAATATTTAATCATGTTAGAGATTCACTCAGCTTGTTCTTTAAAGTTCAAAGATGCGGACCAACAAATCCGATTCTACATGAACCTTGTCATTTATCTGATGCAGCATATTTAATAGGATATAAAGATTCTGTGGGTAAAGATCTTACTGGAGGATGGCATGATGCCGGTGATTATATAAAATTTCTGAAAACCACTGCTTATACATCATACATTTTATTGTTCAGTTATGAATTTGATAACACAAAATTTGGTTTTGATCTTGATAATAATAACGTTCCAGATATACTTGAGGAAGCAAGAGTTGGATTAGATTGGTTAATCAGGGCTAATGTAGATAATCAAAAACTGGTTATTCAGGTGCAGGACGAAAAAGATCATTCGGTGGGTTGGCGGTTACCTGAAAACGACTCATTACAGTTTAACAGACCTGCATTCGTAAGCATAAGTAAAAATTCAATTGGGTATTATTCTGCTGTACTTGCTATTGCCGCCAGGATTTGGAAAGAAAAATTTTATGATCAGGAATTTTCAGCCAAATGTTTGGATTTGGCAAGAAAATTTTATGAATTAAAAAACAATGTACCTGATTTTGATTCTTTATTTTCCAATCATTATCCGGATATAGATTTTAATGGTAAGCTTGCTTTAGCTGCTGTTGAGTTGTTTATTACGACGGGTGATAAAAACTATCTTGATGATGCTGTAAAATATGGTACATCTGCCGGCTCCGATTTTTGGTGGAGTGTCAGTCAGATTAATTCTTTGGCTCATTACAAAATAGCAAAGTATAAACCAGAATTTGCAAATTATATTTATCAGAACTTGAAGATGGCAAAAGAAAACTCCGATAAAGATCCTTTTCATATTGGGTTGGATTTTTCTTGGGGCACTACTAATTGTCTGTTAGGGATAAGTCTTCAATCAATTTTATATAAAGAGTTAACTCATTCAACAGAATTCGATTTATTAAATATTTATCAACGGGATTTTGTGCTTGGTAGGAATGCGTGGGGAGTTTCATTTATATATAACATTGGAAAAAAATTTTCAAAACATCTTCATTCACAAGTTGCATTCTATAATAATGGATACCTGCCTGGCGGGTTAGCTGCTGGACCAGCTCCAGATTCAGTATTAAAAACCAAAGAAATATTTAGAGGAAACTCTGATTATAATTTTTTTAATTCTGAACAGATTAAATATTTTGATGATTATAAAGATTTTGTAACTAATGAACCAACAATAGCAGGTAATGCTACTGCACTATTTGTTTTTGGATGTTTTAGTATAGCAGAATAAAAAATAATTCTAAATGCAAATAAATTTTTGAAAAATCAGGTTGTTGCATAATAATACATAATAAACTTTTGTCTCTGTTTAATCCAAAAAATAATAATGTTTTTATTGATTTATAGCTTAAATAAAAGCTTTTACGGTATAATTATTGGTAAAATCAACAAAAAAAAAATTAATTCATGAAAAAAAGCGTTCAACTATTTCGTTCGGGGATTCCTATTGTCGATAACGCATGGGGGGGATTTTATCATGGGGGGACTTATTTGCTTGTTGGGGAGCGTAAAACTGGTAAGACTCTATTAAGTTTACAATACGCTATCGAAGCAGCAAAAAGTAATGAAGTTTGTCTGTTTTTTACAAGTTCACGTCCAAAAGATTTGATCATTCATGCTGCTTCAATTGATGTTGATCTTGAAAACTATATAAATCAAAACCTCATAATAGTTGTAAGAGTTGCTCACCCATCAGATTCCGAAGAATTTAAAACCAGAGATGAATTACTGAATGATTATTTAAGTGATTTGTTATCAGTTATAAATCAGTATAAACCCGAAAAGATTATTTTTGATGAGATAACTCCGTATGTAGAGTTTGAGAATCTTAACAATTTGCAAGAAGCATTTGGCTCTTTAATTGAATCAATCGAAGAAGCAGGCATTACAAGTCTGTTGATTTTACGCGAACCTGCTGCTCAAACTTCCAAGATGATATTTGATATTCTTAATTCATATTCAACCGGCATTATCCATCTTCACAAAGCAAAAGAATCTGGTGAAGAACAACCGGGTATAATTGAAATCATTCCAAATATAGGACATACAGAAGGCTACTTTAAAGCAAATTATTTTATCGAACCTTATAAAGGAATAACAACAGATTTTAAATCTGCCAAAAAATCTACAAAAGAAAACAACTTGTTAGATATTACTGAGCTTCAGCCTTCAAAAACTTCATTAAATGCTATTTCGGATTTGTTGATTCCTAATATTTATTCCGTTAATGATTTCAAATTAATTGTCAATAATCAGATTGCACTTTACAAAACTACCGGTCAGCCTTTTACGATTGTTTCATTAAGATTAAACCAGTATAGTAATGCAGAAGTAAAAATCAATTTTGAACAATTGTTTAATGCTGTTAAAATAACCGCAGATAAAAAAAATAAGATATGTGTTATCGGTGAAAAAATATTTATTCTGTTAACAAAATCCGAAAACGGTATTGTTGAAGAGTTTATTAATAAAGTACACAGTTCACTAAAAGTTGAAACAAGCGTAAATGTATCTTATCTTGTTTTGAAGATTAACCAGTTTATGAATAGTGTTGAGGACATTTTTAACGAATTTGATCTTGAGGCAGCCAGAACTCAATTAAACCAGGGATAAAAGTGATAGTCTGTTATGAAATCATTTTACTCTCCACAGTTTTTCTTAATAATTTTCTTAATTAGTCCTTTTATCTTTCCTCAATCGCAGGATCCTGAAAAATTCAAATCTGAAGCTTTGCAATTAATGGATTATGGCCGTTACGGTGAGGCTATTGATCAGTTAAATAAGTATGTTTCAGCTGTACCCACTTCTGCTGAAGGTTTTAATCTCAGAGGTGTGTGTTACGAAAAGCGAGGAAATTTTGAATATGCAGTTTATGATTTTAGAACTGCCAAAAAACTAAAACCTCATGATAAAGAAGTTAATTCCAATCTTAACAGGGCAATCTCCAATTGGTATAAAATCCTTTATAATAAAATTGAGGGACATAAAAGAGAAATAGCTATAGACCCAAACTCTGCAAAGAATTATCTTGAGATAGGAAAGTGTTTTAAACATTTAGGTAATTGGAGTGAAGCTGAGGTTTGGTATGATCTGTATCTGGAAAAAGAATCAGCTTCAGCAGATGAAATTATTAGGTATAGTGAGATTCTGGCAAAAAATAATCAATTAGTTAAGGGTGAAAAAATCCTCAAAATTTACACAGAAAAATATCAAGATGATCATAGGTTACTTTCTAGATATGGATATTTTTTATTGTGGTTAGGAAAAAATAAATCTGCTGTTGATGCATTTACCAAATCGCTTGAAATCAGGCCCTTCTTTAAAGAAGCTATTGACGGGCTCGATATGGCTAAGGGCAAAGCTTATGTCTATTCAATTAACGATACCACTGTACGTTATAATTATGGTATTGCACCGGAATCTAAAGAGTATATAATAGATAAGTATTATAGATTGTTGAAAAGCAATCCTGAAGATTATGATACAAGATATAAACTGACTGAAGAATTGCTTAAAGCAAATCGGTTTGAAGAAGCTAAAGATCAGTTTAAAGTTTTAGCCTTAAATACAAATAATCTGCAAAGGAATGTTGAACTGTCTGAAAGAATTTTAATGCTGAGCAATTCTTACTATTCGGATAAGGTTAAATACTACGAGGATATTTTAAGTAAGAATCCTGATAATAAAACAGCATTATTAGAGCTTGCAAAATATTATTCTTATAAACAAGAATATGATAATTCAATTAAATTATATAAAAGATATTTGAATCTTGATCCTTCAGATAATGAAGTTAGGTTTAATGTAGCTCAGGTTTTAATGTGGCAGAATAATCTATGTGAAGCACTGGACGAAGTTGAATCTCTTATTAAACAGGGAAAGAACAAAGTTGAGTACTTGTTATTAGCAGCTAAGTTAAATTACTGGTTAAATGCTGACCCGATTAAAATAAAATCTCTTTATGAAAAAGTACTTATGGTTGATCCGCTTAATTATGAGGCTATGATTGGATTGGCAAATGTGTATTTAACAAATTCTGATTTTAATAGTTTTAGTGAGATTGTTAACGAAATTTCAAAAATTGACAGCACTTCAAGAGAGTATAAAAAATTACTGCAGGATTATTATATCATTCAAATGAATGTTGAAGAGAAAAAATTATTTGCAAAACTTGATGAAGCAAGATTTTTGGCTGCTGATAAAAATTATAATTCTGCAATTAAACTTTTTAATGATTACTTATCTTCTGTTGATTCAAATTCAAATGTTAAAATGGAACTTGCAGATATTTATATCCTTAATAATCAGAAGGACAAAGCAATATCGATTTATAAAGAGCTTTTAAAAAATAAGCCTGATTATGAAATCAGAAAAAAGCTTGCAAAGTTGTATTTATGGTCAGGCGATTCAAGCTTAGCATTAAAGGAATTTATAGATCTACATACCAATAATCCTGGAGATGTAGAAACCAAAATGCTGCTGGGTGATGCTTATTTGCAGAATCACCAGACAGAAACAGCAAAAATTATTTATGAAGATCTGCTGAAAGAATCACCAAACTCTCATATTATAAGAACCAGGTTAGGTTGGATTGATGGTACAGGAGAATTTTCTTTTGCTCAATTTCCTACTTATATACAATTAATTCCTAGAGCAGCATATTTCAATGATAATACAAACTTCAAATATTCAAATATTGGTCTTGGTTTCGATTTGGGAGTTACAAACTTCTTAAGCCTTGGTCTTTCGGGTTCTGCAGGTACGCTTTCTTCTAAAGATTTTAATGTAAGATTCAATCAGTTTAAGGGTATTGCGTACTTCAAAGTCAATAGATTTATTTCAGGTTCAGCTTCAATTGGACAGAATAGATTTATTGATGATAAGAACTCTGATTTATATGAAATCAAATTATCAGCCAGTAAAAAAGATATATTTGATTTTACAGCATTTGCAAATTATTCAGATGCAGTATTTATTCTCTACTCTCCTTTTCTGGTCAACAATCGGATAAGTGTAAATCATCTTGGTGTAATAGGTTCATATAAATTCAGAAATAAATTAATTATCTCTGGTAAGTTTCAATACTTTGATCTTTCTGATAAAAATTCAGGTAACCAACTACAGTTAAGATTAGGGAAAGAGTTTGAAAGTGATCTTAGTGCCGGTTATGAATATTTCTATTTTGATTTTGATAACACTGTTTCATTATACTGGAGTCCGAAAAACTTCGAATCCCATTCTCTTTGGGCTGATTGGAGTTTGTATAAAGATGAAGAAGTGCGATTTACAATTGGCGGAAAGGGCGGAATAATTCCTGAAAATAATTATCTATTATCCGAATTTTATGCAGAGTTTGATTATTTGATTATTAAATCACTGATGTTTCAAGCAAGATTTTTGACGGGTAGTTCATTCAGATCTGGAACAGGTTATCGCTCTAATTCCATTTCTGGAAGTTTAATTTGGAGTCTGTAATCTCATTAAAAAATTAATAGTGCTGCAATTTTTGTCGCTGTTTGATAATGATACAATTCAAATCAAAATCTAAAATTGGTAATATTTTGGTAGAAATTCTGTGTGAAAAAAAACTGTAAAAAATCGGTTTAATGGCATTGTTATTGAAAAATTTTTGCAAAACCATCTTTCGGAGAAATGAAGTTTAACCAAATCGTAGAGCGTGCTGTAATAACTATTTCAAACCGTGAGGAAGAAAAAAAAGGAGAAAATCTAGAGCAGAAGTATTTACGAAGGATTCTTATAAGCGGAATTATGTCTTTACTGCTTATTCTGATTATCATTTATTCTTTACCATACACTATACTATCATATAGTTCACTATTTGAATACTCGATAATTGTTGCTCTGGTAATTTTTCTCTTTATCCTTCTGGTAAGATATTTTGCAATTCTTATCTCAGCGTATTTGTATATAAACGAATATACATTTTCGTCTGTAAATGGATTTGCGCCTTTTGTTTCAATTATAGTTCCGGTGTATAACGAAGGAAAGATTATTCGTGATTCAATTTCTTCATTATTGAAACTGGATTATTTCAATTACGAAATTATTATCGTCAATGACGGTTCTACAGATGATACAAAACAAATTGCAGAATCAATGGTAGGGTTTCAGGATGCTCTTTATGGAAAGGTTTTAGTTTCTTTAATCAATCAGCCTAATCTTGGTAAGGCAAGAGCATTGAATGCAGGAATATTTTATTCAAAAGCAGATTATGTCCTTTGTATGGATGGTGATTCTCAGTTATCTCCTGAATCAATAAAAGTTGCAGTAAGACACTTTAAAGATCCTAAGATAGGTGCTGTCGCAGGAAATGTTAAAGTTCAAAACAGAAAAAGATTCTTTACAGATCTGCAGGCTCTTGAATATATTGAGGGATTAAATATGGCAAGAAGTGCTCAAAGTTACTTCAGATATGTTAATATAATCCCGGGACCAATTGGAGTATTTAGAAAAGCTGCCATTGAACAGGCAGGATTTTATTCGAGTGATACTTATGCAGAAGATGCTGATTTAACATTAAAACTTCTGTCAAAAGGTTGGAAAATTTATTATGAGCCGAAGTCGATATCATACACTGAAGCACCGGTTACTTTGCAGCAGTTATTAAAACAAAGATACAGATGGACAAGAGGAATATTGCAATCGATCAGAAAACACAAAAAAATTATGCTTAGTCCGGCTACACATTTTGGTCAAGCTTTTATTCTTTGGGTGATGTCTTATGAAGCGCTGATATGGCCAACAATGAATATTGCTGCTAATGCTTTTTTTATTTTTGCAGCATTACTGTTTGGGTTTTCTCACCTGATTTTTTTCTGGTGGGCGGGATTGGCGATCTTGGATCTTGTAACTGCACTATATTGTGTAGCTGTAGAGAAAGAAGAATTCAGACTTGTATGGTATGCGATTATTTACAGAATGTTTTTTATTTTAATCATCGATATTTGTAAAACCATGTCAACAATTGAAGAATTTTTAGGGATTAGAATGACATGGGGTAAACTGGAAAGAAGTACATCTGGTAAATCAGGTAAGATTGTCGTTAATACTGTAGGAAATTAAATGGAACTTATACCGATATTGTCCACTATTATTCTTGTTGCCACTATATGCACATTTATTCTGGCAGTTGGAGCCTATATACTCTATAAGATTAGAGAAGGTAAACAACAATATGCCTTTCAAACAAAACCTTCTACTGTAAAAGCTGAGTTAGTTATTCCAAGTGAAGCAGCAATTGGTAAAGTTTCAATTCAACCCGAGCAAAGGAGAACACTGCCTGTAGAACCTGGTATAACAAGAGAGGAATACACAAAACAACAACAGCCCGCTCAATCCAAATTTACTCCTGAGCCAAAAGAATATAAAGCTGAGGAATCTAAAGTTGAAAAACAAAAAGTTAGAATGCGTGTAAACTCTGGACGTAGTGATGAAAATAAATTCCTGAAATATACTTCTGAAGGGTACATCCCGACTCAGGAAGATAGAAGTTCAGGGGAACTGAAGTGGCGGTAAATAAAATCTTCGGGGTAAGGGTTAATCAATTCTTTATTATTTTATCTGGAATAGTAATACTTATTTCAGCCTTTCTTATATATTATTTTATATTACGCGGCATATATGGACGATTTGATATTGATGATGTGATTCCAAATCAATCTGTTATAGAAGACTTCCTGTTTGGAAAATCACCTGAAGTTGCAATTCTTTATTCCAAATACACAGAAAACACATTACCAATTGGAAGCACCTGGTTAAATGATAATTTATCAACCTGGAAAAAATTTCTTGATAACCTGAATATTAAATACGATGTAATTTCGGATAATACTGTTGAAACCGGTAAGCATTTCAAATATAAATTAATTGTTCTTCCAGGTACAAAATCGATAAGCAGCGAAGAAGCTTTACAATTAAAAAAATATCTGGAACAAGGAGGCAGTGTTTTTGCTACTGGTGGAATTGGTACCTATTCTGATGATGGTAAATGGCGGGGTTGGGAGTTTCTCAATCAGGTTTTTGGAATCCAATTCTCATACGAATTAAAACCAAACGAGTTTTCAAAAATTCATACTGTCTGTGGCAGTTTACCAATAACTGCTAATATTCCTACAGGATTTCCACTAAAAGTTGCTACATGGGATAGACCTATGGCTGTGGAAGTATTAGATCCAAGGACTACGCAAGTTAGCTTTTGGTATAATTACCGGCTCGATGATGGATTGGTACGCGAAGAAATAAAAAAATCTGCTGGTATTGCTTTTGGAAATTATGGTAAAGGCAGATTTATGTGGATGGGTTTTGAACTTAATTCTATAATTGGTGTTCAGGAAGACTACATATACTTCGAAAGATTGTTTAATAACTCAATCAAATGGCTTTTATATGCACCAATTGCTTATGTAAGAGATTGGCCTACAGGTTATGAAGCTGCTGCTGTTATTATTCCGGTTCTTTCAGAAAAAGTAGAAAATATAAATAATCTGCTGCCTGTTTTAAGAGATGAAGGTCTAACTGCTACTTTTTTTGTTGACCCGCTAACTGCAGAAATTAATAAAAGTATATTGAAAAATATTTCTAATTACGGTGAAGTAGGTGCATTAGTAGATATCGGTTTTTTAAATTCAATTAATGATAAAGATAATAAGCTTAATAATTATGATTTACAGCTTCAGAAAATTTCAAAGGCTAAAGGTGTTCTTGAAAACATTGTATCTAAAAGTGTAACTGGTTTGCTTCCATTGTACGGATTGTTTGATAATAACACTCTAAATGCAGTAGTGTATGCTGATTATAAATATGTATTAACTGATTCTCTTACAGACCGCTCTGTTCCAAAAACTATTATACGCGGTGATAAACGCATTGTTACAATGACAAAAACAGCACGTGATGATTATGAAGTAATTAGAGATTTTGGTTTGACGATTCCTGATTTTCAGTTTTATACTTATCAGGAGGATTTAGACCGTACTCTATTTGAGGGTGGAATGTACATATTCAAAGTCCATACAGATTATCAGTGCAGGAGTGAAAATATCGGAGTTGTAAGAGATATAGTTAAAGACTTAAAACGAAAAAAGTTCTGGATTACCACAGCTTCTGAAATTCAGAAATGGTATGAAAAAAGGGACTATATTGAAATCAGATCCGATAGAAGAGGCAAATCAAGAGTAGCGGTTAAAGTTTCAAATCCAGGTGTGGAAAATATTAATAATCTTGTTATAGATATCGATTTAAATGATTTTGCAAATAATGTTACAATTGGATCTGAGTTAATCGGAACGAAACCGGCTAGTGTAAAACACAGTAATGGTTCTCAAATGGTTTATCTTTTTATAGACGATCTTAAACCAGGTGAATCAAGACAGTATTATATAGATTATGATCAAATAAAATAATTACCACAGACAAATTGAATACTCAAACTAAAATATCTGCTTTAATCATCACTCTTATTTTATTTACTTCAATTGAGTTAAATGCGCATAACCGGATTGCTGTTTTATATTCAGATTATTCTCAAAAAACATTTTTCACAAATACCAATTCTTATTTAGATGAGTTTACTGCATGGGAAATCTTTTTAATGCAGTATAAAATTAATTACAAAGTTATTTATGATGAAGATCTGGTTACTGGTTTAGAGGATGATTTCGATATTTTGGTATTACCGCGGTATAATGTTCAATCAATTGAAAAGTATTTAGTAATTAAAAATTTTTTACTGGCAGGTAAATCTATTCTATCAGCAAATGCTTTTAACTCAGCTTTGATGAACAGTAATACAAACGAGTTAAAAGATTTGTTTGGTATAATGTTAAAAAATCAGGTGCTAAATAAAAGGCTTGGTTTCACTCAGACAATATTTCAAAGTCCAATAAATTCGTTCAAAAATTATTCGGATTTTTTAGTTGCTGTAAAAAGCGAAAATCAGTGTGTTGATTTAGGAAGATATAATTATTCCACTGCTGGTTATATTTTGAATGCGGATAATAATTCTGAAATTAGTTCAATAGTTTATGGAAAAAATAATTCTGGCAAATTTGTTTTTATCGGATTTGGATTAACAGATCTGATTGGCGGCTCTGAAGAGTATCACAACTTTGAACAGTTCTTACTGGATTCCATAAAATGGTTAGATATTGAAGTTTCTGCATTCCCATATTTAACTATTAATAAAAAAGAGCAAATAAAGCTTCTCCTTATGCAGTATAATAATGCCTTTAACAAAGATTTTGCTGATGTTTTAATACTAAATAGTTTTAATCCGCATATTGTAATTAGCGAAATATCACAGCTTGATAAGAGTTTGCTGAATAAGGTTCCTGAGGAACAGATTATTTTAGATTTAAGATCAACAATCCAGTATAATAAAAATAATAGTAATATTATTGATTACTTAAGAAGCTTTGAATCTTTGAATAATATAACTGTGCAGTCGGTATTTATTTCCTCTGATTTTGATCCCTCACAGATTACTCAATTAAAAGAATATGGAATAAAAAATTTTATACTTTTTAATGAAAAGGTTTCTGGGACACAATTAACAAATGATGGGAGTTTGTTTTTAACTGTTGGCTCAGCTTCTAGAACTTATTTTAATGAACCTGTGGAAGTAGTTTATTATATACCCAAGATTGATTGCAATACTGATGTCGAAAATAATTTTCTGAAAGATCTCAAAAACAAAGTAAATGATCGTACTGTATTTACCAACCTTACTGTACTAAGAAATAAATTGAATCTTGAAAGAGAAATAAAAGTAAGTGTTCAGAATAATCAGAGTATTGAAATTACTGTAAGAAACGATAATCCGGTTGAACTTAAAGACATTATTTTATATGTAAATATTAATGATTTTAATGTTGTATCTGATAAGAGAAAATCTTTTTTAAATTATTCTGTCGATTCAGGAAACGGTATGAAAAAGATATTTATAAATGAAATCCTGCCAAGATCAGAAGAAAAAATTATTTTCAATTCAGGCAGGTGATGATTAAAATTGTTCGAAATAATTTTTTTAATAATTACTTCTCTTACCTTTATATTAAGATATTTTTCTTGCTGGCGTTTTTTTATGTTTCTTGCGCTGAGTGGAGTTCTGAACCTGAAAATTATCTGAATGATGGAAAGAAAATTCAGATTACTTATCCCCAAAGCGGAGATGAAATTTCCGAAGGATTAGTTAATATTTATTATAATGTTAATCAGCCTTATTCGGTAAAATTTCTGGAATTGTATATAAATGGAAATTTTATAAAAAATATTCCTCCCAATTCTGATGGCACACTTCCGCCAGTAAACTACTTTTTTGATTCAAGCCAAGTAAATAAAATTTACAACTTATATATTATATTTTATGACAATGAAGGGAAGTCATACAAAAGCAATATTATTTCGGATATAACGATTATTAAAGATGAACGCCTTCCGTTCAAACCGTACAATGTAAGACTTATTAATTTTAAAAATGGCACTTGTAACATTAGCTGGATGGATTCTTCAAAATATATAGAGCAGTACGAACTGTGGAGAAAAACAGGACTTGATGGTGAATATCTTTTGCATCAGAAATTATCCGGAGCATCTTTTAATACAAATGATAACGGGCTGGATTCAAGTAAAACTTATTATTACAAAATAAGAGGAGTAAAATTATCTGGTGTATCTGAGTTTAGCTCTGAAGTAAATACTTCTGGAGTTATCAGTTCAGGCGATTTATTACCTGCAACTAATCTTACTCTTCAGATTCTTGAAGATTATTCGATTCGGATTAACTGGACTGATAATAGTGATAATGAAAATTATTTTTCTGTTGAAAAAAGCACTGATAACATTTTATTTAGTTCAGTAGCATATTTGCCGCCAAATACCACTCAATATGTAGATCCCAAGAGTGGACTGACATTAGGATTAACTTATTTTTACAGAATAAAAAACTTTAGCAATTCGGATTCAGCAGTTAGTCAGGTGGCAAGCATTGTATTAAATTCTACAATACTTAATCCTCCAACGAATTTATCTGCAAATTATGATAGTACTGTACCGGTTGTGGAACTTAGGTGGATAAATAATGATAATAGAATCTTGTTTTTTGATATAGAAAGAAAAACAGAAAATGGTAATTTTGCATTATTAAAAAGAGTGAATGCAGGAAATAATTTGTATCTTGATTTTAATATTCAATTGCAACAGAATTATGCTTATCGGGTAAGAGGATTTGATTCAGTAAGATATTCAGATTATTCAAATGAAGTAGTAGTATCAACCTATTGATTATTGGCTTAAATGTGTTAACCTTAAATAAAGAATGGTTAGAGTTTTTTAGTAAAACTGCTGATAAGCTTGGTAATCCACTTATCATTCTGGATGAATCACAAGAAATTGTTTTTACCAATCAAAACGCAATTTCAAATTTTCTGATTGATGATCATAATGTTAATCTTGATCAGGTTTTTGAACCTGATACGGTTATCGAATTAAGTGACTTAATCGGATTGTCTATAAATACATCTACTAAACTGATAGAACGAAATATATCACTGAAATTAAAAACGGGAACGACAGAAGATTATGAGTTAGTTCTCGAAACAATATCATCAGAGTACGGCATAAATACAATTCTCTTTTTTTCCAGGAAAAATGAAATCAGTGATAATCTGACCGGCATTATTAATTCTTCTGTTTCAATTGAAAAATTAAAATTAGTTTATCCTGCAATTAAGGAATTGTTTGATGCAGTCAGTTCTAATTTTCCTTTTACTATTCTGTCATTAAAAAATGTTCAAAAAATAATTGATGATTTTTCAGAGCCGATATGGATTAAAACTTCAGATGATAAACTTATATGTGTAAATGATGCATTTGCTAATAATCTGGATGTTGAAAAAAGTTTTGCATCAGGTAAAAAACATGAGATGTTTTTACCGCTTCATAAGCAATTATCAATACAACTTGTAAATCAGTTTGTATGTCAGAACAAAAAACCTGTAATTTTAGAAGGGTTTATTAAAAAAAATGTAAATTTTAAGGTTTCGCAAGATCTTTTACAGATACCAATTCTTGATCATAATGGACAAGTAAATTATATACTTGGTCTGATAGTTGATAATAAGACAGAATACGGCGGGACAGGCAAATTAACGGGTTTTTTTAGGGAAATCTTAGAAAGTTTTAAAGATCCATTAGCGATAGCAGACTTTAAGGGAAATTTTAAGTTATGTAATCAGAAATTTCTTGAAATTACAAATGAAAATTCCGAAGAAATATTAAATAAAAAATTAAGTGATTTATTTTCTGAGGACTTAGTTGAAAAATTTATTTCGTTTATTGAAAGTGAATTAACTGATCTTACAACTGATACTTTATTTTTTGATGATAAAAAGAATGTTGAATACAAATATAAACTGTATTTTTGTAAGCAGGTTTCAGAATTCAACTCAGAAAAAGCAGTACTCATTACTCTTGAATTGATTATTGATGAAAAGATTTATGAAGATGAAATAGAATTCATTTTAACTAATAGAGGAGAAATGTTTGACGTTTTAATTCAAAAGAATCCAGAACCGGTTTTAATATACGATAAAGAAAACTTAAAGTTTCTTGAAGTTAATGAAGCTGCTGTAAATCTGTACGGTTACACCCGAGATGAATTTCTTCAGATGGATTTAACTGATCTGTATTCGCCTGAAGATATTCAAACTCTTCTCGATTCTTCTGGTGATGAAACTTCAACAGCTAGTTTCAGTAAACCTTTCAGACATAGGAAAAAAGACGGAACTATCATTTTAGTTAAGATTAGTAAAACATCATTTATCTTTAATGATAGAGAAGCTCATTTTAATATTGTAAATGATATTACCGATAGCATAGAGAAAGATAAACAGAATCAAATGCTTCGTGCAATTTTTGCACAATCGGATTTGATGATATTAACCACAGATGCAGCCGGGTTTATAACTTATGTTAACCAGAATTCTGTTAAAACATTCGGTTATAATGCGGATGAATTATTACGCTCTTCATTTGCAAGTCTTGTTATTGATGACGAAAGAGCATTGATTAATACTTCAATTTTTCAATATCATATAAAAGATGCTATTGAGCTTGAAACAACAATCAAATCATCTGATGGAAGAGTTATAGAATGTTATCTATCAGCCTACCCGATTATGGATTTTGAAGGTGAGACCGATTCATTTACTTTAATATTAAAACCAAAGACAGTTCTATCTGAACCAAAAGAAATCATTAAAGAAATTGTAAGAGAAATTGCAGTTGAAAAACCTGTTGAAGAAGATAAAAGAACTGTAATATTTGATTCGAACTTCCTCTCAGGAATGTTCCATGAAATTCTGACTCCGATAAATGTTATAATTGGTTTTTCTCAGGAGCTGATAAGCAGTACTGAAAGTCCAACTGAAGAACAAAAGGAAGCGGCAGAAATCATCAATCAAAATCGTATAAAGATGATGGATACAATGAATTCCGTTGTTGAGTATTCAGATATACTTCAAAATAGGGCACCATTAAAAGTTGATGATATTAGCATTACAGATATTATCGAAAAGCTTGATGAAAATATTCAGAATATTTCGGGTATTAATGACATACAGTTTTTGTATGGAAAAATTTCTTCATCTTTAAAATTTAAAAGTGATCTGCATAAGTTTGAAAGTTTCGTTCTTACAGTAATTAAAGTTGTTTCAAGATTAAGTAAGGACAAAAAAGTATATTTCTCTGCATTTCCGCTTGATAATGATACATTTTTAATTGGCTTAAGCGACCAATATGGAAATCCTTCAGAATATGTTGCAAATGTACTTGAGCAGGTTTATGAAAATAACCGCGATCCTAAAGATTTCGGTTTACCAAAGCTAACTACATATTTGTCAAGAGTACTGCTTGAATATCTTGGCGGAAGATTTTATCGTTCATCAGCTCAGACTTTAAGACCTGAAACAGGATTTGTTTTCAATTTGACATTGTCTTCAAAAAGCAGATTTGAAACTGCCCGGACTCAACCTGATGTTATAATTTATAAAAATGCAGTTGCTGATCAGAAACAAGTTTCAGAGGAAATTGAGAAGTCAGAAGATGTTGATTTAACTACTGGGCAGGAAATACCTGCAGCAGATGATGATATTTTTAAACCTGTACCGCCAGTATCACAGGAGATATTGAGTAAACTTTCTGAAAATATTTTAGATGAAAATGCAGCTGATGAAGAAGTAGTAACCAGTTTTGAGCAGGATGAAACTCTTGATGTACAAGCAGAGACTGCTAATAAAGGCGATCAATTACCTGAACAAGAAAGTTTAATACCCCAGCAGGAAGTTAAAGAGGAGACTCCTGAAGTTGTTCCTGTAAAATCATTAGACCTGTCTAAACTGAATTGTTTATACATTGAAGATCAGATAGATTCTCAGCTTTTGTTTAAAGTTCAGTTAAAAGAATTGCGAGATGTAAAATTTGCAGTTAGTTTTGAAGAAGCACAATTGCTTTTGTTCGATCATCAGTTTGATTTTATAGTTATGGATATAAATTTACAGGGTGAGTATAATGGACTTGATGCACTTAAGATAATTAAAACGATGCCCGCATTCAGCTCAATTCCAGTTATTGCTGTTACTGCTTATGTACTTCCTGGTGATAAGGAAAAATTTATAGCTGCTGGATTTGATGATTTTATTTCTAAACCCATTTTTAGAGAAAAAATGATAGCCTCTCTTGAAAAGATATTCCTTTCTAGATGAAAAATCTTTAATAAAGTTTTTAATCCTCTTGGTTTTTACAACTAAGAGGATTTTTTTTATCTGTACTTGACATTTATACTATATCAATTTATGTTGCCATACAAATGTATGGTATTTTGTTATAGATATAGTTTATGAAAAAAGAATTAACAGAGATCCAAAAGAATATTCTGGATTATTTAATTGATCAGATAAAAGGCAAGGGGATTCCGCCAACCCTTGCTGATATTGCAAATTATTTCGGCTACTCAAACAGAGCAACTGTTCAGCAGCATCTGCATGCAATCGAAAAAAAAGGATATATAAAGAAGAACCCAAAACTTTCCCGTGGAATAGAGTTAACTCTTGACGATAAGTATTTTGTTCCTAAACCAATACTTGGAGAAGTTGCCGCAGGTAATCCACTGACTATCTATCCAGATGCTATTGATACAGTTAAACTTCCTACAATAGCTAAAATGCCTCAGGATTCATTTTTACTTCGTGTAAAAGGTGACAGCTTAAAAGATGCTTATATTTTCAGCGGCGATATAGTAATTGTTAATCCAAATCTTGAACCGAAGAACGGACAAATAGTTGTTGCAATACTTGATGATGCTGCTGTAGTAAAAAGATTTTATAAGAAGAAAAATGAGATAGAACTGATTTCTGAGAATCCTGAATACAAACCAATTGTTATTGATAAAAAATATACATTATTTCAAGTTGTTGGAATAGTTGTAGGCATATACAGAAGTATGGAAAAAAAAGAAGTATAACTGCTTCTTTACTAAGCTTAGAAGGTTAACAAATGTGTTTATTATATGTATTTAAAATTAAAATAAAGTAATGAACCCGAAATTTAACATTGGCACTGCAGGCTGGTCATATAAAGATTGGGTGCCGAATTTTTATCCAAAAAATCAATCTGCCGGATTTGACTGGCTGCAGTTTTATGCACATTATTTTAATTGTGTTGAAGTTAATTCCACTTACTATAGTTATATAAGCCATAAAGTAGTTGATGGATGGATAAGAAAAGTTGAAAATACAGATGACTTTGTTTTTCATATTAAGCTTCATCAGGATTTTACACATAAGAGAAAGTATGATGAGCAAAATATAAAAGATGTTCGTTATAATCTGGAGCGGTTAAAAAAATCTGAGAGACTTGGAGGATTGTTAATTCAGTTTCCTTATTCATATTCTTTTGATGGAAATTCTATTCAGTATATACAAAAGCTTAAAAATATTTTTTCTGATGTTAGTTGTTTTGTTGAAGTTCGTCATCAAAGCTGGAATAATAATCGTGCACTGGATTTCTTTAAAGAAAATGACTTGACCTTTTGCACTATTGATCAACCGCAAATTGGAAAGGCAATTGGGTTTAATCCTGTAGTTACTAACGACAAAGCTTATATCAGATTTCACGGAAGAAATGTTGAAGCCTGGAAAAAATCTTTATCTAACTTCGGAAAAGCGCAAACTTATGAGGAGCAAAGTTCCCGGTACAATTATCTCTATTCACCTGGCGAACTTGTGGAAATTGAACAAAAGATAAAATCTGTACTGCATAAAGTGAAAGAAGTAAATGTGATAATGAATAATCATCCGCAAGGCGATGCGATAGCAAATGCTTTTGAGTTGATTCATTTACTTGAAGAAAAGAGAAAAGTTAATATGCCGCCGACAATTGTTAAGGCTTATCAGAGGCTGAAGGAGATTCAATGAATTATGTGAGCATACTTCAACACTGCTCAGTATTACATCAGCTTTGTTACCCCGGGCTGAGTTAAAGGATGATACTACGAATTGAATAACTATTTATGAGAACAATTTTTCATCTTGATCTTGATGCATTTTTTGTTTCTGTAGAGAGAATTCTCGACCCAAAGCTTAATGGCAAACCTGTAATTGTCGGAGGCGATCCAAAATACGGAAGGGGAGTTGTTGCTGCTTGTTCTTATGAAGCACGGGCATTTGGATTACATTCTGCAATGCCAATCAGAACCGCATACAAACTTTGTCCACACGGTGTTTACTTACATGGACATGGTGATGAGTACACAAGATTTTCGCAAGTTGTAAAAAATATTTTAGAACAATATGCCCCTTTGATTGAACAGGCATCAATTGATGAGTTTTATCTTGATATGAGCGGAACACAAAAAATGTACGGCTCAATGTTTGGATTTGCTACAAGATTACAAAAAGAAATATGGGATAAAATTGGTTTGCCGATATCAATTGGAATTGGCAGCAACAAAACTATTGCAAAGATCGGTTCAGATTGTATGAAACCAAAAGGCATAACATATATAATTCCGGGAATGGAAAGAGAATTCTTAGCTCCAATGCCTGTTGAAACAATTCCAGGTGTTGGAAAAGTTATGAAACAAAGCTTAAATAATCGCGGAATATTTCAGATAGCTGATATAACAAAATTACCTTCAGATTATTTTGGAACTGCATTTGGTAAATACGGAATTGAGCTTTGGCGTAAAGCAAACGGTGAAGGAATAGAATATTTAACAATTCAAAGGAAAAGAAAAAGTATTTCGCGCGAAACTACTTTTAATAATGATGTAACAAATGAAGAAGAACTTGGAAGTACTTTATTCTATCTAACCGGAAAAGTTGCACAATCATTAAGAAAAAGAGGCTGGGAAGCATCAACAATCGATATAAAACTCCGCTATACAGATTTCCAAACTTTAACTCGCTCAAAAACAATAAAACCAACAGATGATGATAAAATTATTTTTGAGACTGCATGGGATTTAATGAAGAAAGCAAGAACCAGAAGAGTTGGTGTAAGGTTAATAGGTGTTGGTGTTACAAATTTTTCTCCTTTAAATGAACAGGAATATTTGTTTGAAGATTATGAAATAAAAAGAAAACAAATGTTAAGGGCAGTTACAAAGGTAAGAGATAAGTTTGGATATGAATCTTTATTGTTCGGAAGAACACAAGAAGATAAAAAATTAAAAGGGATGGAAAATTATTTTCAGATTTGATGGGCTGCCTGATATTCTCTCTATCATCCCGGAGGCCAGTTCATTTTTCTGCCGCCAAGCAGATGCAAATGCAAATGATAAACTTCCTGACCGCCGTTATTACCGCAATTAAAAACTAATCTGAATCCATCATCTGCTATATCTAAATCCTTTGCAATTTTATTAGCTGCATCTATCATTTCACCAAGAAGGGCTGAATGCTCACTTCCTTTAATCTCAGTTACTTTAGGTATTTCAATTTTTGGGATAATAAGAATGTGAACCGGTGCCTGAGGTTTGATATCTTTAAATGCAAGAACATTTTCAGATTCATAAACAATATCAGCTGGTATTTCTTTGCTGATAATTTTAGAGAAAATTGTCGGCATTATTCCTCCTTCTCAATTCCATATTTTTTCATTTTATTATAAAGATGGCTTCTTTGAATATCAAGAATTTCTGCAGTTTTGCTTATGTTCCAATTATTTGCAATTAGCTGCTTAAGAATAAAAACACGCTCAGCTTTTTCTTTAAATTCCTGAAATGAATTGCTTGTATCAACAAGATCATCAACTGATTGTTGATTACTTGCAAACATAAAATCAATATCTTTTTGACTGATTTCTCTTTTATCAACGATAATTATTATCCGCTCAACAATATTTCTTAACTCACGCACATTACCCGTCCAGGATTGATTTTTCAGAACCTGTATTGCATCATCAGAAAACCTGGTTAAAGGTTTTTTATGCTTTAAAGAAATATCATTTGCAAAGTGATTAACTAAAATTGGAATATCTTCTAATCTCTCGCGAAGAGGAGGTACATTTATTGGGATTACATTTAATCTGTGGAATAAATCTTCTCTGAAAGTTCCTTTTGAAATTTCATCCTTTAGATTTTTATTTGTAGCAGCAATTAAACGAACATCAACATCAATTTTTTTGCCGCCGCCAACTCTTTCAATCTTACCATCTTCAATTGCCCTTAATACTTTTGCCTGTGCCTGCAAAGACATATCGCCTACTTCATCTAAAAATAATGTACCTTTATTTGCAAGTTCAAATCTGCCAATTCGTTGCTGAACAGCGCCAGTGAAAGAACCTTTTTCGTGTCCGAATAATTCAGATTCGATTAATTCATTTGGGATAGCTGCACAATTTACCTCCACAAAAGATTTATCTTTTCTTTCGCTATTATTATGAATAGCTCTTGCAACAAGTTCTTTCCCGGTTCCGTTTTCGCCAGTAATCAAAACACGGGTATCAAGCGGTGCAACTTTATCAATCATTTGCAGAATGTTCCTGATAGCTTTGCTCTTTCCCAGAATCTCACCATCACCTACCCATACTTTTTTTATTTCTTCGTATTCTTCTTTTAAAGAAGCGCTTTCAGTTGCATTACGGACACTTATTAAAAGTTTATCTCTATCAATAGGTTTCTCAAGAAAATCAAACGCACCTAATCGGGTGGCTTTAATTGCGTTTTCAACACTTCCATGAGCAGAAATAATTATTACTGAAGCAGATTGTTTTTGTTCTTTTATTTTTTTTAGTACTTCAAATCCATTTAACTCCGGCATTTGAATATCGAGAAAAACAGCAGCAAAATCTTTCGATGAAAATTTTTCTAATCCTTCAATTGCACTAGTTGTAAATTCAACATCATATCCTTCATATTCAAGAATCATATTGATGCTTTCACAAATCAGAAGTTCATCATCTATAATTAGTACAGATTTCATAATGTAACTCTTAAAAAACTAAATGATCTTAATAAAAATATTTTTGACGGTAAAATTGTGTTATCTTTTTTTAGCAGATTGCCAAATAATCTTCCATAATCATTAACATCTAAATCGCGATAATCGACTTTAGACTGAACTTTGAAATTTTCTTCAAACACTTCCACAAAATAACCAATTAGCCTTCCCAAATCAAAGATACATGACTCGTATGATAAGAATGCGCTTCCAAAAAAATGAGCTAGTTTATCTTTATCACCATAATCATTATCAGGAGAATCAATGAACAAATATCTTGGAAGGTTTTCGTTTTTTTTATGAAATGTTTCCTCATCTGCAGATGTTAATGGATAGTATATTACTGAATTAATTAAAGGTATGGAGATCGGAACTTCGCGATAAGGCACTGTTGCCAACATTAAACATAGTAACGCATCTCCAATATCACCTGCACAATACCTTACAGCTTCAGAGTAAATTGAATCGCTAGCAGCCAGATCCCCGAATTGATTTCTGATTGATATAAATTTTTCAGATGCAATATATTCTGAAATATGATTTACTGTTCTGGATATTTGGCTTTGCTGAGGATAAATAATTGAAGTGAACAGAACCGAAAGAATAATTAAAAGCAATATTGAAAATTTATTGTTCAAGATATAATTAGATTTATACAAGTATATTATATTTGCTTTAGAAATCTAATAACAGATTACAAATTATTTAAATTTACTGATGAAAAATTATTGTTGTGTCAGAGTAATAATTGCATTTCTGGCTTTTAATTGTATTTCTTTTAGCCAGGATGTTAAACGCAGTATTGATTCAATAAATTCAATCAGTTACGAAGTTGTAGTTTCAAATCTTGGTAGATCAGCAAAAATATTTACAGAAAATTTTATAAAAGCTCGATCAATATCATATCCGCGCGGTGAAGGAATAGCTTTAAGTAATCTTGCTCTGGTTTATTATCTAAGAGGCGATTATGATAAATCAACTCAATATCATATTGAGTCTTTTAAAATATTCTTAAGTCAGCAAATGTATGATGAATTAAGTAATGCCTATGGTGAGTATGGTTATCAGTTAAAAAGGCGCGATTTAAATAAAGCCGTTGCATATATGCAGGAAGCTTTAAATATTGCCAATGAGCACCAAATTCCTGAAAGTAGATTGGGTAAACTGTTTGATAATTACGGTGTATTGAAAGAGATGGAATCAGATGCAGATAGTGCCTTACTTTATTACACAAAGGCACTTGAAATAAAAAAGAGAAACAAAGATAATATTGGAATACCTTATAGTCTGAATAAAATTGCTGTCTTAAAAGCCGCTCAGGGAAAATTTAAAGAAGCGAATAAATATTTGGCAGTATCCGATGAATATCGCAGTAAAGAATCAGGTAATTTTGGTCGGGTAGAAAACTTATCCATACATGCAGATTTTCTGAAAATGCAAGGCAGGATTGATGAAGCAATTGATAGCTATGAAAAGTGTCAGAAGATGGCTGATTCTTTAGATTATAATTATATGGTTTTGTATTGTTACCAAAATCTTACTGAGCTGTATAAACAAAAAAACAACCTATATAAAGCTTTAGATACATATCAAAAATACTCTGCCTATAAAGACAGTATTTTTAATATAGAGACAAATGAAAAAGTAGCACAGCTGGAGATTGCTTATGAAACAGAACAAAAAAATTTACAAATAAAAGAAAGTCAGTATAAACTTGAAAGCAGAAATCAGTTGCTGATATTTGCTCTTGTAGTAGTTATTCTTTTGGTGCTGCTGTTAATTGGAATATACAGATATCAGCAATTAAAGCGGATTAAGATTGTTAAAGAAGTTGAATTTAAAAGTCAGTTGAAGAATACAGAACTTGAAAAAGAAATAGCTGAAGAAAAATTAAACATTTCAAGGGAATTGCATGATAACATCGGCTCTCAGTTGACATTTATTATCAGCTCACTGGATAATCTGACATATTCTCACCCTCAGGAAGATGTTTATCAAAGACTAAGTGTTTTGAAAAGTTTTAGTAAAGATGCACTCTATGATTTAAGAAATACTATTTGGGCTATGAAACAGGAAGAAGGGGATAGTGAAAAATTGACAATAAAATTAAATGAGATGATTCAAAAATTGAATTCAAGTTTAGGTAGTGTCAAGATTTCTTTCCAGAATAATTTTAATGGATATCTTAAATTGTCATCTATCCAAATACTTAATTTGTTTAGAATAGTTCAGGAAGCAATTCAGAATGCACTAAAATACTCCGGCGGAAGTAAGATTGAAATAGTATTTAATAATTACGAAAATGGTTTGGAAATAATTATTAAGGATAATGGAAAAGGATTTGATCCTAAACAAAACATGGAAGGCAATGGACTTAATAATATGAAATCAAGATGCGAAAAGGCTGGTGCGGAATTAAATCTGTTAAGTAATGAAACAGGCACTACAATAATTTGCAGATTAAAATTCTTTCAGGATCAATCAAAAATAATTACTACATCTGCCTTATTGAACTAACAGGATTTGTAATTTAACTTTTTAACAAGAATAATAGATAATATGAAAGTTAAAATTGCTATAGCCGAGGATAATGATTTTCTAGCAAAATCTTTGATAGAAAAACTTGCTTTATTCCCCAATAAATATTCAATGGTGTTCCGAGCAAAAAATGGTTTGGAAATAGTTGATTATTTAAATGTATCAGATTTACCTGATGTTATACTTATGGATATTGAAATGCCGGTAATGAGTGGTATTGTTGCAACAGCTAAAATCAATGAAAAATTTCCTGAAATAAAAATTGTAATGCTTACTGTATTTGATGATGAAGACAAAATATTAAAGGCAATCAAATCAGGTGCAAGCGGATATTTGTTAAAAGATGAATCAGTTGAGAAAATAGTTGAAAGTATTGATATGGTTTTAAATGGCGGCGCTCCGATGTCTGCAGCAATTGCATCTAAAACGCTTAAATTATTAAAACAATCTTCAGATATAATTTCAGAAGATCCTCAAGAGGATTTTAACTTATCTAAAAGAGAAGTTGAAGTATTGGAGTTTTTAAAAAAGGGATTTGATTATATCCAGATAGCTGAGAAATTATTTATCTCACCTTTTACAGTTAGAAAACACATCGAAAACATCTACAAAAAACTGCAGGTAAATAATAAAATGCAGGCTGTCCAAAAAGCTTCATCCAGCAGGATTATATAGATTACGTTTTTAAACCTGAATTACTCCGGGATTAAATCTTGGTATATCAGGATTATTATCAGCAGTTTCCAGACACATAGAAATCCATTCACGGGTTTGTGAAGGATCAATAATTTCATCAATCCATAATCTTGCTGCAGCGTATGATGGATAGCTTTTTTCATCATAAGATTTGATTATATCGTTAAGGAGTTTTTTCTTTTCAGCATCGCTTAATTTTTTACCGCTTTTTTCTTCTTGTTTAATTTTTATATCCAGTAAAACACTGCCAGCCTGACTGCCGCCCATTACAGAGATTCTTGCATTTGGATATGCAAAAATAAATCGGGGGTCATAAGCTTTTCCGCACATTGCATAATTACCGGCACCATAACTGTTTCCAACAATAATAGTAATTTTAGGTACAACTGAATTTGCAACAGCATTAACCATTTTTGCTCCATCTTTAATTATACCGCCATGCTCGGCTTTACTGCCGACCATAAAACCTGTAACATCCTGTAAAAAAATCAAAGGGATTTTTTTCTGATTACAATTCATAATAAATCTTGCAGCTTTATCTGCTGAGTCAGAATAGATAACTCCGCCAACCTGCATTTCTCCTTGTTCTGTTTTAACAACGCTCCTTTGATTAGCAACTATTCCAACAGCCCAGCCATCAATTCTTGCATAAGCAGTAATAATTGTTTTTCCGTAACCAGCTTTGTATTCATCAATTTCGGAGTTATCAACAATGCGTGAAAGTAATTCATAAGAATCATAAGGTTTGATTGTATCTTCGGGTAAAATACCTAAAATTTCTTTTGTCGGATATTTAGGAAGTTTATTTTTAACTCTATCAAAACCAGCAGAATTTCTTTTCGCAAACTTTTCGATCAAGTTTCTGATTTGTTGAATACACTCATCATCATTTTTCATTATATAATCGGTAACACCTGAAATGTTTGACTGAACTGATGCGCCTCCAAGTTTTTCATTATCAATTACTTCTCCAATAGCAGCACGAACAAGATGAGAGCCGGCAAGAAAAACTGAACCCTCACCTTCAACTATCAATGCCTCATCACTCATAATTGGCAGATAAGCTCCACCGGCAACACAAGGTCCCATTATAGCAGCTATTTGTGGAATCCCCATTGAAGACATTTTTGCATTATTACGAAATACTCTTCCAAAGTGTTCTTTATCAGGAAAAATTTCATCCTGCATTGGTAGAAAAACACCGGCACTATCAACCAGATAGATAATCGGCAAACAATTTTCCATTGCAATTTCCTGCGCACGAAGATTTTTCTTTACAGTAATTGGAAACCAGGCACCGGCTTTCACAGTTGCATCATTTGCAACAATTACACAAAGTCTATTATGGATTTTTCCAATTCCATAAATTGTTCCGGAAGATGGTGCATCTCCAAACTCATCATACATTCCATAGGCAGCAAGAGTACTTAATTCAAAAAAATCCTTTGGATTATCAATGAGTTTTTCAATTCTTACACGCGCAGTTAATTTACCTTTTGCTTTATGTTTCTCAATTGCTTTTTTACCACCGCCTTCTTTTACCTTATCTTTTACAGCGTTTAGTTTTCGTAACAATTCTTTTTGAAAATCTTCGCGTTTAAGAAAAGAGCTATCTTCAGATAATTTATTTCCGATTTGCCTCATTATTTTTAATCCTTCAATAAATCTCTTGCAATAACTATGCGTTGTATTTCGGATGTTCCTTCTCCAATCGTAAGAAGTTTAACGTCTCTGTAAAATTTTTCAACTGGATATTCTTTTATAAAACCATAACCGCCTAAAATCTGAACAGCTTCGTTTGCTGCTTTTTCTGCAATTTCGCTTGCAAATAATTTTGCTGTAGCAGCTTCTTTTGTATTTGGAATTCCATTGTCTTTCATCCATGCCGCACGATATGTCAGCAGTCTTGCTGCATCTATATTTGTCTGCATATCTGCAAGTTTAAATTGTATTGCTTGAAAATCTGCCAGATGTTTTCCAAACTGTTTGCGCTCTTTTGAGTATTTTACAGCAGCTTCTAATGCACCCTGAGCCAATCCCATACTATTTGCAGCAATCGAAATTCTACCGCCTTCCAATACCATCATTGAATTTATAAATCCCATTCCTTCTTCACCTAACAAATTTTCTGCAGGAACTTTACAATTTTCAAAAGCTAATTGTGTAGTATCACTTGCACGCATTCCAAGTTTATTTTCTTTCCTGCCAATAATTAATCCCTGCATTCCTTTTTCAAGTATGAAAGCAGAGATTCCTTTTTTCCCATTTTCTTTATTTGTAATTGCCATAACAACATAAGTTTCAGCAACACTGCCATGAGTGGTAAATTGTTTAGTTCCATTTAGAATCCAATAGTTTCCATCTTTAACAGCCGTGCTTTTTAATCCTGCTGCATCACTGCCCGAAACAGCTTCGGTTAAACCCCAGGCACCGATTTTTTTGCCGCTTGCTAAATCAGGTAAATATTTTTTCTTTTGTTCTGGATTACCAAAAAGATTGATATGATTTGTGCACAATCCATTATGTGCAGCAACAGAAAGTCCGATTGATGGATCTACTTTAGAAATTTCTTCAATAATTAAAGCATATTCAACATAACCTAAACCTGCTCCTCCAAACTCTTCAGGTACAAGTATGCCAAGGAATCCTAATTCTCCAAGTTGTTTCATAATTTCCATCGGAAATTCCTGAGATTCATCGTATTTCATAATAACAGGTCGAATATTATTTTCAGCAAAATCTTTTATAGTATCTCTGATAATAATCTGATTCTCTGTTAACTCCGGTATAAAAGGTATCTGTTCCACTAAAACTCCATTTAAATTCTGTCTTTAAATTCCTGTATTATTTTTTCTGCAATATGATAAGGTGAAAAGCTGCCTGGAATTACTTTTTGTAAAAAAGCGTTCAATGATTTTTCTCCTGTCTCACTCCAAAGTTCATCTTTAAGTTTGTGTTCAACAATTTCTTTAATTCTAATCTTTGCCTGATTTTCTCTTTTAGCAAAAAAAAGATCTTTATCTTTCATATAAAATTTATGCCGTTCAATTTCTTTTACTATTTCATCTATGCCTTTATTTTCAGAAGCAATTGTTTTAATGATATCCGGCTTCCACGAATTTTCATCACGGTCTTTTATCAACAATATTGTCTGCAAAGCAGTATATGCCTGATGTGCGCCGGGTCTTTCACTTTTATTAAGAACAAAAAAATCAGCTATTTCCATCAATCCTGCTTTCATTGCCTGAACAGAATCACCGCTTTCTGGAACCAGAACAACAATTGTAGTATCTGCAGCACTCGCAATATCAAGTTCAGACTGCCCTACGCCAACAGTTTCTAAAATAATAATATCAAATCCTGCGGCGTCCAGAACATCAGCTGCATCAACCGCCTTTTTAGATAAACCACCCAAACTGCCTCTTGTTGCCATACTTCTGATAAACACATTATCATTCATACCAATATCTGTCATTCTAATTCTATCACCCAATAAAGCACCGCCGGTAAAAGGAGATGTCGGATCAACAGCAATTATCCCGATTTTTTTATTGTCATTCAAAAAACATTTTGTAAGCTGATTTGTAATTGTACTTTTACCTGCACCGGGTGGTCCTGTAATACCAATCCGATATGCGTTTCCGGTTTTGCTGTATATTTCTTTCAGGTATTCGGAAGTAAGCAAGTTATCAGATTCAATGATTGAGATAACACGAGCTACAGACCTGCGGTCAGTTTTATAAAGATTTTCAATTAGATTCTTGTTGATCATTACTTCACAAATTGGATTTAAAGAAATCTACCGTTGCTTTTAGTCCATCTTCAAGTTTTGTATTTGGACACCAGCCAAACTTAGCAAACATTTTATTTGAAGTAATAACGCTTCTCATCTGCTCTCCGGGCGCAGCAGGTCCATGTTTTTCTTCCTTATTAGCTTTTGTAATTTCATTAAGATAATTAAATAATTGGTTTACATCAGTTTCAATACCTGTTCCGATATTGTAGATACTGGAATTGCTGTCATTAATTGTTATAACATTTGCTTTAACAACATCGCCGACATAAACATAATCGCGGGTCTGTTTACCATTGCCATTAATAATTGGCTGTTCACCCTTCAATAATTTTGTAGAAAAGATAGCAACAACACCTGCTTCGCCAAATGGATTTTGTCTTGGTCCATAAATATTTGCATATCTCAGAATTGTATAATTTAAGTTATACTCGGAATTATAGAAGTAAAGATATTTTTCTACAGCAAGTTTAGAAATTCCGTAAGGTGATTTTGGCTGAGTGTTATGCTTTTCATCTGCAGGAAAGTAATCCTGCTCTCCATAAACAGCGCCGCCGGTTGAGGCAAACATAAATTTCTTTACATTATATTTAATACAGTTTTGCAGCAGATTTATAGTGCCTAATATATTTGTTGTAGCATCAAAAACAGGATCTTTTACAGATCTTCTGACATCCATTTGAGCTGCGTGATGATTTACAACATCAAACTTTTCTTTTTCAAACAACTCTGTTAATTCTTTATCACAGATATTTGCTTTGACAAATTTGGCTTTTGGATTAATATTTTTTTCAAAACCTGTTGATAAGTCATCTAAAACCACAACCTGATGTCCATCATTAATAAAGGCATCCGCAACTTGAGAAGCAATAAATCCTGCTCCTCCGGTAACTAAAATTTTCAATCAGTCTTCCTTATAAAGATTATTATTATTTATATATTCTAAAACTTTTTCCGGTACAAGATAATAAATTGGCAAACCGGCGTTAACTCTGTTTCTGATATCAGTTGCACTGATTTCGATTCCACGAGTCTGAACAAATATTGCTGCTTCAACATACTTATCAACAAAATCTAATGGATGTGAAGATTTTCTTTTTAAGACGACTATGTTTGCCAGTTTTAAAATTTCATCTGGTTCTTTCCAGGTGTGAAACTGGAAAATGTTATCATAACCGATTATTAAATCTATCTCATCATAATACTTTTTAAACTCGCGCAGTGTATCAATAGTATATGAAATAGTATGCTGTTTAATTTCGAAATCTGAGCATTCAAAAAAGGGAACATCATTTAAAGCAATTCTGAGCATATTAATTCTATGCTCAGCGGTTGATGCAGCTTTTTGCTGCTTATGCGGTGAGATATAAGTTGGAATAAAAACAACTTTATCAAGATTTCTAAGTTCTCTAACAGACTGTGCTGTTATCAGATGTCCATTATGGATTGGGTCAAAAGTTCCTCCAAATATCCCTATCCGGCTCATTTAAGTAAATCCTTATATTCTATAAACAAATGTGTAAACCTTTCATGAATATCTTGTGAACAATATTCCTGACTGGCTTTTTGTGATAAATCAATATATAATTTTTTAAAATCGTTTGTGTCTGTAACTTCAAAAAGGTCCTTGGCTAATGTAATATAGTAATCGCAGGATTTGTTAAAACCGAGAAATTTTTGAATTGATAACTCAGATTCAATGAAAAATCTAACTAACTCTTCTGTGTATCCGCACAATCCGAATGCAGATATTTTGTTAGATGAAGATTTGGATATCAGAATAGTTTTTTCATCTATCCCAAGCAGGTTAAAAAATTTGTCGATATCAGACGAACTTAAATTTACTACATTACCAGCCACTAAGATATTGTATTTATGATTACTAAACTCTTTGGTTATCTGCTCTGATTGAAGGACTTCAATTGAATTCTGTTCTGCAGTAATCAGCTTAAAATCATTTACAGCTTCAAATTCGGAATACATCTCATCCTTAGATAAAATTACAAACAAATCAGTTTTATCTTTTCTCTTAAGAATATTATCCATTATGTTAAGGTACAATGTAGCTTTGAAGAAGTTCGAATCAGTTTCACTAAAATTCTTAATCAGATTTTCTTCACCGGAGGCAAACAGTAATGGTGAAAAAATATATATAGCATTTTGATTCACTTATTAACTTCTTTCAGAATTTGAAAGCAATGTGCTGATAAAGTTTCTGTAATTATCAATATCCATTTGATAATATGTTTTACTTACACCTTTAGCATTACGAAATTGCATTTTTCTGAATGCTAATGAAGTTGCAGCATTGATGTAAATATTTCTTTTCGATTCATCCAGCCATCCTTTACGCTCTCTGTTAGCTGAGCTTAAAATTTTTAAATGCAATTCTGGAATAAGACCTGACTCAGATTCCTCTTTAAGCTCGTTGTAAATTAACAATCTTTCCTTTCTTATCGAAATAATATAAATAACTATAAAAATGATAATTGAAAATATCATAAATACAAATCCTAACAGAGCAGTTTTTTCAAAGCTTACACTATAATTCCAAATAAAATGAATCAGCATAGCAATTAATAATCCGATAAAACTTAAAATTATTTTCAGAAAGTTTGATTTAAATTTAGCAATAGCAAGAAAAGCTCCTAAAGTTGCAGTTGAAACACAGTGCATAACTGCCGAGAATAAACTTCTGATTATAACTAACATTATCCAATCAGAAACGGATTCACTAAAAGCAACAAAGTATAGAAAATTTTCTGTCATTCCGAATCCCAGACCAATTGCTCCTCCAAAAACAATGCCGTCAGTTAAGTTATCAAATTTTTTACTTGAAATGGTAATTAAAAGAAAAACTCCCTTTGTGATTTCTTCCATAAAAGGAGCAACTGCAATTGAGCTGAATATAGAAAGGCTATCTTTATCTGAAATAAAAATTGAAGCAAAACTTGTTAAAATAAGACTTCCGATCAGAGCTAAAAAAATTGCACCTAAAGCGCCCCATAAATAATTAATAAGTACAAATTTAAAAGGCTCTCTATCATATCTGTCAAATTTCCAAATAAGAAACAGATAAAAACTCATTGGGATGATAGCTGCAATGGCAGAAAAAAATATTAGCATTTAATTATAATTAGAGTAAATAAATAACTCATTCAAATTATAGATTTAGAGTTAAAAATACCAAATGAATTTTCATTTGTTATAATCAATTTGCAATAAAAGCTTTTCAGTTTACAGAAAGTGAATATCAACAATTTATAGAAGTCTTTGTTAGTTAATACACAATAATTAAAAAAGCTTACTTTACCCTCAGTACGAATGAAGATTAAAATTGACCGCATATTTTCTTCATAAAACCAATAATTTAACAGATCTGAATGTTTGATTATCATATCATACAGTTTTATATTAAGCCTCGTTTTTTGCACAATTTTGCTATATGATTATTAGAATATCAAATTTAAACGATGGGGTGCATAATTTTGATTTTGAAGAGAAAATTGACACTATTGAACTTAGTGAGCCTTTCTATAATGGCTTTAATTCGAGTGTTAAATTAGATAAACATCACGATCAGATAATTGTTGATGTATCTTCAGAATTTAAAGTTAAGTATGAATGTGATAGGTGCGGAAAGGTTTATAAAACAACACTTAAAAGCGATTATCAGATGGTTTATTTAATGAATGAACAACCTGCTGAAACTGATTCAATAAATATAAGCTATCTTTCCAGAGATACTGTTAAGATTGATATTTCATCTGATGTTAGAGAATATGCTTTACTTTCAGTTCCTATGAAGAAATTGTGCAAGGAAAGCTGTAAAGGCTTGTGTCCTAATTGTGGTAAAGATCTTAACAAAGAGCAATGTACTTGCAAGAATGACGAAATTGATTCAAGATGGAAACCACTGATTGATTTGAAAGATAAATTAAATTTAAATTAAAAATATAATGGAACTATAATATGCCAAATCCAAAACGTAAGATGTCTAAGACCCGCAGAGATAAGCGAAGAACACATTACAAAGCTGTTGCACCTTCATTAGGTACCTGTGCAAATTGTGGTGAAATGAAATTAGCTCATCGTGCTTGCCCTTCTTGTGGATATTACAACGAACGATCGGTATTTATTCCCAAAAGCTGATATTTGATAGCTTTTAAAGATAATGCCTGATTCAAATCTGAAAAATTCTAAATGTAGAATTATTGTTGATGCTATGGGGGGCGATTATGCCCCTCAAAACACAGTTATCGGTGCTATTGATGCATATAATCATAGTAAAGATTTTCAACTTTATCTTATCGGAAAAAAAAATGATATAATTTCTGTGATCAAAGCAAGTCAGCTTTCTTTTGATGAAAGTTATATTATTGATACACCTGAAGTTATTGAAATGGAGGATACTCCGACTGCTGCATTAAAATCAAAACCAAATTCATCAATTGTTAAAGGAGCACAACTTGTAAGAGAGGGCAAAGCAGAAGCTTTTGTCAGTGCTGGTAATACTGGCGCAGTAATGAGTGCTGCAACTTTAATCATGGGCAGGATACAAGGAGTTGGGCGTCCTACAATAGGTGCTGAAATGCCTAATGTAAACGGAATTTGTTATTTATATGATGTCGGTGCAGGTAAAGATGCAAAAGCATCTCATCTTTTCGAATATGCTGTTATGGGAACTATTTATGCCAGAGAAATGGGAGGAATTTCAAATCCAACTGTTGGCATATTAAGTATGGGTGAAGAAGAGGGCAAAGGTAATGAAGTATCTGCCGCTGCATTTAAACTTCTTAAAGAATCTAAATTAAATTTTATTGGTAATGTTGAAGGAAGAGATATATTAACAAAAAATGTTGATGTTGTTGTTTGTGATGGATTTGTAGGTAATATTATTTTAAAGTTTGGTGAATCTGTTCCAAAGTTATTAAAACATCTACTAACCCAAACTGCAAATACTAATTTGATAGATAAGATTAGAGTCGGTATTGCAAAGGGAACTCTTAAGAAAGCATTAAAATCTCTGGATTATCAGGAACATGGTGGTGTACCCTTGCTTGGAGTAAATGGAATATGTATAATTGGACATGGTTCCAGTTCACCAAAAGCAATAAAAAATATGGTACTAAAAGCTTATGAGATGTATCAAACGGATTTAGTGAAAAAAATAGAAAACTCAATTAAAGAAAATTTAAAATAATTACAGATATCTAATGACTGAAAAAAAATATAATGCAAAAATAACCGGTGTTGGAATGTATGTTCCTGATAAAATACTTGATAACAAGTTTTTTGAATCCATCGTAGAAACTAATGACGAATGGATAAGAGTTAGAACAGGAATCAGGGAAAGAAGAATTCTTGAACATGGTGCTACAAGCGATCTGGGTGCAAAAGCTGCCCTTGATCTTTTTGATAAACATAACATTAATCCTGAAGATATTGATGCAATTATTGTAGCTACTGTAACACCTGATATGTTTTTCCCTGCAACTGCATGTCTTGTTCAGGATAAGATTGGAGCTAAAAATGCTTGGGGATTTGATCTCTCGGCTGCTTGCTCAGGTTTTTTATTTGCATTGCAAACCGGTGCGTCATTGGTCGAAACCGGAAGATATAAAAAGGTTTTAGTTATCGGCGCAGATAAAATGAGTTCAATAGTTGATTATACTGATAGAAATATCTGTATCCTTTTTGGCGATGCAGGCTCTGCAGTTTTGTTGGAACCTTCTGAGGATAAATCTATTGGACTGCAAAAATCTATTTTGCGTGTTGATGGAACAGGAAAGGATGCACTAAATATGCTTGGCGGCGGCAGTTTAAACCCCGCTTCTTATGAAACAATTGATAAAAAATGGCATTACATTTATCAGGATGGTAAAGCAGTATTTAAAGTTGCTGTTAAAGGAATGGCTGATGTTTCAGCAGAACTGATGGAATTAAGCGGTTTAAAATCTGATGATATTGCTTATCTCGTACCACATCAGGCAAATTTAAGAATAATTGATGCAACAGCTGAAAGAATGGGATTAAGTAAAGACAAAGTTATGATCAACATTGATAAATATGGAAACACTACTGCAGCAACAATTCCACTTTGTTTAACAGAATATTACAGAGATGGAAAACTTAAAAAAGGTGATAACCTGATACTATCAGCTTTTGGTGCCGGTTATACCTGGGGTGCTTTGCATATTGTTTGGTCTATTTAATAACAAATAATTTTTACTTAGCTGATGTCAAAAAAAGCATTTTTATTTCCGGGTCAGGGCTCCCAATATGTTGGGATGGCAAAAGATCTTTACGATAATTCAGTAGAAGCTGTTGAGATGATTAAAACTGCAGATGATGCTCTCGGTGTTAATCTATCATACATAATGTTTAACGGACCGGAAGAGCAGTTAAAGCAAACTGAATTTACTCAACCGGCAATCTTCCTTCATAGTATTGTATTATCAAGTCTTATCAGAACTCTACAGCCAGATGCAGCTGCAGGTCATTCACTTGGTGAATATTCCGCCTTGGTTTCTGCAAATTCTATTCAATTTTATGATGCTATTAAACTCGTTAGAGCAAGAGGAAAAGCTATGCAGCAGGCTGGTTTAGATAATCCCGGAACCCTCGCAGCAATAGTTGGATTAGAAGCAGCAAAAGTTGAAGAGTTTTGTAAAGAAGCATCTTCAGTAGGTGTTGTTCAATGTGCTAACTTTAATTCACCAGGACAAATTGTTATATCAGGATCGTTAACTGGTGTTAAAAAAGCTATGGAGCTTTGTAAATCCGGCGGAGCTAAAATTGTTAAGGAACTTGTTGTTAGCGGGGCATTTCATTCGCCACTTATGCAATCTGCAAAAGATTCTATTTTAAAAGATATTAATGAAACCCCTTTTTACGATTCAAGATTTCCTGTTTATGCTAATGTTACTGCAAAACCAGTTACTAAAAAAGATGAAATAAGGAATCTGTTGTATGAACAGGTAACATCACCAGTCAGATGGGAAGAAACAATCGTAAATATGATTGCTGATGGATTTGATGAGTTTTATGAAATCGGACCTGGAAAGGTTTTGCAAGGATTGGTTAAAAGAATTAATCCAGATGTTAAGATATTTGGAATAGATAAATTTAAAGATGTAGAGGAGTATTTATAGTGAAATCAGTTTCACACCCAAAATTTACAAAGCAAATAAAAGGGGTTTTTATTGATCCGCAGATATTCACTTTTCCATTTTCGTGCGCTTGTGCCGGTGAATGCTGTAACTACGGGGTTTATACTGATTTAAAAGAACATGATTATATTCTTAGTATAAAAGATAAAGTTATTCCTTTAATGGATGAAACCCAATCAAAAAATGTTGCGAAATGGTTTGAACCACCGGAAGAAGATGATGACTTTGAGAGTGGAATTGCGGTAGGAACTGAAATCATCAATAATAAATGTACATTCTTAGATAAAAATGGATTATGTACTTTACAAAAACTTGCAATTTTAGAAGGCGAACATAAATGGAAATATAAACCGATATTTTGTGTTCTTTTTCCTCTCACAATTTTTGAAGGTGCTTTGACAATTGATGATGAACATATTGATAGGTTAAAAACCTGTAATAAAAATCCTATTCAAACTACATCTATTTACGAAGCCTGTCATGAAGAATTATTACATTTTTTTGGTGAAAAATATTTTGCTGAACTGGAGGAATACAAGAATGAATATCTTTCAACATTTTATTCTGGAGTAGCAAAAAATGGATAATAAAACAATTGAAACTAATCCTAAAAGAGCAATTGTAACTGGCGGCACTCGTGGTATCGGAAGAGCTATTGTAAAAGAGCTGGCATCAGGAAACTCCAGAAGTAATTTATTCTCTGATATTGCTTTTGTTTACAATAGCTGTGATGAATGTGCAGAACAACTGATAAATGAAATTGATAATCCGGATGTTAAAGTATATAGCTTTAAATCAGATGTTTCATCTTTTGAGCAAACTCAAGCGGTGGTTGATGACATTTTGAAAAAACTTGGTGGTGTGGATATTCTGATAAATAATGCCGGTATTACCAGAGATAATTTGCTTTTACGAATGGCTGAGAAAGATTTTGATGAAGTTATTGCTGCGAATCTTAAAAGTGTGTTTAATTATACTAAAGCTGTTGTTAAACCTATGATTACACAAAGATATGGCAGAATAATTAATATTTCATCTGTTGTTGGTTTAATCGGTAATGCCGGGCAATCAAATTATTCAGCTTCCAAAGCTGGTATAATTGGATTCACCAAATCAATGGCAAGAGAGTTAGCTTCGAGAGGAATAACTGTTAATGCGGTGGCACCTGGATTTATTCAGACCGATATGACAGATAAATTGACTGAAGAGCAGGTAAAGAAACTTATTCAAAACGTACCAATGGCTCGTTTAGGAAAGCCGGAAGATGTTGCAAAAGTTGTATCATTTCTGTGCAGTAAAGATGCTGATTATATTACAGGGCAGGTAATTTCTGTTGATGGCGGAATGACTATGTAATTTGCTAATTCAAGTTGTTTCTTAGTTTTTAATTTTATTAAATTTAAACCAATAATTATAAATACAAATAAAAATCAAAAGAGGAGAATATTATGGATGTTGCTGCAAAAGTTAAAGAGATTATCATTGATAAATTAGGAGTGGAAGAATCTCAAATTACACCCGAGGCATCCTTTACAAATGACTTAGGTGCTGATTCTTTGGATATTGTCGAATTAGTTATGGGATTTGAAAGTGCTTTTCAGATTTCAATACCTGATGAAGATGCTGAAAAAATCGGTACCGTTGGTGATGCCGTAAAGTATCTTTCCGAGAAATTAGCATAATTTATTAGTCGGGATTAAAACTCCCGACTTTGTCCTTCTATGTTTTACCATCAAAGATTAACAATTCTTTTGTAGTGGTTAAATGACTAAAAAAAGAGTTGTAATTACCGGACTCGGAGCAATAACACCAATTGGAGTTAGTGTCCCTGATTATTGGCAAGCTCTGCTTTCAGGAAAAAATGGTGTTGCACCTATTACTCTTTTCGACACAGCAAAGTTTGATACAAAGTTTGCTGCAGAGGTAAAAGAATTTAATCCAGATAATTATTTTGATAAAAAATCTGTCAAAAGATTAGATCGCTTTTCACAATTTGCTATTGCTTCTGCTGTTCAGGCAATTGATGATGCTGAATTAAAGCTTGAGAATTTGAACAGAGAAAGATGCGGTGTAGTCTTTGGAAGCGGTATTGGCGGTTTAGAAACGCTTCAAAATGAACACTGGAAATATTTTCAAGAGAAAAATCCTGGTGTATTAAGTCCGTTTTTTATTCCAATGATGATTTCAGACCTTGCTGCTGGTCAAATTTCAATCCGCTTTGGATTTAAAGGTCCTAATTATGCAACTACTTCTGCTTGTGCTACATCTTCACATGCAATTTCAGATGCTTTTATGTTAATTCAGAGAGGTTCTGCTGATTTAATGATTTGCGGAGGCAGTGAAGCATCAATAACAGAAATGGGAGTCGGTGGATTTAATGCAATGAGAGCAATTTCAACCTGGAATGACAAATATCTCCAAGCCTCACGCCCATTTGATAAAGATAGAAATGGATTTGTAATGGGTGAGGGAGCTGGCTCATTAATTTTAGAAGAGATGAATCATGCTATTGACAGAGGAGCTAAAATCTATGCTGAACTTGCTGGTATAGGTTTAACTGCTGATGCATATCATATTACTGCACCTGCGCCGGGCGGTGAGGGTGCTGTCAGATCAATGAAGATTTCCATTGAAGATGCAGGTTTGACTCTTTTCGATATTGATTATATTAACGCTCATGGTACATCTACTCCGCATAATGATATTAATGAAACTAAAGCTATTAAAACTGTCTTCGGAGATCACGCATATAAGCTGATTGTAAATTCGACAAAATCAATGACAGGACATTTACTTGGAGCTGCAGGTGTAGTTGAAGCAATTGCTACAATCTTTTCTCTAAAAAATAATTTAATTCCGCCTACAATTAATCTTGATAATCCTGATCCTGAATGCGATCTGAACTACAGCGCAAAAGTTGTTACAAAAAAAGAGATCAGAGCTGCTATAAGTAATACATTTGGATTTGGCGGACACAATGCCTCTTTATTGTTTAAAAAGTTTAAGGAATAGTCTTGTTTGTTTTTTTTTCCCGCTTATTAAAATATTTTGGTGTTCGGAAAGAAAATAAAATCAACAATCCTGTAGAAAAAATTTTAACTGCGGATAAGTTTTCTCAGTTAGAAAAAATCATTGGCTTTCCTATTAAAAATAAATCATATTATATCCAGGCTTTAATGCATCGGTCTTTTCTTGAGGAGCTCGAAAGCGGAGATATTTCAAATGAAAGAATGGAATTTCTTGGTGATTCAGTATTAAGCTTAACTGCTGCAGAATATTTGTTTGAAGCTTTTCCTAACGAAGACGAAGGTTTCTTAACTAAAACCAGAGCAAAATTAGTAAACAGATCTGCACTTTCAGATGCGGCTGAGTCTATTGGGCTAGCTAAGTTTATCTTGATTAATCAAAATCTTTCAAATAGTTTTTCAAAAGCATCTAAAACAGTATTATCCGATGCCTTTGAAGCTATTGTTGGAGCTATTTATCTTGATAATGATATATGTGTTGCCAGAAAATTTATTCGTAATGTATTAATTGAACCTTTGATTAAAGAAGGTGAATATCTAAAAGACGAGAATTATAAAAGTCAGCTGCTCGAATACGCGCAGGCAAATAAACTGGAAACTCCTAATTATATTGTAATTAAAGAAGAAGGTCCCCAGCATGACAGAGTCTTTACGATTAAAGTAACTATTGGAAAAGAACATTCGGGAATCGGGACTGGCAAAAATAAAAAAACTGCCGAACAGAATGCGGCACAATCAGCATTACAACAAATTAATAATCACTTATCTCAATAAAATAAAACGACCATTTCTGTTTTTAATCGGGCAAAATTATTAAGATTTTCCTTAATTTTGCTTACCAAAAATTTTGTAATCTAACCTAATAAAGAGTAACAATATGAACAATTTTCAACACCCCGATATTTTCGAACAAAGACATATCGGACCAAATCAAGATGAATTAAAAGTAATGCTGAATACTTGCAAAGTTAATTCACTTGAGGGATTAATAGATGAAACAATTCCAAAAGATATCAGATTGAAAAATAAATTAAATCTTGATGCTTCATTAAGTGAACAGGAATTTATTAAACATCTTAATTATCTCGCTTCAAAAAACAAAATTTATAAAAGTTATATTGGTTTGGGGTATTACCCTGTAATTTTACCACCGGTTATTCAAAGAAATATCCTAGAAAATCCAGGCTGGTACACACAATATACACCTTATCAGGCTGAGATTGCTCAAGGCAGATTGGAAGCATTGCTTAATTTCCAAACAGTTGTATCTGACCTTACCAGTTTGCCAATAGCAAATGCTTCTTTGCTTGATGAAGGAACTGCAGCTGCTGAAGCAATGGCGATGTTTTATAATAATAGAAAAAAAGACAAATCTAACTCTCACAAGTTTTTTGTTTCAGATCAGGTTTTTCCGCAAACGATAGATATTTTAATGACAAGATCAAAACCTTTGGGAATTGAACTTGTTATCGGTGATCATACTAAGGTAAAATTAAATAATGATTTTTTTGGTTTGCTTGTTCAATACCCTGCATTAAATGGTGAAGTGTATGATTATTCTTCATTCTTTGAAACTGCAAAATCTTTTAATATCCTAAAAGTTGTTGCTGCTGATATATTGAGCTTGACTTTACTTATGCCGCCTGGAGAGTTTGGTGCTGATTGTGCTGTCGGAAGTACACAACGTTTTGGAATTCCAATGGGATTTGGTGGTCCTCATGCTGCATATTTTGCTACAACTGAGGATTTTAAAAGAGTTATCCCCGGAAGGATAATTGGTGTTTCTGTTGATGCACAAGGTAAACGTGCTTTGCGAATGGCACTTCAAACTCGTGAGCAGCATATTAAAAGAGAAAGAGCAACAAGTAACATTTGTACTGCTCAGGTTCTGTTAGCAGTAATGGCAGGTATGTATGCTGTTTACCATGGACCAAAAAATCTGAAAACAATTGCGCAAAGAATTAATGCTTTAGCTTCTGTTCTTAGTGAAGCATTGATAAGACTAGGATTAAATCAGGTAAATAAAAATTATTTTGATACTTTGACGTTCTCTTCAGATGAAACAACAAAAGGAAAAATCAAAAATGAAGCTTTAAAACGAGAGATCAATCTTAACTATTTCTTAAAAGATTCAATCAGTATTTCTTTAAGTGAAATCACTACAATAGAAGATGTAGTTGAATTAATAGATGTAATTGCAAATGCAATTGGCAAAGCAAATCCGATAAAATCTATTGAACCCTTGTCGGTTACTAAGCAATCATTTGAAGATAAATTTAAGCGTAGAACAAATTATTTAACACATCCTGTTTTTAATTCTTATAGATCCGAGACTGATATTTTAAGATATATGAAGCATCTTGAAAACAAAGATCTTTCTTTGGTTCATTCAATGATACCGCTTGGTTCCTGCACAATGAAGTTAAATGCAACTACAGAGATGCTTGGTGTAACGATACCCCAATTTTCAAATATTCATCCTTTTGCACCGCTTAATCAGACAGAAGGATATCTTGAGATGTTTCAGAAATTTGAAAAGAGTCTTGCTGAAATTACAGGGTTTGATGCTGTATCTCTACAGCCTAATTCCGGAGCGCAGGGGGAATATGCTGGTTTATCGGTTATTAAAGCTTATCTGGATGATATCGGACAAACTCAAAGAAATATTGCTTTAATTCCTTCTTCAGCACATGGAACAAATCCCGCCAGCGCTGTGATGGCTGGAATGAAAGTAGTTGTTGTTGATTGTGATGATAAAGGTAATATTGATGTAGCAGATTTGCATAAAAAGGCAGAAGCACATAAAGAAGATTTGGCTACATTGATGGTTACTTATCCATCAACTCATGGTGTTTTTGAAGAATCAATTAAAGAAATTTGTAACATAGTGCATAAGTTTGGCGGTCAGGTTTATATGGATGGTGCAAATATGAATGCACAAGTTGGATTAACAAGTCCGGGGGAAATTGGTGCAGATGTTTGTCATTTGAACTTACACAAAACATTTTCAATTCCTCACGGAGGCGGCGGTCCTGGAATGGGTCCAATTGCAGTGGCAAAACATCTTACTCCATTTTTACCAGGACATCCTTTGGTTGATATTAATAAATCAAAATCAATTACTTCTGTATCAGCAGCACCTTTTGGCAGTGCAAGTGTTGTTGTTATTTCTTATGCTTATATAAAAATGATGGGAGAAGCCGGATTAACTAATGCAACCAGATTTGCAATACTTAATGCAAATTATATTAAAGCAAAACTTGAACCTTACTACAAAGTGCTTTATTCAGGCATTAAAGGAAGAGTGGCTCACGAATTAATTTTTGATATGAGAGAATTTAAACAATCTGCCCATATTGAAGTTGAAGATATTGCCAAGAGATTAATGGATTATGGATATCATGCACCAACTGTTTCTTTTCCGGTAGCAGGAACCTTAATGGTAGAGCCGACTGAAAGTGAATCAAAAGCTGAGCTTGACAGGTTTTGCGATGCAATGATCAGCATACGTCAGGAAATTAAGGATATAGAAAATGGTATATCTGACAAAAAGAGTAATCCATTAAAGAATGCGCCACATACTGCCAGTGTTGTAATTTCTGATAATTGGAATTATCAGTACTCAAGAGAAAAAGCAGCTTATCCGATAGAGTGGACAAGACTTAATAAATTCTGGCCAAGTGTCAGCAGAGTTGATAATGCTTATGGAGACAGGAATTTAGTATGCAGTTGTCCGCCAATTGAAGAATATAATGACTAAAATTAATTAACAGATTAATATTTTATTTGAAAATACAATAACCTTAGTGATAATAATTACACAAAAACTAAAATATCTTTTGTCATTTATTGTTATTGTATTTTCACTTATTTCAAATGCACAAACAACCGGCTCTCAATTTTCCTCTAGTCTCTATCCATTCGTAGTTGATTCAATTATAATTACCGGAAATGAAATTACAGAACCGTTTATTATTCTAAGAGAATTGAATTTTGCAAAGGGCGATACATTAACACAATCAAACGCAATTTTTAACCGCGAAAGAGTATATAGTCTTGGAATCTTCAATCAGGTTTATTTTGAACCAACCATTTTTGATTCAACTAATATTCTAAATATTATTGTTGAGGAAAGCTGGTATATATATCCCATACCATTTATTGATGCGAATGAAGGTGATTTAAAGAAATTAACATATGGAATCTATTTAAGGTTGAAGAATTTTAGAGGTAGGAATGAAGATCTTATTGCTGCAATCGGGCTTGGTTACGATCCTTCTTTTTCGTTAAGCTATTACAGTCCTAATCTCCTATACAAGAATAATATTTTTTTTAGGACTTCTTTTAGATATGCTTCTATTTCAAATAAAAGTCCTATAGCAGAAAAATTGTACGGGAGCAGTTTTTCTCAAAAATCTATCGGTTTAAGTTTTTTAGTTGGCAAAAGACTGAGCTTGTTTAATCGTATCTATGCTTTAACTGGCTATAGTTATATTGAAACTCCATTCTTCATACCCGGTGTAAATGCTTCTGATAACAGAATTGATAACTTATTTGAACTAGGTTTGGGATACGAGCATGATACAAGAGACCTCGCGCAATTTCCAAAGAATGGAATTTTCTCAAGTGTAAGTTTTAATTTCAGAGGACTTGGCATAGATGGCATTAATTACAGCGTTGGCAAAATTGATTTCCGCGAATACCGGAAACTTCTTTTTAATCTTATCAGTAAATGGAGATTTTCTACCAGAGTTACATTTGGAGATGATGTGCCTTATTATGATTACTCAATTATTGGTTTGGATGAAAAAGTCAGAGGTCATCTTTCTGAAAAAATTGAAGGTAAGGAATTTTATTTTGGTTCAGTTGAATTGTATTATCCGATAATTGAAGAATTAAACCTGGATTTATCTTTTTTACCGATTATTCCAAACCAGTTATTAAGTTATAGAATAGGATTATTTGCACAGATTTTTGCAGAAACAGCTTTGACACGATTTAAGGAACAGCCCTTTGCATTAAATAGATTTAATTCGGGCTATGGATTAGGAATAACATTATTAGTTTTACCTTATCAAATCTTAAGAGTTGAGATAGCATTTAATGAAAAATTTGAATCACAATTGGTTCTAGACCTTGGAATATCTTTCTAATATTGAGTTGTATTTTTGTAAAATTGTCAATAAGGAACAAAACTGTTTCTTTTTAGAAGATGATGAATTTAAGCATTGTATTAAAGTAATGCGTAATAAAAAAGCACAGCAAATATATGCAACAGATGGAACAGGGAATTTATTTAAAGCTGAAATTGCCGAAATAAATAAGAATACATTAAAGGCAGAAATATTAAATACTATTACATATCAGAATTCTAATAGCAATATTACATTTTGTATTCCAAATCTCAGAAATCCGGAACGACTGAAATTTGCATTTGAAAAATGTACAGAACTTGGTTTCACAAAGATGATTATTTTTAATTCGGCTCGGTCGGTTAATAAAAATATTAATATCTCTAGACTAAACAAGATTGTTCTTACAGCAATAAAGCAATCACTTAGAACTTATTTACCTGAGATAAATTCTGCAGAGGAAATAAAAAGTATTAATTCTTCTAATAAGATAGTTATTCTTTTTGATCAGCATTCTGATATGCAGTTAAATAGCTTATCAATAAATAAAGACAAAGAATACTTGTTTGTCTTCGGTCCTGAAGGCGGTTTAACTGAAGAAGAAATAATTACTCTTAAGCCTGACAAGATTGTTAAGTTATCTGAAAACAGATTAAGATCTGAGACTGCAATTATTAAGGCAGCATCTATTTTAAGTTTATGAAATTGAAAATCAAACTTATTTTAGTACTCAATCTTTTATTGTTCCTTGCTGCCTGCAGTTCTACATCACGATATACAAAATCTTCAGAAGATAATAATAGAAATGAAATCTACGGCTATTTAGAAATCCAAACAGGAACAGCATCTTTTTATGCAGATGAGTTTAATGGAAAGAAGACAGCAAGCGGAGAAATCTATAATATGAATGAACTTACTGCAGCACATCCAAGTTATCCATTCAACACAATTGTTATTGTTACTAATCTAAAGAATAACAAGAGTGTTAAGGTAAGAATAAATGATAGGATGCCCAGCTTTAAAAACAGAATAATCGATTTGTCACTAAAAGCTGCTGAAAAAATAAATATGATTAGAGATGGTATTCAGGAAGTAAAAATTGAAGTATTAAAATGGGGGAATTAAAAAACCCGGATAAACCGGGCTTAAAAATTAGAATTTTTTCCAGATTTCATTCTTAATAATATCGTATTTGAGTTTCTGTTTTTTATCCAGTAAAGATTCAAGTTTAGTTTGAGCCTGACTGATAAATTGACTTTTAGAAGCCGGATTAGCAGCAATTTTATTTTGTAACTCAGATATAATATCTTTTACCTTGGTTTCCTGATCACTGGTAAGTAATACTTTTTGTTTTAAAGTATTAGTTATTTCATCTGTCTTTTTTTCATCCTGCTGGAAGCCAAAAAGGTAATTATTTGAAAAAAGAAAAAATGCAAATACGATTACTAAAACCTTAATCAAGTTTATTTGTATTCTTTTCATCGTTTTCTCCTTTGTAACTATTGGTAATATAAATTAATTTTAACCAAAAAAATAATCAAACTTTACAGCCTATCTTATGCAAGTTCTATTCCAAAAAGATGCTCTAGCAGAAATTAAAAAAATTGAACAAAAGCTAACAAATATTGGTTGTCAGATTTCGGAACTGACTACAAAAGCATTCAATTACGAAATGATTGTAATCAAAAATAAAGAAAATATCAAGATATTAGTGTATTTCGGAAAAAAAGGAGTTAAAACTATATTACAGGGCAACAGAGAATCAGCACTCTATAAACAGATCAGTAAATTGTTATTTGGAAGTGAATTGTTTATCGAAAACAACAATGCCGATGAAATAGACTTTGATGAATACATTGGTACAGATGAATCAGGTAAGGGAGATTACTTTGGACCATTGGTGACTGCAGCAGTCTATACAAATAAACAAATTAGCATTGAATTAGGAAAAATAGGGGTTAAAGACAGTAAGCTTATTTCCGATAATGAAATAAAGAAAATGGAAGCTGATGTTAAAAAAATTATTAAAAATAAATTTGATTTAATCGTAATAAATCCGGAAAAATATAATTTATTGTTTGAAAAGTTTAATAATCTGAATAAGATTTTAGCTTGGGCTCATACTAAAGCAATTCAAAATCTTATTGAGTCTGTAAATTGCAACAATGTAATAAGTGATAAATTTGGAAACGAGCATCTGATAAAATCAGAATTATCAAAAAAAGATATTGAGTTAAATATCTTTCAGATAACAAAGGGAGAAAGATTTATTGGTGTTGCCGCAGCCTCTATTCTTGCAAGAGCAAAAGTAATTGATTGGTTTAAGAACAAAAGTAAAGAGATTGGAGTGGAAATTCCCAAAGGTGCAGGTGGACAAGTGAATCTTATTGCACAAAAAATTTTAAAAAAAACAGATAAAGAATATTTATCTAAAATGATTAAATTTCATTTTAAAAATTCCAAAAACATATTTATGAAGTGAGAGGAAATATTTAATGCCTAAGAAAAACGGAATAAGAAGAATAGGAATATTGACTGGAGGCGGTGATTGTCCTGGACTTAATGCAGTTATCAGGGGTGTAACAAAACCAGCTGAAGATTATGGAATGTCGGTTTATGGTATCCTTGATGGTTTTGAAGGATTAGTTGAAGGTAAAGCAAAAGAACTTAAAAACTCTGATGTTTCCGGTATTCTTGCTCGCGGTGGAACTATATTGGGATCATCTAATAAAGGGGATCCGTATCATTGGCCTGTTGAAGTAAATGGGAAAATAGTAATACAGGATAAATCAGATGCTGCAGTTCAGAATTATAAAACCTGGGGACTTGATGCTCTGATTGCTATTGGTGGTGATGGAACTATGCATATTGCTCATAAACTTTCTCATAAAGGAATAAATGTAATCGGAGTACCTAAAACAATTGATAATGATCTTGATGCAACTGATGTAACTTTTGGTCACGATTCTGCAGTTTTTGTTGTAGCTGAAGCTTTAGATAGACTGCATACAACTGCATCATCGCATCATCGTGTGATTGTTACAGAAGTAATGGGGCGTTATGCCGGCTGGATTGCATTACACGGTGGACTATCGGGAGGAGCAGATATTATTTTGATTCCTGAAATTCCTTTTTCCTGGGATAGTGTGGCTGAAAAAATTCGTGAAAGAGAATTAAAGGGAAAAAGATTTTCATTAGTTTGTGTAGCAGAAGGAGCTAAGCCGATTGGCGGAGAAATTGTTGCAAAAGGAAATGACATCAAAAGAACCGATCCTGTTCAATTGGGCGGGATAGGAGAAATAGTAGCAAATAAAATTGCAGAAATGACCGGTCGCGAAACAAGAGTTACAGTTTTGGGGCATCTCCAACGTGGTGGAAGTCCAACACCTTACGATAGAATTCTATCAACTAAATTTGGTGCATTTGCTATTGACCTGGTAGCCAATAAAAAGTTTGGGAAAATGGTTGCATTAAAAGGTAATGAAATTAAAAGTGTAAAAATTGAAGATGCAATCTCCAAACAAAAGCTTGTTCAATTGGACGATCAGGCTGTTTTTGCAGCTAGAGCAGTTGGTATTTCATTTGGAGATTAAATATTTTGAATTATTAAGCAGTAACTATATATTTGCCGTGCAAAAAAAATTGGGGTCGTAGTTCAGTTGGTTAGAACGTCCCGACTATGTCGGGAAGGTCTCGAGTTAAGTAAGAATAAAATTAGATCAGAATAGTATAACGGGGTCGTAGTTCAGTTGGTTAGAACGTCCCGACTGTGTCGGGAAGGTCTCGAGTTCAGTAAGAATAAAATTAGAACAGAAAAGTATAACGGGGTCGTAGTTCAGTTGGTTAGAACGTCCCGACTATGTCGGGAAGGTCTCGAGTTAAGTAAGAATAAAATTAGATCAGAATAGTATAACGGGGTCGTAGTTCAGTTGGTTAGAACGTCCCGACTGTGTCGGGAAGGTCTCGAGTTCAGTAAGAATAAAATTAGAACAGAAAAGTATAACGGGGTCGTAGTTCAGTTGGTTAGAACGTCCCGACTGTGTCGGGAAGGTCTCGAGTTCAGTAAGAATAAAATTAGAACAGAAAAGTATAACGGGGTCGTAGTTCAGTTGGTTAGAACGCCTGCCTGTCACGCAGGAGGTCGCGAGTTCGAGTCTCGTCGGCCCCGCTCTTAAAAGCTTCAAAACGAATAGTTTTGAGGCTTTTTTTATTTCTGTTCTTTTCTATAATCCCACTGTCATTGTATCCACTGTGTACCCATTTTGTACCCACTTTTCGAAGGTACATCCGGTTTATTATTGATTGGTTAATATGGTTGATTAAATTTATAGACATTGCGGAAATAAATTACTGATTGCTTCCTTCTTTAGCAACTAAAACAAGGGTAATTTTTCCCGGTTGATAGATTACAGCAAATTCTTTTCCAACTTCAAAGCCGGAACGAACAAGCTGCGAATTCTTGATTTTAATTTGAGGGACTTTTGTAAAATCCCTCTTTGTTGGATGACTACTTTCGTAAACTTTCATTTTAACCCCCTTGGATAATATTGTTCAAAAATTCTTGAACAGATTTTGCATCTGAAATAACGACCAATAACTACATTACGGGAATTAACAAACGAATGAGTTTCTTCAGTCACTCGTAAATTTTCTTTACAGTTGTGTTTTGGAAACAATTCAGATTTAACGACAACACCAGGTATTTTTACTTCAATCATTATTAATGCTCCTTTTATTTCTTAATCAAACAAGCCGAGGCACACCGCCCCGAAAAAAAACATTTTGCCCCCTTACTAACCTCTTTTTTTGATTTACTGAGAAAGGCAAGGTGAAAAAGACTGCCGATAGCGAAGCGGTTGGTTGTATTTTTTGCCTTGCCAGGTCAGTTTGGAATGAGAATAAAATGAGAATGAAAAAGGAAATGTTTGGAACGCCTTATAGCAAATTGTTCAAAGGGGGCAAAATTTTAAAGAAGTAGAGACCGTTCAAAGAAGCGGTTGTAATAATCAGTAATAAAATATTTATAAAAAAAGAGAGAAAAACAGTATTAATTAATTTGAATCCTATATTTATATATGAATAAACTTTTATCAAATTAATTAGGAGAAAGCTAATGGAAAATTCATTATACAATATTTTTTCAGCAATTTCTGGTTTTATTGGAACAATATTATTAGCGTTCAGCGTGAATCCAGTATTCAAATCAATTAAAGGGTTGTTTAAAATTATGGAAATGGTAAATGATAGTAACGTGAGAAATTTTGATCAGATTGTTCTTACAGGAATGGACAGACACTTAGAAAACTTTTCTTTTAAGGTATCAAAGAGATTGGTATATATTGGATTATTGTTCATTATCCTTGGTTATATTCTGCAGATTATACCACTGTTCATAAACAAAGGCTAATATAATGTCTTTATTAGAATGGTTAAAATATAAGCTGAGAATGAGTTTCCTCTGGTAGTTGTGGAGCGATAGCGACACAGCTACACTCAATTGACGCTAAAGGTTTCCCGAAGGGATGGCTATGCCAAAGTTATATGAGAGCCTTATTGACGAAATGAACTTGCCTACCGGCAGGCAGGGCTGAACGAAATGGAGTTTTGTTTTGCGGCAGCAAAGCGACGAAATGTAGTACAAGCGAAATGAAGGAAATAGGGCGAAGTGAATGATAGAATTTCAAATGTTCTGTGATAATCTCTTTGTAGTTGTTGATCCCGATAGCATCGGGAGAAACAGTTACATCCTTATTAATGATAATAATAGGTTTTACTGAGAGCCTTTTATGAAGAATGAAGCGTGTGTCTCCGATAGGAGTCACTAAGCAAAATGATGAAATAAAGGGCGAAGGAATAGAAAGAAATACAAACACTATGAGTAATTGTTAATAAAAAAGCCCCGATTACTCGAGGCTTCCTACCTTCATTTTATTCCGGCAGGTGAACTGGAAGGATTGATTTACTGAAGATTAGTTGTTTGTAGTATAGGTTGCCGAATACTGAACAATCTTACCTTCAGCAGTTTTGGAAGCAACAATAAAGAACAAAATTGAGTTCTGGTATTTAGCTGCTACTGCTTGCTGTAACACATTCAATGGAATGTCAACTGTGGATGGCTGAGTGAAATCATAATCAGCCAATTCAGAATTAATTGAAGTAACTTGATATGCCGGATCTTCAGGATTAGTTGGATTGAAGTAACACAACACACCATTTGCTGAAAGATTAACTTCTTCCGGAGTGAATACAGAAGCAGAATTAAGAGCCAAAAGCTCTACAGAAACATTATCAGCTTCAACTGTAGCTGCTTGCACTGGAAGTGCGAAACCACCAGGTGTCAAAATGTTCTGATCGGTTGGTCTTTCTGTTGAAGAATAAGCAAAGTTATTCTTAAATGCATAATTAAACACCGATAAACGAAATGTTTTCACCTTCTTCCATATCTCATATAAAGATGGAAGAGAGAGCAAAACCTTAATGAAGTTGCCGGTTACAGCAAATTTCTTTCTGATTTCAACAACGGTAGGATCTTGACTTGCATTAAAGCTGGCAGGTCTTGAAGCAAGTATGGTTCTACCTTTAACAGTTCGGGCAGCAAGGTTACCAAGCTTACCACTTAAATTTCCAATTACTGAACCTTTTACTATAGCCATTTTATTACCTCTTATGTTTAGTGAAAATTTATGGCTCAATTCTAAAAAAGGATGAGGAATTTTACACTGTAGAGATTTGACAGTGAGACTATTTAGAGACTTGTTAGAGACTTGGTCAGGGCTGGGCAACAGTCATTGGTCAACGGTCATTTGGAGCGAGTGCAGGATTGCAAAATTGCAAGATTACAAGATTGGCTGAAAAAGATTATTAAGAAAAGACAACTGGAAGCTTTAGCTTCAAAGTTCTTTTTCGGAAAAGAATATTATTGATTGTAGAATCAGAGAGTGAATATTTCTCACTTAAGATTTGGATGCAAGTTGAAGCGGTGAATTTGTTACGAAGTTCTTTATACTCGTTTCTAATCTTTAGGTTGCGGAGTTCTGTTTCATCAATCAAATTTAATGAACGTAGTTGGCTGAAGTAATCAGATGAAATAATATGCTTTATATCAAATTTCTCGTTCATTGTAATTATTTACTGTTTCCATAATCAAAATTATTGAATGGATGAATTTGAGACAACGTTCAATGTTTATGTTTGTATTGCCTTTGTTTTCACTTCATTCTAAAAATGTAACTTGGACGAAATGGTCCGCCTTCATTTCATTACGGCGGATAAAACGGAAATATTTTCTAAAGTGTATTTTTGTATTTGGACAGATTGGACGCAAATTCCAGAGGTTTTAAATCGCAAATGAAAAGTACCATTAATTGTATCCAAAGTGTCCAAAACTTTTACGTTCTTTTCTCTTGATAGAAAAGAACCAAAAGATCAAGACTGCAAATAAATTCCTAAAATTGTTCTTCATTACGCTACAGAAAAATAACTCGCTTCGCTCAAACAGATTTTTCTGTTTAATCCCGATGAATCGGGACAAGCTGCTCCATTGCGAATAATTTCTTGACGGAATTTATTTGAGGTCGTTTTTTAGAGAACAATAAGAAAGAAAAAGTTAATTATACAAAGGAAATGTTTTATGTTGGTTTCTTTTTACCAGTGTAAGCTGAAGCCCGATTTGCATCGGGATAAATTCCAGCGTGTCGCTTGCCTATATGAGCGGAATGAAGGCGTGTCGAGGAACGAGCCGCCGTAATGAAGCGATGTTTAATCTAAAATATTTCGACAGGACAAAAAATATTATGATTAAATGATGCTTTCTACCAATGAAAGCGAATGAAGGGTGTGGCGAGGAACGAGCCACCCGGAATGAGCGATGATGAACTGACAAGGTAACGTGCCGAGTTTACATAAGCCAACATTATATGACTTCGATAGAACTACAAAGTATCAGATAGAACTACTTAACCCAGTTATATAATGTTTCTTATGTAAATCTGGCTGACAATGTCAGACCCCGCCAAATTAAACAATAGCTGGATCGTAAGTATTAAAATAATTTGGCGGGGCAGGTGAACTGAGACCACAAATGTATCGTTGCTTGATGATGTTCCTCTTTTGGTTCGTTCATTTCTTAAATAATAGTTTCCCAGCGAGAAGTGAAAGGATTTTTAGAAAAGGTAAATTCTTATTCTATGGTAAGTTATAAGGATAGTTTTACTTGGGCTTTACTAAAAAGGGCGATTTCTTTACTGGAGTTATATAAGGTTAGAAAAGAACAAAAGGGACTTACTGAACTTAAAACTTATTGTTTACAGCTTACTTACAGCTAAAAGTATGAGTTTTACAGCTAATTCATTGGTTAAATATTGGCTAAAAATGTTTTGATTATTAAATGAAAACGTAATATTTAGTGATTTTATTGTCTAAATGATTGGCTAATTATTGTCTAAAGATTGTCTAATTTCTTTTCTAAAAAACAGATTTTGTGCAAGAAGTAAAGAGGGTTTTAGAAAAGGAAATCCTTTGATTTATAAAGATTTATGCAATAACCTCTGCTAATCCTTTTCTAAAATGTTCGATTTTCTTTTCTAAATTATTTAACGAGAATCCATTTAGAAATGGAGCGAGTGCCAACGTTTTTTATTCTTTTGTCTTTTTGAGAAAGTTCAGACAATAGATTTTTTATTTTATTCAACCTTTGCTTTTCATTCAAAACATCAGGAAGCTTATTCAATAATAATTTGTCAATGTCCTCTCTGGAAGCTGAATGATATTCAGATAAGTATTCAAAAATTAATTTTTTATAGTAATCTTTATCGAATGCTCTATTCTTAATGTAGGTAGTTTTATCACCAGTGATGGATGCAATCTTTGATGTTACAAAAATATTAGGGTATCTGCCTTCAACGAGTTTTTGATTCTTAAGATGCTGTGATTCTTCTTTTGTTAGCTGCTGACTTTTTTGAACTTTGTCCAATAGAAATGTTGTGTATAAATCTAAGTCTGCTTTTTCAATAAGAAGTTTTGAATAGTTTTCATTTATAATACGACCATAGATTTTTAGTGTTATTCTATCAGGCATAGAAAAATCATATTCGGGTAAAGGCAAGTATCTTTTCTTCTGCTCAAGGAACATCTTTTTTATTCCGTGACCAACAGTATCTATCATTCCAAGGTTTACCATTGCTTGTGCTAAAAAACTGTTGCGATATTTTTCCGGTGTTTTATCTTTGAAAAGATATTCTTCAAGATTTCATTCAAAGAATTTTCCGGCATTGGTAAAAATCAATTCATCGGTTTTTTCTATTACATTTATCCGTGAGTTGAGTGAATAGACTTGATGAGCTATACAGTTATTTAATGCCTCCAAAATAATCCATTGCTCATATTTGCTGACTTCAATCGGTGTAATACTATCAGCCGGAAGTATTTTGTAGTTATAGTTACGAATCTTTTGATAAAGATAATTTATCGTTAAGAAGAACGGTGGGTCGAAATGTTCGTAGCCGGATTCTTCTGATTCGAGTTTCCAGGTTATTCTTGCAACTGACGGTGACAAGTAATGAGTTGATTCGGGTTTGCCAAGTAAAATTATTGCTGCATTTGTAATATTACCATTTATAGTGATTTTAGCTTTATCAAGGAATGCAGCATCATTCCAATTATTAATATCACTGAATATTGCTTTGTCCTTACTTTTTGCTTTGTATACTTCGCGGGCTTTTAGAATTGCTGTTGGATCCAAATCATTGATTGAAGCTTGCGGAATTATTTGAGCAGACCAATCGAATTGATTAGCTTGCTTGCGAATTTGTTCAATCTCTTGAAGGTTTAACGCACCTAAATCTTCTCCATCGCGTCCGTAATAATGACCTTCCCACGCTACCGGAATTCCGGGCGGAGCTGCAGGAATTTGGAATAAAACAACGCGACCGTTTTGATGATTTACTTCAAAGATTTCTACGAAAGTAATCCGGTTAGTAGTTTTATTTGCGATTTCAGATTTAAGAGAATCCAAAGCCGGGCGATAGTTACGATAATTGGTTCCTACAACAACGTGATTTTTATTTACACCAAAGATTAGCCAACTACAATTTTTGTTTTTAAGATTTGCTTCATTGCTTAAAGCAGAAAAGTATTTACCCAGTTTTTCAAAAGAGTAATCGTTTCTTGCTTCCTTGAATTCCACAAGCTCTGTCTCTCCAGGAAGAGCAAGTAATTTGTTTAGTTTATTTAATAGTTCAGATTGAGTCATATTTTAATTATGAATTGATGCTAATAACATACTTAAAATGATATTAGTAAAATTAGGAAAAGAATTAGAGGATGGAAAGTTTAGTTTTATTTGTATTCTCCAAATAGAATCAATAAAAACGGCGCTGTCATTGACTACGCCGGTTCAAGAAATGTCCAGTTTTTTAATTAAAAAACTGGACAAATTAATATGCTTTTATGTTGTTGCACCGTACAAGCATTTGTATAACAATTTTAACCATAATAAATTTTAATTTTTTCCCTTCATCAAGAAATTTTTCTATTTCTTCGATATATAATTCGCAAAGAGTAATTATTTCTTCTTTGCCAGACCAATCATTGAACCTATAAATAATCGAGGCCTTAGTTATATTTGAATTTATTTTAGGGGCTTTTTGTCCGAATTCGCTTTGCGATATAATATTTCCATCCTTATCAGTAACTGTTGCAGTGCCGCTCACGTAAATTGTTGCTGTTGATTCTATAAAATGCTCGGCTTGTGTTTTGAGCGGTTCACTATGAATGTTTAAATCTCTTTTGTCTTTAAGGAATTTAATTACTTGATTGGAATTAACTTTTTTATCATACCAAGTTTGACCACCAGAAATAGTTTTACATTCTTTCTGGGCATATTGAAAAACAGAACGTGATGATGTTAAAAAAGCACTTAAATTGTTCTCAAAATCCTTTCTTTTCATTTTTTGAGATTTCATTATTTCTAAAAAATATTTGGCTTCGTCAAGTTTTTTATTTTCGTTCATATTTTGGGTATTACGTTTGATGATGTTAGAGCATAAGATTTTTTAAAATAACTTTCCTTGACCGGAAATATCATCTTCATATTTCAATGGTCTGACATTATAAAATTGGTTTCTATATCTCTGAGGATCATTCAAATCTGTTTTTTCCTTTGGGAAAAATCTGATCATAATTCTATTAAAATGTGAATAAGGACTGTTTTTGTTTTGCGGTTCTCTAATAATTCGCTGAACTAAAGGCAGCATAAGATTTAATAATTCCGTTCTGTATTTCCCTCTATTGCTTTCTTCTACTCCGTGAATAACATTTGTAACAGCACCTAATACGCAATCAATAAGTTGAATTATATTCGAGCGTTCATCAATTGTATGATCTTTTTGTAAAAATTCTATTTCATTTTTTTGGAATGTGAAATTTGATTCTTCGGAATGCAATTTATGAATGACGTGCCAAGGGAAATAGTGATGAAGCTGCTGCTGTCCTTGTTCGTGATAGATGTTCTTAATAGTAATCTTTTTATTTCTGAAGAAACACTTAAGTGCATATTTAATCGCGGTTCTAAAAAATCGGTTATATTTAGAATTGAAATTGCTGTTAGGATCGAATTCCTCTTTGTTCAGATTGCTATCATTTATTCCGAGAATGTAGCAATAAAATTTTTTATGACTTTTGGATGGATTAAGAATGTATTGGAACCATCTTTTACAAATATTTTTTTCATCAGCAGAACATATATCAACCCAATGAATAGGTAAATTGTTCTTATTATAGTAGGGAGATTTTTTATCAAAGTTATTACAAAATCTTTCACAAATAATATCCGGTAACAATGGATTACTGCAATCTTCGACTATAATGCCTATATAATGCCAGTAGTTACCGCTATATGGGCACTTCCTTGACATTATCTCATCAGCATAAATGTTTACTTCAATTTGCTCATTGATTATCAGTCCAAAAAGATCCTTTTTCAGATAATTATTTTGTTGTAAAGCAGGATTCATACGTTATTGTTAAAGTTAAAAAGTTCTTAATGATTCTTTCATCATCTTAAAAGTTGTATAATTGATATAGTTCTGAATTTCATATTTGGTTAAACTCGCGTAAAGATGCGGTGAGTTATCAATTATGTAATTTGAGCAATAATCATCCATCATTGCTTTTACTACCAAATCGTAAAGCTATCTGTCATCTTGAAGAATATTATCCTTGATTGTGGTTCTGGTTCTGGGCAAATTGTTGATGAAATGATTTCAGAAGTTCATATTTAAAATCTTCATCTTTCATATAGAGTAATCTACTCCAAATAATAATTTAGTTGGTGTAAGTACTTTTATAGATTCATTGGCAATTTTTTCGGGAGTGAGCAAGTCTGCTTCGCCGAAATTGTCTGTGAGTGTTCCTTCTTCATTTAAAGTAAGGATGTACTGAAATTCTTTGCCGTCTGCTTTCTGTTCATTTAAGTATTTGTATAGTTCAATCAAATGTGTTTTATCCATCTCATTAAATATTCCATCGTGGATTAAAAAACGAGGCGCCTTGTAACCTTTTTCTATTGAATAAAATAAAACGGATAAATCATATATTAGTGTTCTCCCTTGATTTCTGCCGGTTGAAAGCATCTTGCTGGATTCTAAAATACTTATCGTAAGCTTTGCATCAGTTTTGAAATTTGTACTTATAACAAATTCAGAGGGGGCTTTGATGTCTGCATAAAGTCTGTGGTATATTCCGGATAATACACGAGCAAATTCAAATTGCTGCCGATTAATTTTATCTTTGAAATCCAACAAGTCGGCTTCAATATTTTTTTCTTGTTTTTCAATTGATATTTTTTTGCGGGAAAGATTTTGATAGATAGTGATTTTGCTTTTTAAATCATTCATCTCAGTTTTTAGGTCATCAAGAGAGCGATAAGCGGAAGTTAAATCTTTAATGGCTTTTTGGGCTGATAAAAATTTGTAAATACTGCTTCGCTCTTTGTCCATCGCTTCTATTTTAGCCTCCCTTTCGCTAATGACACCTTTTAACCTTTCGATTTCATCTTTTAAAAATTCACTTCGTGATTTAACGAGAGATTTTCGAAAGGCAATTACTTCATCGAGAGATTTCTTAATATTATCGGCAAGTAAAGAATTAAATTCTTCGTATAATCTTTTTACTTTAGAAGTAGTAAAACCCAATTCAAGGTTAAAACTTTCAAGGTAATTATCAATTTTTTGTTGATCATTATTATTCTGAAACCAAAGCTGCTTAATTTCAGAGGTTAATTTATCCGCTTTGCTTTCTTCAACCTTATACTGTTTTTTTAATTTGAAGGCATCGATTGAACGGTTCAATTCTTCGATTTCAATTTCAAGATTACTTATTCTATTTTCTGCTGCCGGAATTTCTTTAAGGTTATAAGTCACATTAAGAATAGCGCTTACTTCATCGAGCGCGGGGCCAAGCTTTTTCAATTCTTGCTGAACTTCATAATTTAGATGGGATATTTCATTATCGATGTTAAGTAAATAGAAATGATATTGAATAAGTTCAGGAAGAGAAGAACCTTTCAAGTATTTTATAGGATTGGTGAACTTATGATCTTTTGCAAATTGTATTTTAATATAAAAGGGTAAAAGTTTTCTTAACCATTGATTGGAATAGAAACCGGGATAGTCCGGACGTTTGAAAATAAGATCGCAAAGAACGGGTTTTAAATCTTCAATATAATATTCGACCGGAGCGGAATCTATTTGTGAAAATTTAATGCGAGCCGGTGTATCGAATGGCCTAATTATTTTATAAACCTCATCATCAACAGTAAATTCAAGAACTACCGAAATGCCATTTAGTATACCAGCTTTTTTAGCATCATAAATTCTCTTGCCTTCATTTTTCTTGAATGAGGACAGAAGAGCAAAATCAATTAATTCAAGTAAGGCGGATTTGCCGATTCCGTTAAGTGATTCCTTAGTATCTGTATCAACTTCTTTTTTACCGAATATAAAATTAACACCAGGTTGAAATTCAATCGGTTCAAAAAATTCCTTACCAATGGTGTATAATTTATTCAGCAGCATTTTTTGTTAAATTTAGTTGAGAATTTGAAAAAGTAATTATATCAGCCCACCATAAAAATGTTATAGCATTATAATATTGTTCTAAATTAAGCAAATGTTTTTCACGAAGCCTTTGAAAAAGTTTTTCAATATTGTACGGCTTATCTTTTAGATGCTCTATTATATATGACCCAATAATTAAAGGATTCTGGTTTAAGTCTTCGTATTTATTCGGAATAATCATCTATTCTTGTCAGCTCCAAAAAGAAGGTTCTTTTAATTCTTCTTCCGTCCTTACGCCAAATTCACAAGCTTCAAAAAATAAAAATACAATTGCAGTTGCATTGTGAATGTAATAATCATCATCGCGATGTTCAGGCTGGACTAAAGTTTTGGCAATCTTTTCTATGATTTTATAATCGTATAGTATAACACGATAATCAGCAATATCTCTGATTTCACAGAATGACATCCGAATCCTTTTAATTAAAAAATCAACTTGGCGTGAATCTATTTCGAGCTGGTACTTCAAAAATTGTTCAGCCAATAATATATTGGAGAAGCATTTAACAAACATATCTTTAACAATATCGAATTGATATTTCCCAAAATTTAAGGGAATCTTTTCTTCAATTTTTTTTAGTTTAATATCATCTTCGGCGAGCGTTTTAAAATCAGCTGGAAGCGGCGCATTAAATAAATAATCAAAAATTGATTTCAGAATCGAGCGGTCTCTTTCTTCACTGTAGGTGTTGTACATATAGGAAGCGAGCAAAGAATTTGAACCGAGAATAAAAGTAATATCTTTCATTTCAAAGGAAAGGATTTTGGCGGAGATATCCAAAGGCGACCAAATATTAAAAACATTTCCGGGGTATAATTTGTTCAACTTTTCCTTAATTTTACCATCAACTGAACCGGAATCTTTTGCAAACAAAGTGCAAAAATTAAACTGGATTTTATTTTTGGGCAATAAATTTTTAAGAACCGATTTTGAGTTTAAATTAGAAGGCAATGCTTTATACAAAACCGATTCAATTACAATCCCTTGTTTGGCGCTTTCCCCATTTACAGATGATTTGTGATCAGGAAATAATTTTTCCAGTAATCTACTGCAAACTTCAAGAAAAGCATTGTCGTCAAGAGACCTAATATGTTCTTCTACAATGCTTGAATAATTTAGTTTATTCATTAAAAAGAACGAAAATTTGTAGTAATTTAACGCAAATTATGATATTTTTACAAAAATTGAAAGAAAGAGAAGAAAAAAGAAAAGATTTCTCGGTCGCTTCGCTTCTTCAAAATGACAAAGTGAGAAGTGAATGAAAGATTTCTCGCTCGAGGACTCACTCGAAATGACAGTGTGTGTTGTCATTTCGACTCCCGAAAAAATCGGGATAAACTCCGGGAGAAATCTAAGGGAAGAAAAATGACAAAATTAAAAGAATTAAGGAATTCAGATGCCGCAAAATCCAAAAGAAAATTTTATTGAATTATTAAAAGAACTTTTCCAGTTAAATAATACCGATTTGGACTTTGGTATTTACCGGATTCTAAAATTAAGAAGCCGTGATGTTGAGGAATTTATCAATAATGTGCTGCCGGAAAAGTTAGAAGAAGTAAAAAAGAAACTTGCCGATAGAGCTTCCGCAGATGTTAAAAGAGATTTGGAAACCGTTACAACCGAATTGAAAACAACTTATGGCAATGACTTTGAAACTAAAGTTGATCAATATGGACAGATTGAATTGTTTAAGGAAAAATATAGCAGGTATTCTTTATTAAAAGAGAAATTAGATAATGCAAGAATTTCCGAGGAACTCGAGACGGATGTTTATAATGAGCTTTACAGATTTTTTGAACGTTATTATGAGGAAGGCGATTTTGTGACAAAGCCGCGTGCCGGCGATAAAACCTATATGATACCTTATGACGGCGAGGAGGTAAAGCTTTATTGGGCTAATTACGACCAGTATTATATAAAAACCGGAGAGAATTTTAAGAATTATGTTTTTACGAATGGTGAAGAAGGCGAAGACAAAATTACTGTAGAGTTTAGAATTAAAGATGTGGAAACAAGCGTTAATAATAACCAGAACCAAAAAGGAAGATTATTTATTCCGGCGGAAGATTTTTATGAATGGAACGAAGCCGATAAAAAGTTAAGTATTTATTTTTATTATAAAGTGCCGGATGAAAACGAAAAAGAAACTTGGGGAAGCAAGCAGTCCGTTAAGAAAGATAATAAGGGAATTAATGAACAATTAATTATTGCTTTAGAGAGAAAAATAAACGAAACAAACTATCCGCAGCTAAGTTTGTTTTTTAGTAAAGAGCGTGAGGTAAATAAGAAACAGCAGAAAGTCTTTTACTACCACTTAAACCGTTACACTTCATTAAATAAATTTGATTACTTCATACATAAAGACCTTAAGAAATTTTTAATGAGAGAGCTGGATTACTTTCTAAAGAATGAAATTCTTTCTATAAATTTTCTTGACCCGGACTGGCGTGAAGAGGATGTGCAGGAAGCAATAAAATTAAATGTTGTTAAAGCCGGAGTAATAAGAGAAGCGGCATACACAATTATAGACTTCTTAAGTGAACTTGAGAACTTCCAGCGGCGGCTTTTTGAAAAGAAAAAATTTGTTGTGCAGAGCGAATATGTAATGACAATGGCTATGATACCGGAAGAGGTTTACAGCGAGGTTGTTGAAGCAATAGTAAACGATGCAGAGAAAAAGCAAATTAATGAATGGGTGGATTTAGGATTTCTCGAAAGCAATGAAATATGTAAAGAAGAAATTGAAAATAATAAGGGATTAGTAATTGATACAAAGTTTTTTAATGATGGGCTAAAATTTAAACTGTTAAATTATATTGAAAGGATTGATGAAAAAAGTAATGGGTTACTGATAAATTCTGAGAATTGGCAAGGATTAAATGTAATTGAAAATAAATATAAGAACAATGTAACCCTCTCATACATTGATCCACCTTACAATACAGAATTAGACAGACAACAAGGAAAATTTGTATATAAAGATTCTTTTGAACACTCAACGTGGGTTGATATGATGAGCGATAGATTAAATAAAGTAAAAAAAGTTTTAGCAAAAGACGGTTTGCAATTCCAAAGCATTGGTGATGATGAATTAGCAAGATCAATCTCATTATATGAAAATAGCGGTTATCGAGTTTTAGGCAATTTTGTATGGAGAAGAACAAGAACGGGTGGCCATTTAAGTAATACAGTAAACAAATTATCAGATTATGTATTAATTACTGATTTAAATTATCCGAAACAATTTTTATTCGGTGGCAAAGCTGATCCAGAAGAATCCCAGCCATTGAACAAAAATGGTAATTCAATTAAAGAATTAATTTTTGATATAGGAAAAATAACATTTATAAATGAGGATAACGGTGAATTTGAAATACAGCCAGGCGAATATGGAACTACAGCATCTATTGTAAGGGTGTTGGAAAAAATAAGGGTAAGAAATAAAATGAATATGAATCCGGTACGACTTGAGGGAAATTTTACGTGGACTCAAAATTTTCTTAAAGAAGAATTAGAAAAAGGAGCAACAATTATTATAAAGGATAAGGATAAAATGTTACCAAGGTTCTTTAGGGAGGGTGAAAGTTCAAAACCATTTCCTTCTATGCCTAATGAAGATATAAAAGTTGGAACAAATGAAGATGGCTCAGCGCTATTATACTCATTATTTAATGAAAATAAATTTGATTATCCAAAGCCTATCACGCTTTTGGAAGCTATTATTAAAAGTAAGACTTATTTTAACGATAAAGGTTTAATAATTGATTACTTTGCTGGTAGCGGTACAACCGGTCACGCAGTGATAAAATTAAATAAAGAAGATGACGGGAATAGAAAATTTATTTTAATGGAAATGGGAGAGTATTTTGAAAGCGTACTTTTAAAAAGATTAAAAAAAATAATGTTTGCTGCTGAATGGAAAGACGGCAAACCAAAGGATAGAGAAAACCTTGATGGTTATAGTACGATATTACAATACCAAAAACTTGAGCAATACGAAGACAGCTTAAACAACATTGTTTTTGATGAACAAGAAATTGAATTAGAATTTGAAGACAGAATAAAATATAGATTTAGGGAAGGAGCGGAAAACAGCGCTTCAATAATGATGGTGGATAGGTTTGCAGATCCGTTTAATTACAAAATGGAAATACTACAGCAGAATGAAAGAAAGCTGCAGAATGTAGATTTGGTAACTACTTTCAACTTCTTGCTCGGTATTGATGTGGACAAAATAAAAACTGAAGAACATAACGGCAGAATTTATAGAATAATTACCGGCACAAAGAAACAGCAAAATTATTTTGTGGTTTGGCGGAAGTTTGACGACTCGTTACGTTTAGATGATGAAAGGGATTGGATAAAATCGCTGCCTTATTTTGATATGAACGCCAAGTTGTACTGCAATGCAGATAACGGATTTGGGGCAGAAAGTACTGAGGCAGAGTTTAAGAGATTGATGTTTGAGGATGTGAAATAATGCTTACTAACAAGACTGTTTTATTTCATTTCTTACTGGAGCAATTTGGTTTTTCAAGTTTTGATGACTTGAGGAATAAATATAAGGATTATGAACTTGGTTATGATGTTCCGGGAAATTCAATTTTTTACCAGATGCTTAGTCGCGAAACTTTACAATTTGGGCTGCTGAAACTGAAAGGATATGAAGATAATATTATAAAGCATTTGGCAGTTATTAACAGAAGCCGTGAAAGAAAAATAAGTTTAAAGTATTTTCAGTATTTCTCGCTAATATTTACTGAATATTATTTGGATAATTATTTTAATGATAAATATGAATTCTGTGATAAGCTGAATCAGTATTTACACGGATATAATAACTCGCGGCGTTTAGACTTACCGCATTATCAAACAGAAGAATTAAATAAACTTTCATACTGGAATGCAACGGGTTCCGGGAAAACATTTATACTTCATTTCAATATTCTTCAATACAAACACTACAGCAATTACTACGGGACAAATGCAAATAATTATATTTTGCTTACACCCAGTGAAATGATGAGCAAACAGCACTTGGAAGATTTAGCCACCGATTCTATTGAAGCTGACTATTACTTAAATAATAAAATGGGTGACCAGGTTAAAGTAATTGATATTCATAAGATAAGAGAATCAAAAAAAGGTGAAGGAGTAACAATCGGAGTTGATGAATTTGAACAAAGCAATGCTCTTTTTGTAGATGAAGGACATAAAGGCTCATCGGGTGAAGATGAAAGCGTTTGGAGATTTTTAAGAGAAAAAATCGGATTTAATGGTTTTACCTTTGAATACAGTGCAACGTTTGGACAAATAAGCGGTTCGCTTCAAGATGAATACGCAAAAAATATAATATTTGATTATTCGTATGGTAAATTTCACAGAGATGGCTACGGAAAGGACTATTGGATTCATAATATAAGCGATAACAGATACATTGAGAATAATGAAGGAAAGCAAAATTATCTTCTTCTGAATTTACTCCTATTTGTGCAGCAAGTTTTGTTTTATAAAAATAATAAGAATGAAATTGAGGAATACAATATTGAAAATCCGCTGCTAATTTTTATCGGGCATACGGTGAATCCAAAAGCAACGAGTAAAAGCGAGAAAGAAGACAATACTGTAACAGTTAGTGATGTTAAAATATTATTGGAGTTTATTAAAGATTTTCTTGATAACGGGAGCAAATACAAAAGATATATTCAAAATATATTCTCAAATGAAGGAATATATAAAGAAGATTATTATACAAAATTGATTTACATAAAAGAACGATTGAATGATTCAGAAAGGGTATACAGATTTATAATAAAAGAAGTATTTAATGCTGTTGAACCAGACCAACTTATATTATGGGTAATTTCAAAAGCTGATGGGGAAATTGCACTAAGACTAAAAGGAAGTGAAAATTATTTTGGTTTAATAAATATTGGTGATGTATCTACTTTTAAGACAAGTCTGGAGAATGAATTTACTTTTGAACAAGATAAGCTGACAGAGCCTTTATTTGATACAATATCCGCAAATAAAGAAAAGCCTATAAACTTATTAATTGGTGCGAGGAAATTTATTGAGGGATGGAACAGCTATAGGGTTTCATCAATTGGACTAATTAATTTTGGGCGTGCAGAGGGAGCTCAAATAATACAGTTATTTGGAAGAGGAGTGCGTTTAAGGGGTAAAAATCATTCGCTTAAAAGAAGTGAGCGAAATGAATATCAAAATATTGATATTGTTGAGACGCTGAATATATTCGGATTGAATGCTGATTATATGAAAAAATTCAGAGATGATTTGAGCCAGGAAGGTGTTAAAGTAAGAAAGAGTGAGAAAATATTTAGAATTGTGCCAAAGGAAAATTTAAGTAACCTTGGATTAACCAGCCTAAAAAAGAAAGATAATATTACTCCATTTAATCAAACTGAAGAAGTGAAGATTGAGGTAAATAAAAACATAAAGGTGATTATTGACCTAAGTACTAAAAGACTATTGGTAACTGCAGAAGGACAAAGTAATGATAGTGCAGATAGATTAAAAACCACTGCAATAGAAGATAAAATAAAAAAGTATATCAAATGGGACGATATTTATTTAAGTCTATTAAAATTTAAAAGAGAGAAAAGATTTAATAATCTAAGAATAGAAAAAACTGAATTACCGGGATTGTTGAATGAAATAGATTTTGAACTATACACTGATGATGTGCTTGCTGTTAAAAGTTATGAAGATATTAAAAAAGTGAATAAAGTTGTGCTTCTAATTTTTGAACAATACATAACATTATTCTTTAACAGAAAATTAAATGTGTACGAAGGCCAACATTTAGAAACGGTGCCACTAAGCAGTAACCACCCAAATTTAGCTGGAATTGATTATGTTGTTGAATTGATAGAAACTGACGATGAAGGAAACCCGCTGCACAACATCGAACAAATTCTTAATGATATTGAGCAAATTATAAATAGCACTGAACCGGCATATCCGATAAATCTTAAAAACAATACAGTTATTAATAACACTTGGCTTGAGGAACATTTATACCAGCCGTTATTAGATGATGAGGATAATCAGACACTTGCAATCAACAGGAAGAAATTAATTACTTCAATTAGACCAAAAGGATTGAATAAAGGTGAAAGAACTTTTATTCAAGATTTGAGAACTTATATTGAAGAGAATAAAGATTTTTTTGAGGATAAGGAATTATATCTATTGAGAAATCAAAGCAGAAAAGGATTTGGTTTTTACTTTGAATCTTCCGGTGGATTTTATCCAGATTTTATTTTATGGATCAAACAAGCTGACAAACAATATTTAACATTTATTGATCCACACGGTTTAAGAAATGAGGCAGATGGATTTCAAAGCGATAAAATACAACTGTCTAACAAGATAAAAGATTTAGAGCTAAATGATGATAATCTTATTCTAAATTCATTTATACTTTCGGTTACGCCATTGCACCAAATTGCGCATTTTAGGAATAGTGAAGAAGCAGAACAGTTTAACGTTTTACAGATTGGAAGTACTGATTATATCGAAAAAATTATAAACAAAATAGTCAGCTAATGGATAAGAACGAGCTGAAACATTTTAACTTTGACTTAGAAAAGGTAAAAGATTTCGGAAGGAACATTAAAGATAGAACAGAAAGAAAAAAATATTTTAAGGATATACTATTCTTAAAAAAGCACAACAAAATTTTAATTGACCATAGCCTTTATGCACCATATAATTTTGATAAAGAGATCAAAAGGGAAATAAAGCTTTTAGATAATGGGAAAGATGAATTGAAAAAAGATTGGAAAGGTACAAAAGGCGAATTTGCAACTTTTGTTAATGATGCTTATTTGGAAGATCAGAAAACAGGTCAGAAAAAATATCTTAGCTTAAGAGATGCTTCAAATAAATTATATGATGAACACAATTTTCGTTGGAAAGATTGGACAAAGGAACAATGTTATGATATTGTAAAAAAGAAATAGGGATTTTATGGGGAAAAAAGGTGAAAAACCCGTGAAACAAAATCCTAATCCATAATATATTTTTCGAACCGTTAGTAATCGAGTTAATAACTCGGAAGCTGACGGTTTTTTTATTAAGAGCCGTTATTGACACTCGGTTACTGACATTAAACCGGGTTAAGTCAATGCGGCTTTTTTGTTGGAAGGATTTACTATGAAAAAGGAAGAAATAAAGAAACAACTTGAGGAGATTAAAACTCTTCTCAGAAAGCAGAACGATCAGCCCCTCAACTTCGTACAAGCTGCACAATATCTTGGGTTCTCTCATTCCTACCTTTACAAATTAACTTCGCGTAAAATTATTCCTTGTCATAGACCAACCGGAAAGATGCTGTTTTTTTCAAAGGTGGAATTAGATGAGTGGATATTCTCAAGTAAAAAGTCAAAAGTAAAAAGTGAAAAGTCAAACGAAATGCAAGGCAGTGATGAAGATGAGGAAGATCCGGCTTCGCCTAATGGCTACGCCGCGACAAGTGATGCTGACTGCTCAAAATGGGATTATGAATAGAACACGGATTAGACTAATAAAACGGATTAAAAACAGATAAGAAATATGGAAAGCTTGAATAACATACATAAACAGCAAAATGCAGAGAGCCCAGCAAGCGGGATAAACTCGACGCAAAGTGATGTTCTTCAGATTTTTAAAAATTTCACTGCTGAGGATATTGAAAAGATAAAACTTCTTGCTGGATTGTTTGGAATAGGTTCCGGCTACGCTTACGCTTCACCGGGACAAGCACAGCAGTCCTCCACAGGCGGAAGGAAAGATGTTTCAGTTGAACAGGCATTTAGTGAGTATAATAAACTTATTGAGTTTAACCTTGCGAAAAAGTCTGTTGATACTGCAAAGACTGCTGAGAGAAGATTTTTAGAATTCATTCCCGGAAACAGATCATTAAATACAATTGAAAGAAAAGAAGCTGAAAATTTAATGATGAAGATTTCTAAATCTGCCCCTCTTGGCTGCTATAATTATCTGAAAGTGTATCGAACAATGTTTAATGTTTTTGTTGACTGGAATTACATCTCAATCAATCCCTTCCTAAAAGTAAAATTACCGAAACGACAAAAAGAAGATCCAATTGCTTTTACTGATGAACAGATAAACATTGTTTGTGAAGGATTAATGAGAAAAGGGAAAGAAGTTATTGCAGATATGGTTCTGTTTGCTGTTGAATCAGGAATGAGGTTAGATGAAGAAAATAATCTGCGATGGAGTGATGTTGATTTTAAAAACAAGGTTATAACAATCGGTAATAAGCTGTTTAAAACTAAATCGAAAAAAATAAGACGGATTCCTTTTAATGAGAAAATGGAGCAAATATTAATCAGGAATTCCAACAGGCAAATTGAGAATGGAAAAATATTGAGAGAGTTTGTATTCGTTCAGAAAAACGGAAAGCAATACAAGAAGGATACTGTGTCGAAGTCATTGAAGAAAATAATTAAAGAAGCCGGGCTGCCCGATGAACTTCACTGGCATTGTTTGCGTGCAACTGCAGCAACTCGTTGGGCGAGCAATAAGGTACCAATATTCACTGTGTCAAAGCTGCTTGGTCATTCTACTGTGAATGTAACTACGAGGTTTTATGCGGGAGTGGATTTGGAAGAGTTGAGGGATGCGGTGAATAGATTGTAAAGATTTCAAAATTGAAAGATTTCAAGATTATTAAAAAAGGATTTTCAATATGAGTTTATTTAAGCAAATAGCATTAACGTATAAACAGAAGTTGAATATGAATTTGCTGCCTTTGAAAGGTAAAAGACCTATAATCGATTGGGATAGATGGCAAAATGATATTCAGACAATTGAAGATATAGAAAAAATGCAATGGACTAATTCAACCGGACTTGGCGGAATTCAAGGAATAAATGATTGGCGATGTATTGACTTTGATAGGGTGGAAGATTTTGAGATTGTTGAATTGATCTTAAAAGAATTGGAACTGCCGGGAAAATATAGTTGGGTTGTTCAAAGTGGAAGTGGTGAAGGATTTCATATCTATATTAGAAGCCCTCACCCTAACCCTCTCCCAGAGGGAGAGGGAAATCCTTTCTATAGACTTGGTGGTGAAAAAGCAGTTTATAAATTTAAGCTAAAACCCGTCTCTCCTTCGGAGAGCCGAGGCAGGGAAAGTGGTTATTGCAAACATATTGAACTGAGATGGATGAACTGCCAAACTGCTTTGCCTCCTTCAAATCACGAGAGCGGTGGCATATATAATTTTTATTATGATGAACCGAAAGAGCCGCCGGTTTATGTTGATTTGGAGAAGTTGATTTGCTGCTTAGAGAAGTATTGCACCCTCACCCCATCCTCCGCCAAAGGCGGACAGGCTCACCAAAGCGAGAGGGAGAAAACCCAGAATCAAAACAACAATGGTGAAAAAGTTTTTTATGATAAAGCAAGGTTGGAAAGTGCGCTTGATTTCCTCTCACAGAATTTACCGGATGGAAGTTATGAGGAATGGTATAAAATAGGTTTTGCTTTAGTTCCTTTAGGTGCAGAGGGTGAGAAATATTTTGTGGAGATGAGCTTAAAGAATCCTAAGTATAAAGACACTGAATTTGAGTTAAAGAAAAAATTTGATTTGCTTAATAAAGATTATGATGGCAGAGTAACGATAGGAACGATTTATCATATTGCTGAAATGTATGGGTGGAAGAAACCGGTAATTAAATTCTGGCATCGAGAAAATGACAGAATAAAAATTTCACGAATACGTTTTAAGAAGTTTTTGGAGAGCGAAGGATTTTGCAAATACAAGATCGAATCGAGTCATATCTTCGTTCGGATTGAAAATAATATTGTTGAGGAAATTGCTGATGTTGATGTAAAAGAGTTTGTAATGAATTTTATTGAAAGAATGGCTACTGAAGAACTTGAGGGAACAAACAGGAATGAGATTATTGATGCGTTAATAAAATCCGCGAATCAGCTTTTCACTCAGCAGTTTCTTGAGTTCTTAATTACAAGGAATATTGAATTTAACAAAGACACTTACGATAAGGGTTACTTTTATTTTAAGAACGGATTTGTTGAGGTAAGCCGCAGTTCGATTGAGTTTTACAATTATAAGAAGCTGAATAAACATATTTGGCGAAAGCAGATAATAAACAGAAACTTTGTTGAAAGTACAAAGCGAAGTGTGTTTGAAGATTTTCTTTTTAATGTATGTCGGAATGATGTTAAAAGATATAATGCGTTAAAGAGTGGGATTGGCTATCTGCTTCATACTTACAAAGATCCTTCATTAGCTAAAGCTGTTGTGTTTATTGATGAGAAGCTGAGTGAAGGTGCGTTTGGACGAAGCGGAAAAGGATTAGTTATAAAATCTATTTCACAAGTTAGAAATGTTGTTATTGAGGATGGAAGGAATTTTAATCCTTCAAAGAATTTTGCTTTCCAAAGAGTTAAGGCAGATACAAATGTAATTGGCTTTGAGGATATCCGGGAAAAATTTCCCTTTGAAAGATTGTTCTCTCTTATTACAGACGGCTGCGTTGTAGAAAGAAAAAATAAAGATGAAATTTTTATTCCATTCACTGAATCTCCGAAAATTGTTTTAAGTACAAACTTTTCTATCACCGGTGTTGATGACTCTACAATTGACAGGCAATTTATTATTGAGTTTTCGGATTACTATAACAAATCTCATCGTCCCGTTGATGATTTTGGCAATCCCTTCTTTAGCGGATGGAATGAAGAAGAATGGAGCGACTTTGATAATTTTATGATTGGCTGCTTGCAGCTCTATCTGAATAAAGGTTTGATTGCTTATGAGTATATAAACTTAGAAAAGAAAAAACTGATTGATGAAACTTGTCCGGAGTTTGTGGAATTCGCTGAATCGATTGCGCCAGGGAAAGAGTTTGAAAAGAAAGAACTCTATGAAAACTTTAAGAAAGAGTATGAAGAATTTGATAAGCTTACGCAAAGTAAATTTACTCGTTGGCTGAAGGTATGGGGAAGGGTGAAGAATTATGAAGTTGTTGAAGGAAAGAGCGGAAGTAAAAGAACGATATGCTTTAAGGAAAGAGAAAAGAGTCCCCGCATCGGGACAGGTGAAGCTGATTTATTTGGACGCAAGGATGGAAATAGTGGCAGAAATTAATTGAATAAAAGCTTACCAAGGATTTCCGACCAAAAAATTGTAATTAATAAATAAAGGAATAATAGAAATGCACTTGTCACCAGTAAAAGCAATTAAAAAACATTGTCTTGATTGTTCCGGTGGTTCTAAAAAAGAAGTGAGAGAATGTATTATCCAGGATTGTCCGCTCTATCCTTTTAGATTGGGGAAAAACCCTAACCGGAAGGGGCTTCGTCTAAAAATTTCGCCCGCTCAAGAAGGAATTAAAAACAGCGTCTCACCTATTGAAAAGAAACAGATAGATAGAGTTGAACATAAACCATTTTTTGAAACCAGTTTGTTTGAAAAGTGAGAGTTGAGAGGGGAGTTTTTGGGAATAAAACAAAAATTGGACGCAAGGACGGAAATAAAATTCAATTTAAATCAGTCCTTGCGTTAAAGATTCATTTTTTCTTTGGAGAAGGATTTTTAACTGTTTCCTTAACAGTTTTTTTTGGATGAGATTTTCCGTGCTTAGTTGTAACGAACCTACCAGAAATTGCACTTCTGTATGCAGAGTGGGAACCCTTACCTTTAGCCATATTTATTGCCTCCAGTGATTTTTAAAAATTAGCTTACTTTAAAAAATGAAAAACTCAAATTCTTTTTATAAGAGATTCACCGCTTCCATCAAATTCTGCTTCTGCAGATGAGAATAAATTTGAGTTGTTTTAATATTCTCGTGGCCTAACAATTCCTTTACTGCATAAAGAGAAATACCTCGCTGTACTAAGGCAGAAGCGAATGAATGTCGGAGAGTGTGAAAGTGAATTTTCTCATTAAGCTTAGCAGCCCTAACAGCTTTCTTAAATTGCTTACTAACAAAATCTTCATTTAGCTTAACATCTTCATATTTATAAAACAATAGATTATTTTCCGGCTTGCCTAACAGAAAACGAGCTTGTAAAATTGCCTTAACTTTTTGATGAATTGGGATAATTCTTTCACGTTTGTTCTTAGAAATAAATTGGTTAGAGTTTTTGATTGTGATTATATTTTGATTGAAGTCAATCCAGTTCCATTTCATATTTAGCAACTCACCCAAACGCATACCAGTGTAAAAGGCAGTCGTGAAAATATCTTTCATCAAATTAGAAGTTGTGTTATTCAGGATCTCAATCAATTCACATTCAGAAATAAATAACGGGAATGATTTAGGCAGCTTAGGAGTTTTTATTTTGCTAAAAGGATTCACTTCAATGTAATTCCAAACTAAAGCTTTATTAAAAGCTGCTTTCAATGTACGATAATAAAGTGAAGCACAAAATTTTGATCTGGCAGCTACTGAAGAAATGAACTGATCGAGGATTCTCGTTGATATTGTTTCGAGTTGCATATCAGGGATATTTTTTTGTAAAGCAGCGAAGGAAGGAATAACAGCTTTTTTAAGGTACTTTTCAGAGTAGGTATTACCAATATATATTTTATACTCAGTAAAGAAGCTGCTTAGTTTTATTGTGGTTGTATTTTCGTTTAGTTTTTCTTGTTCAACTTTCTTATCTTTGATTTGAGGCACAAAAGACTTTAGAAATTTTTCTGCTTCTTTTTTGTCTGTGGTTTTAGTAGAAATTTTTGTTCGTTTACCATTAATAAAATAGACTAATTGGTAATAGCGTCTTTTAGCGTTAGGCGGTGTGAGAAACATAATAGATACTCCTTTCGCGGATGTACCCAATGTGTACCCACTGGCTAAAAAGCAGTAAATTGACAGCGGGAAAGCAGAAATGCGAATATCTGTCACGCAGGAGGTCGCGAGTTCGAGTCTCGTCGGCCCCGCTCTTAAAAGCCTTGTAAGTGAATAACTTATAAGGCTTTTCTTTTTTCCTTTTTTTTAGTTTGCTCAGGTTTTTTGTACAAATATGAGTACATAACAGAAAGAAAGCTGAATAATAATGATTGCTAGTAATTTCCCTTGGACAGTTTCAGAAATAGCAGAGTTATATATACATAGGTGATGGTTGGAATTTTTTTTTTTCAACAAACCAAAGCAACACATTAAAATCATATCTTTTTTAGAACAATTGAGAGTGCAATGCAGGTTTAGATTTAGCAAGCGTTGATAACTTTATTGTTATTTAAATACATAAAATAGATTTTTAAATACTAAGGGAGTTTATCATTTATAATTGCTTTTCTAAATATGAATCTTTTTGCAAAAATTTGTTTGCATAGTGGTTGAATAATTTTTCTAAACCACATAAGGGTCTTTCTATAAGTTACTTGAGATCAAACTTGTTTTAATGGAAGGATAGTTTTGCAAGCTTTAATGAATCTGTATGAAACTGCTTTGAAACAAAATATCATCTACAAGGTTGATTTATTTTAGTAAAAAATGAGTGATTGATCTAGCGACTTAATGTTTTAATTTGCGGTTAGATTTTTTATATTGTTGCAGAACTTATTCATCTAGTCCAAGATACATAATTATGAAAGTCTATTCTGTTTTATTTGTCATATTCGTTTCTTTTGTGGTGTTTGCATACTCTGGTCTGTTTGATCATGAATTATTAGGCGGGACACAATTAAATGGCAGCGGCTGCGTTTGTCATACAACAGAGATTGATACATCAGTAATGGTCTGGATTGAAGGACCTGATACTTTAATATCTGGTGAAACAGCTTTGTTCAAAATGTATCTTGCTAAAGGTCCCGCAGAAGCCGGAGGTTACAATGTTGCCGGAAGATATGGAACAATGTCTCTGGTAGATTCGTTTTCTGTTTGGGATTACAGATCGCCGAATGAATTAACTCAAGCTTTTCCGCTCGTTTTTCCAACACCTATGGATACTATTTATTGGGCTTTTGCTTATACTGCACCTGACTCAGTTTTAACCGATACACTTTATTCTTGTGGATTGAGCATTGTTTATGACTCAATACCTGATGCCCGCGACCGTTGGAATTTTGGACCGAAGTTTCCCGTTACTATTATTCAAAGTCCTGTTCCAGTTGAGCTTGTTTCTTTTTCAGCACAGATAGAAAATAATACTGTTAATCTAAAATGGATAACTTCATCTGAACTGAATAATTATGGTTTTGATCTGGAACGGTCAATAATTAAAGTTAATCGGAAAGAGATTTGGGAATCTGTTGGATTTGTAAAAGGCAATGGCACTACGACCAATTCAAATACTTATTTTTTCAAAGATGATATTTCTAACATAACAGATAAGTCTCAATTTATAAGGTATAGGTTAAAACAAACAGACAATGACGGCTCATTTAAATATTCAAATGAAGTTAAGGTTGAAGTTGAACAGTTAACTGATTTTTCTTTATTACAGAACTTTCCAAACCCTTTTAATCCTGTTACAAAAATATCTTATAGCATTCCAGCTAATATTTACAAAGGAAAAGGAACGAAGGAGAGTTTTCTTGTTACTCTTGGTGTTTATGATTTACTTGGGCAAGAAATCACTACACTTGTTAATGAAGAAAAACCAGTTGGAGTTTATGAAGTAATATTTAATGCAGGTAATCTATCGAGCGGTATTTATTTCTATCAGCTTAAAATACAATCCGCTAACAGCAAGGTTGTAGATTATATACAAACAAAGAAAATGGTATTAATGAGATAACCAAATTGTCTTTTAAGGAAGATTATCTTATTTATTTCTTTTGTTTAAAACGAAGCAGAAAAATTCAGATTATAAACAGAAGAATTATCCGGTAACTTTTGTAAATCCAGATAAACATTCCAGCTTATTTCCTGTTCAAGATTCTTGTTGTATTTTGAAACCATTCTAACTGCATTTATAGCGCTGACAAGCCGGTTAACCAGCATAGCACCAACAACAAATCTTAGATCATTAAAAGTTTGTTCGGATGATACCCACATACTTCTGTAGGTTTTTCTATCATCAGATGAATTCCATTTCCAAAAAAACTTTTCGGTGTTGTACATCTGACTAAAATTTCTTTCGAAGGTTTTGTCATTATTGTACTGCTCAATGCTCAGATATTCGCCAATAGTTGCATAATAATCTTCATCCTTTGCATTAGTAGTGATTCCTGCATTAACCTGTGCAAAAGAAATATAACGATCCTTTTGCCAGTTTCCATACATATTCATTCCTAAATAAGTGCCCCAAAGAACTCCTTCAGCGATAGTAAAGTAAACACCTGTATCATAAGCCTCAGCATAAAGCTCACCCATACCCGGCAGCAAAAATGAATAAATAATAGCTAATCCGGTGCTTTTCTTTTTCTTAACTTCATCGTTAAACACAGAATTAGTTTCGGTCTCAGCATTTTGAAGCTGATTTACTACATCATTTTTAAGTTTGTAAAATGATTGTTGATTTACTTGTGCAGAAATTTGAACAGCGAAAATAATGAGCAGAAATAAGATATTTTTCATTTTTTTATTTCAATATTATAATTATGCAATTTAGGAAGCAATTGATTTTTTAATCTCTTTAATCTTTCCTGTAAGAATACCATTGTGAATTTCGGTTCCTGTAAAAAAACAAATTGAGTTTTCCAGTTCAGGGTAATAATCTGTCTGTACTCTAATATAGTTTGATGAAAATCCTTTAATAGTTTTACCTGCATCACCAGATTCAAAAAGTACTTCAAGTTCTTTTCCTATCATTGAGGTGTAAAAAGAATTTTTCTTTTTATCGCTAAGTATTCTAAGCATTTTATTCCTTTTCTTTCTTTCAGCTACACTAACCTTAGCATTTATGTTTATTGCTTTTGTATCCGGTCTTTCAGAGTAAGTAAAAACATGAAAGTAGGAAACCGGTAATTCAAGTAAAAAATTATGAGTTTCCAAAAATTCTTTTTCAGTTTCTCCGGGATAACCAACAATTACATCTACACCAATGCCGCAATCAGGAATCCTTTTTTTCACTTTTTCAACAACATTTTTATAATCTTCAACTGTATATCTTCTCTGCATAGACCTTAGAATTGAATTGCATCCGCTTTGTAATGGAATGTGGAAATGTTTACATATCTTTTCAGATTCAGCGGCTAAACTGATTATTTCATCAGTCAGAAGATTAGGTTCGATTGAGCTTATTCTTAATCTGAAATCACCTTCAACACTTATTAAGGATTTAAGAATATTATAAAAAGAAGTATCGAATGACTTTCCATAATCACCAACATTTACACCGGTAAGAATTATTTCTTTATAGCCCTGTTTTAAAAGATTCCTAAATTCATTTACTGCTAAATCAGGTGGCATACTTCTGCTTTTACCTCTGGCAAGCGGAATAGTACAAAAAGAACATTTATAATCACAGCCATCCTGAATTTTATAATATGCCCGTGTTCTGCTGTCAGCATCCGTTGAAGATGCAAGTCCAAATAAATTTAGATCTTCTTTGGGTGAAACATAAATGCACGAAAGTTCTTTTTTGTCAAAATCCTGAAGCAATGAGAATATCTCAAATTTTTCGTTGCTTCCAAGTACGGCATCAACTCCTTCAATTTCAGAAATTTCTTCAGGTCTAAGTTGGGCATAACATCCTGTCACAATTATAAAAGCTTCCGGATTTATTCTGAGAGCTTTTCTTACAAGCTGTCTGCATTCACGTTCAGCTGCTTCAGTTACAGCACAAGTATTGAAAAGATAAACGTCTGCTTTATCGTTGAAATCAACAATTGAAAATCCCTTCTTTAAAAACTGTTTTCCGATTGTTGATGTTTCTGAAAAATTAAGTTTACAGCCTAAAGTATGTAATGCAACTTTTTGATTCACTTTTTATTTTCTTTTTTAAATAAAAAGAGCGGGATAATTTCCCGCTCTGAATTTAGAATATTGAGTTAATATTATTCAGTCTCTTCTTTCTTCGGCATCTCAGGTTCAGCAACTTCAAAGATCGGGAATTCAGATGAATCAATAGTACCCATTTCAGCATTTTTAATACTCTGAACTGATACTTTATCCAATTTGAAAGCAGTAAGATATTTTTCTATCTCAGCATCATCTTTTTCTTTAAGTGCTGCAATTGCGCTAAGAACAATCTTCTTACTTTCTTTATCAAACTCAATTACCTTAAGTGGTAAAGTCGAATCAATAGGGAAGTGATTTGCAATATTTTTTATCTTTGTAGTTGAAAGCTGGGTTGTTGGAACAAATCCATCAACATTAGATGGAAGTTCTGCGATAATTCCCTTTTCAATAATACGCACAACTTTGCCGTCGGTAATATTTCCAACCGAATACTGTTTCTCAAAAAGATCCCAGGGATTATCCATAATTTGCTTATGACCAAGGGAGATTTTTCTTTGTTCAACATCAACACCAAGAACAATTACATCAATTCTTTCGTTCTTCTTTACAACTTCGCCGGGATGGCGTATTTTCTTTGTCCAGGAAAGATCAGAGATATGAACCAATCCATCAACACCCGGTTCCAGTTCAACAAAAACTCCAAAGTTTGTAAGGTTTCTTGCAATACCTGAATGCTTTGAGCCGACAGGATATTTAGCCATCAAAGTATCCCATGGGTCTGGTTCAAGTTGTTTAATACCAAGCGAGATTTTCTTTTCTTCTTTATCAAGGCTAAGAATTATTGCTTCAACCATTTGTCCCATCGCTACAATTTGTGATGGATGTTTGATATGCTGTGTCCAGCTCATTTCAGAATTGTGAATTAAACCTTCAATCCCTTTTTCAATTTCGATAAATGCACCGTAATCTGTAAGAGAAACAACACGACCTGAAACTTTATCTCCAAGATTATATTTCTCTTCAATTTTTTCCCAGGGATGTGGTAATAATTTTTTGAGTGAAAGTGATATTCTCTTTTTCTCTTCATCAAATTCAGTAACAACAACTTTAATTACTTCATCAAGTTTAACTACTTCATTTGGATGATTTATTCTGCCCCAGCTTAGGTCAGTAATATGTATAAGACCATCAACACCGCCAAGATCTACGAATACACCAAAATCTGTTATTGCTTTTACAACACCTTCAAGAATCTGACCTTTTTCCAAACTATTAAGTACTGCATTTCTTTGATCAGAAATTTCTTCTTCAACAAGTACTTTATGCGATACGACAACGTTTTCGGTCGGAACATTTACTTTAACAACTTTAAAGTCCATTGTCTGACCTACAAAAGCATCAAAATCACGGATAGGTCTGATATCAATTTGTGAACCAGGCAAGAATGCTTCCATTCCTAAAAGGTCAACAACCATTCCACCTTTGATTCTTTTAACAATTTTACCTTCGATAATTTCTCCGGTATCATGTGCTCTGAGTACTTTTTCCCAGATCCGTAAGAAGTCAGCTCTCTGCTTGCTAAGAACAAGATTTCCTTCCTGATCTTCAACACTTTCAAGAACAACTTCAATTTCCTGTCCAATTTTAATCTCATTTATATTAGCAAATTCAATTTTTGGAATTGTACCCTCAGATTTAAATCCAACATCAACAATAACATTATCGCCTTGGATTCGTACTACTTTCCCCTTTATCAGTTCACCTTCTTTAACATCTCTGAAAGAATCTGAATAAAGTTTGGCAAGAGCTAAAAATTCTTCCTGCGAATATTCATCGTCGTTAAATTTAATTTTTGCTTTTTCATACTCATCGGGAGTCACTGTTTTTAGAGTCGTTTCTTTTGTTTCGGACATTAATCCTCCTAAAAATATTTTTCTGTTTTTCTAAGTCTAAGCCGTAATACTTAGAGAAACAGATTGTTTAGTTTAACATTAGTTAAAACGGCTTAATTTATAATCATTTTAGTTTTTCTTTTACACAATCCAATATTTTCTGAACCTGCTGTTCAATCGTAATATCAGATGTATCAACTTCGATTGAGTCCGGAGTTTTTGTTAAAGGGCTTGCTTCTCTATGAGAATCAATGTAATCCCTTGATTTAAGATTTTCTTTTACTTTCTCTAAAGGAACACTATTACCTTTTTCAGAAAACTCCTTAGCTCTTCTTATTGCTCTTTGGTCAATACTTGCAGTTAAAAAGATTTTAATATCTGCATTAGGAAAAACAACTGTTGTTATATCACGTCCTTCCATTACAACACCGCCATCTTTTCCCATCTTCTGCTGTTTTTCTACAAGTATCTCTCTCACACTTTGGATAGCACTTATTTCACTGACATTACTGTTAACTTCAAAAGATCTTATTTCTTTTGAAACATCCTCACCGTTTACAGTAATTTTAGTTTCACCATCAACAAATTCTAAAACAATGTCTAATTGTTTAGCCAGCTCAATTATTTTATCGCTTTGTCCAATTAAACCTTCCCTTAGTGCAAACAAAGTAACTGCTCTGTACATCGCACCGGTATCTATATATAGATAGCTCAGCTTTTGAGCAACAAGCTTTGCAGTTGTGCTCTTACCCGAACCAGCCGGTCCGTCTATGGCAATGATTAACTTTTTTGACATAGGCGTCAAAAATAGTTATAACTATTTAATAATCAAACGTTTATGGAGATCAAAATACTCAGGAATTATACTTACTGAATTTGTTTTCCATTTAATTCTTCGAGTATAATTTTTTCGTAAGGATCGGTGATTTTTTGAGATTTATCTCGATTTTTCAGTTTTTCAGAGGATTTTTCGTTTGATTTATTTTCTTTTGCTAAATCTGAACCAAATTTAAAGTTGATTTTTTTACCAAAGATTTCTTTTGATTTCTTAGTCAAATAATCAAGATGCAGTAATAATGATGATTCCATATTTTCATCTTCAAGATCAAGATAAAGATTGACCCCATCAAAGTTTGCAGGTTTTATTTTGCTGAAAAAGGGACTTAATAGCAGCGATTTTTCATTGCATACAACATTCACAAAATCCTGCCATTTATCAGTCAGATTGCCAAGATTAAAATCTGTTTGCATTCCGGCTTGGGATTCAACGGTTGGAGGAATAAACGGTTCCGTTTTAATATTTGCGTCGGTTGCAGTATCATTCTTTTGTAATTGACTACGAATGGAAGTTTTATTTTTTAGCAGTTGTTTTTCAGGCTCGGAGTCAATGAAATTACTTTTTTTTTCTGGAATATTTTGAGATTCGATTTGTGATAATATCTCTGACAGTGTAGCTGACTTTTCCAAACCAACTAAATTTGTAAGTGCAATTTCTATTTTAAGCTTATGATTATTAGAATATCTGAGTTCTTGCTGCAGTTTATTTAAATAATTAAGTATTCTTAGCAGATCACCTTTGGAAAAAGTCTGAATGTAATTTATATATCTCTTTTTGAATACATCTGCAGTTTCGATCAGCTCAGTTTTTTCTGTAATAATTACTGTTAGGATATTTCTGAAATGTTCAATCAAGCCATTTGTGAAGTCAATAAAATCCCAGCCGTGTTGAAAAATTTTATCTGTAGTTTCAAATACAATGTTATAGTTTTTTTCTAATACAGCATCAGAGATATTAAAGAATAAATCCTCGTCAATCAGATTTAACATTTTAGAAACAGTTTCAGCATTGATATTTACACCGCAAAAAGATACAACCTGATCAAACAAACTCTGAGCATCTCTTAACGCACCATCAGCCTTCTTGGAAATTAAAGTAAGAGTTTTATCATCAATTGAAATCTTTTCCTGCTGTGCAATGCTGCTAAGAGTTTTTTTAATTGTTTCAAGTTGTATTCTTCTAAAATCAAAACGCTGACATCTGGAGATGATTGTTAAAGGAACTTTATGAATATCTGTTGTTGCAAAAATAAAAATAGTGTGCGGCGGCGGTTCTTCAAGAGTTTTAAGAAATGCATTAAATGATTCCTTTGTTAACATATGCACTTCATCAATTATATACACTTTATATTTACCGCGTGTCGGTGCATATTTTACTGAATCGCGTAAAGTTCTTATTTCATCTATTCCTCTGTTTGAAGCACCATCAATTTCAATTATATCCAATGTTTGAGATTCATTAATAGCTCTGCACATATCACATTTATTGCAAGGTTCAAAGTCTTTTGAGTTTTCGCAGTTTAAAGCTTTGGCAAGAATTCTTGCAGTTGTTGTTTTACCTACACCTCTCGGTCCGGTAAAGATATATGCATGTGCGATCCGGTTACTTTTAAGTGCATTCTTTAATGTAGCAGTGATATGTTCCTGACCTACAACATCTTCAAATTTTTGGGGTCGCCATTTTCTTGCAGTTACCTGATATTCCATAATATTTAGATAATTTCTTTGCTTAAAAAATCAGTTATCTTTTCTAAAAAATATTTATCTGTTTCGTTGAATGAACCGTAATCTGTGCTGTCTAAATCCAAAACTCCGAATAACTTACCATCTTTTAAAACAGGAACAACAATTTCCGATTTGGAATCAGCATCACAAGCAATATGACCTGGAAATTTATCAACATCACTAACTACTAAAGTTTGTTTTTTTTGTGCTGCTGTTCCGCAAACACCTGTTCCAATTTCTATTTCAGTACAAGCAACTTTACCCTGAAACGGACCAAGATAAAGTTTATTTCCATCAAACAAATAGAATCCAACCCAGCTGATTTTACTGAATGTTTGTTTTAATGCTGCAGCAAGGTTAGCAAGATTAGTTATAAGATGATCATTCTTGCTTAATAAACTCTTTATCTGTTTTATTAATAAAACATACTGCTCATCCAATGCGGCTAAAGTATTTATCTGTAAGGATTCAGCCATTACTTTTTCTTTTTTACAGGACTTTTAACAGTCGGTGTTTTTTTTGATTTCATATCCGGGAAAACAAATGGTATTGCTTCTTCAAGTTTTGAAATTGGAATAATCTTAAGACTTTCTTTAACTTTTTCCGGAATTTCTTTAAGATCAATTTCATTATCCTTAGGTATTAAGACAGTTTTAATATCATTTCGTTTTGCAGCCAGCAGCTTTTCATTTAATCCGCCAATTGCTAAGATAGAACCGGTCAAAGTTATTTCACCAGTCATAGCAACATTGTTTGAGGCAGGTTTACCGCTTATAGCTGAAAGCATAGCCATTGCCATTGTTATTCCAGCAGAAGGACCATCTTTTGGTATTGCGCCTTCAGGTAAATGGATATGTATTTCTTTTCCTTTGAAAAAATCAGGATTTAATCCAAGGTGTTTGGCTTTCGATCTTAGATAACTTAATCCAGCGTGAGCAGATTCTTTCATTACATTTCCAAGCTGTCCGGTCAGTGTAAGTTTACCGCCGCCGTTCATAATTGTAACATCAACAGTTAATATTTCGCCGCCAACACTTGTCCAGGCTAAACCAGTAACACTTCCAACTTTATTTACCTTGCTGTGTCTGTGAATTCTGAATCTCGGAGTTTTTAAATACTCTTCGATCTTGATATTATCAATAAAAAACTTATGAGTTTTTTTCTTTGTACCATTGCCTGATTCTTTCAAAACAATATCGCGGGCGATTTTTCTGCACACCGTTGCTAGCTCTCTTTCCAGATTTCTTACACCGGCTTCACGGGTATATTCAGAAATTACTTTTTTAATTGAATCATCAGGTATTGTAACATTCTTGTTTTCTATTCCGTGGATTGCAAGCTGTTTAGGAAGAATATGCCTTTTTGCTATTTCAAGTTTATCATATTCCAAGTAACCCGGTAGTTCAATTATTTCCATTCTATCCTGTAAAGGCAACGGTATATTGTATCTGACATTTGCGGTTGTTATAAACATAACCTGACTAAGATCGTAATCAACTTCGATGTAGTGATCATTAAAGGTATTATTTTGTTCAGGATCAAGAACTTCGAGCATTGCCGAAGATGGATCGCCTCTGAAATCCATACTCATTTTATCTATTTCATCAAGTAATATAACAGGATTTATTGAGCCTGCTCTTTTCATTGATTGAATTATTTTACCGGGCATTGATCCAATGTAAGTTTTCCGATGACCTCTGATTTCTGCTTCATCTCTAACACCGCCAAGACTTATTCTGACAAAGTTTCTGCCGATAGCTCTGGCAATAGATTTACCTAACGAAGTTTTTCCAACTCCGGGAGGACCAACAAAACATAATATTTGTCCCTTCATATTTTTTACAAGATTAAGAACAGCAATGTGTTCGATAATCCTTTCTTTTGGTTTTTCTAATCCAAAATGATCCTCATCAAGAATTTTCTGAACATGTTTTATATTCAGATTATCTTTAGTTCTGTTTGACCAGGGGATATCAACAAGCCAATCTAAATAATTTCTGATTACTGTTGATTCAGGCGACATTGGTGGAGTTTTTTTTAGTTTGTTAAATTCTTCAAATGCTTTTGTCTCCACATCTTTTGGCATTTTAGCTTTAGCAATCTTTTCTTTTATCTTTGCAAAATCAGATGAAGTTTCTTCTTCATCTCCAAGTTCATCTTGTAAAATTTTTATTTGTTCCTGAATTATAAACTTACGCTGGGTTTTTGCAATATTTTCCTGAACTTTTGTATCAATCTCTTTTTCTATTTTCAGTATATCAATTTCTGAATTAAGTACTTTAATAACTTCATAATATTGTTCTTTAAGATCAAATTTGGTAAGCATATTCTGCTTAACATCTATCGATTGATTGATATTAGCAGCAGCATAAAATATTTTTCTGTCCGGTTCTTCTATATTATCAAAAGCAGCGATAGTTTCATTTGGCAGGTTACGGCTTATCTTAACATAATCCTTGAATAGCTGAGTCATTTGTCTGACTAATGCATTCATCTCGTGATCCAAAATAATCTGCGGAATTATTACTTCAATTTCTGCTTCAAAAAAATTCTTATTATCTGTAAATCTTTTTATTCTGCCCTGAAGTAAACCATCAACAAGTATTTTAAGTAATCCGTTTGGCAGTTTTAATATCTGAACAATTTTTGCAATTGTTCCTTCCTGAAAAAGATCTGCTGGTAAGGGATCTTCTATACTTGATTTTCTTTGCGTCGATAGGAAAATATACTTTGTATTATCTAAAGCATAATTAGCAGCTTTAATGGATTGCTCACGACCCACTAAAACCGGGAAAATCATATATGGAAATATTACTATATCTCTTAAAGGTAAAATCGGTAATATTGAAGGTATATCATCAACAAGTGAATTATCGCTGTTTGATTTCTTTATTTGTTCCTTCTCTTTTGTCAATTTATCTCCTTAGTTTCAAACATTATTTATTCAAATATACTTATTATGCAATGGGCTATCAAGGAAGTGAAAGATACACTTAAAAATTTCTAATGATTCTTTTATCCAATAATTATTAAAAAATAACCAATAGAATGACCATAAATATTCTATAACAGTACATAAAAAATAATCTGAATAAAACATTTCGCATTCCTTCATTTTATGATAAGGCTATGATGATTATTAAAAATTTTCGGTGATAGTTTATCTTCAACTGGAATGTTAGTTAATTACCCGAGGTTTTGATACTGACAATAATGGATAAAAGAATCTTAAATTTATTTCAAAAATTAAAAAGCAGATAATTTCATTCTTACTGAAAATGATGAATTATATAATAAACTGATTATTTTGGTTCCGAAACCAGTTATGAATAACCCTTACAACAATTTTTCAGAGGTATCAATTAATTTTAATTTTTTTTTAGAGGCTTCATTTCTTTCTATTAGAGGTCACTTTTTGTATATTTGCACCTGTTTTTCCAAAAAATAGAAAGAGTTATGCATCAATTTAAGGATTTAAATTCTGCTCAATTAGAAGCAGTAGAATATATTGAGGGACCTCAAATTATTGTTGCAGGCGCAGGTTCCGGTAAAACAAAAGTTCTTACCTATAAAATAGCTTATTTATTAAAGAAGAATTTTTCACCAGAATCTATATTGGCTCTTACCTTTACAAATAAAGCTGCTAATGAAATGAAGAGCAGGATTAAAGAGCTTATAGGCAAAAAAGCTGATAATTTATGGATGGGGACTTTTCATTCAATATTCGCAAAGATATTGCGAACTGAAGCAAAACATATCAATTATAAAAGTAACTTTTCTATATACGATACTATTGATTCACTTTCACTTGTATCGAATATTATGACAGATCTGAATATTGATCTGGATAAATTTACACCAAACTCAGTACGTCATCGAATAAGTTTTCTAAAAAACTATATGATTACGCCTGAAGAATACCGGAAAAATCAGGTTAAATCATTTCTTGAGGAAAAAATTTCAGAAGTATTCTTTGAATATCAGAAGCGTTTGGTGGAATTTAATGCCATGGATTTTGATGATCTGCTTTTGAAACCAATAGAGCTTTTTAATGAAAAGAAGAGTATTCATCAAAAGTATAAATCACGATTTGAATATCTGCTGGTTGATGAGTTTCAGGATACTAATAAAGCCCAGTATGAATTGTTAAAACTGTTAGTATCTAAAAATGGATTGATCTCTGTAGTTGGTGATGATGCACAAAGTATTTATAGCTGGAGAGGTGCTAATATTGGCAATATGCAGGATTTCAGAAAGGATTTTCCAAAGTTCAAATTATTTAAACTTGAGCAGAATTACAGATCTACAAAGATGATACTGAAAGCTGCTGATTCTGTGATTAAAAATAATGCTGAACAAGTTCCTAAAACTTTATGGACTGAGAATGAAGAAGGCGAACCTGTAATGCTTCTTAAGTGTGCTGATGAAAAAGATGAAGCATCTCAGATTGCTAAATATATCAAGCAGGATGCTTCAAAGAAAAAAATATCCTTTAAAGATTTTGCAATTTTATATCGCACAAATGCTCAATCTCGGGCAATGGAGGATATTTTCCGAAAAGAAAAAATACCTTATACGATTATTGGCGGTCTGGAGTTTTATAAACGCAAAGAAGTTAAAGATGTAGTTGCTTATTTAAGAGTAATTTCCAACCAGAATGATGAAGAAAGTTTGCTTAGGATTATGAACTTTCCTCAAAGAGGCATCGGCAGTACTAC